>CAMBGS010000018.1 GCA_945866305.1 Bifidobacterium breve
AGAGTTACGGTTCCGCCGGTGATGTTGTACTTCGGATGTCCCGCTATTGAGTAAGCCAGAGTTGATTTACCGGAACCGTTAGGTCCCATGATTGCGTGCGTTTCGCCTGATTTAATTGTGAGGTCTACGCCTTTAAGAATCTCTACTGCACCATTCTCGGTATCAACAGAGACTTTCAGGCCGCGAATTTCTAATGTACTCATCAAACTACCTCACTACGCTTCTACCGTGACGGAGTCTCCGTCAACGACTACTGGATAAACTTTTATAGGTGCCACTGCTGGAGGCGTCAACGCTTCCCCTGTACGTAAATCAAATTCAGCGCCATGTAACCAACACTCAATTTTGAAATCAGTAATCTCGCCCTCAGATAAGGATGCATCAGAGTGCGAGCAAATGTCGTCGACTGCGAAAACTTGATCGCCAATTCTGGCTACACAGATGGCACGTCCATCTTTCTCAATCTTCACTGGCTTACCTGCCGTGAGTGAAGCAAAAGATAGATCACTCATCATGCACCTGCCTTAGCAAGTTCAGAATCAATGCGATCCATAAGACGCGTTTGAATCTCTTCGTTACCAATTTCAGAAACGATTTCGTTAAAGAAGCCACGTACGACTAGACGTCTAGCATCCGCCAAAGTGATTCCGCGGGACATCAAATAGAAAAGCTGTTCATCATCGAATCTTCCAGTTGTGCTGGCGTGGCCTGCTCCGACAATTTCGCCAGTTTCAATTTCCAAGTTAGGAACTGAATCTGCGCGCGCACCATCAGAGAGCAGGAGATTGCGATTTAATTCATAGGTATCAGTACCTTCTGCTGCTGCACGAATAAATACATCACCAATCCAAACAGTGTGTGCTTGGTCGCCCGCAAGCGCGCCCTTGTAGTTAACGCGAGATTTGGCGTTTGGTACTTTGTGATCAACAAACATACGGTGCTCAAAGAATTGACCAGAGGTCGCAAAGTACACGCCTAAAAGATCACAAGATGCTCCAGGTGCGGCGAATTCAACAGTTGGCAAGAGTCTTACAAGTGAGCCACCAATTGTTACTACAATAGATTTAAATGAAGCGTCTCGATCAACTACTGCATGTTGGCGACCAGCATGAATACTCTTGCTACCCCATTCTTGTAGCGAGACCAAGGTAAGGCTGGCACCTGGTGCGACTGAAATTTCCAAGTCTTCCGCCAAATGAGTATCACCTGAGTTCTCAATGATTACTGTTGCACGAGCGTGGGTTTCAACACGGATTAAAACGCGAGAAAACTCTGCACTGTCTAGGGAGACAGCAGAACGTTTTAAAAATACTGGCTCCGCAACTTCGGTATTTGCCGAAATAGTAAGAACTGAAACTTCTGAAGCGAAATCGCGGATTCGCGCAACAATTACATCATCGCTTTCCGAAATAGGTGCTGCTTCCGCTGCTGAAACCAGAGCGTATGAAACACCCGATACTGCTGCTGAGCCCATTGAAAGCGAGTGACGATCTGAAACTTTTGCAGTTCCATCATGAAGTCCACCAAGGCGTTTTAAAGGTGTAAAACGCCAAGCTTCTTCACGCCCAGTTGGCGTTAAATAGTTGGTTGTAAGGGTTGTCATTAACCAACAGCGCCTTCCATTTGCAATTCGATAAGACGGTTTAATTCAAGGGCGTACTCCATTGGAAGCTCACGTGCGATTGGTTCGATAAAGCCGCGAACGATCATCGCCATCGCTTCATCTTCAGTTAAGCCGCGAGACATCAAATAAAAGAGTTGATCATCACTGATCTTAGAAACAGTCGCTTCGTGGCCCATAGACACGTCATCTTCGCGAATATCTACATATGGATAGGTATCAGAACGTGAAATCGTGTCCACCAAGAGCGCGTCGCACTTAACTGTGCTCTTTGAATGGTGTGCGCCTTCTTGTACCTGAACTAGACCACGGTAAGAAGTGCGTCCTCCACCACGTGCTACTGATTTAGAGATAACGGATGAGGATGTGTACGGAGCCGCGTGAACCATCTTCGCGCCAGAATCTTGATGTTGTCCAGGACCTGCAAAAGCAAGAGATAGTGTCTCTCCTTTAGCGTGCGGACCCATCAACATAACTGCTGGATATTTCATTGTTACCTTCGAGCCGATATTTCCATCAACCCATTCCATCGTTGCACCTTCAGCGCAAGTCGCACGCTTGGTTACTAAGTTGTAAACGTTGTTAGACCAATTTTGAATCGTGGTGTAACGAACACGCGCACCTTTCTTGACAATAATTTCAACAACTGCTGAGTGGAGTGAATCTGATTTATAGATGGGTGCAGTACAGCCTTCAACGTAATGGATATAGGAATCTTCATCAGCGATGATCAGCGTGCGTTCGAATTGACCCATATTTTCAGTGTTGATGCGGAAATATGCCTGTAATGGAATATCTACATGAACGCCCTTAGGAACATAGATAAATGATCCGCCTGACCAGGCAGCTGTATTAAGTGCAGCAAATTTATTATCGCCAACTGGGATAACAGAACCAAAGTACTCTTTAAAGAGTTCTGGGTGCTGCTTTAATCCGCTGTCAGTATCAAGGAAGATCACGCCTTGTTTTTCGAGATCTTCACGGATTGAGTGATAAACAACTTCTGACTCGTACTGTGCTGCTACGCCAGAAACGAGGCGTTGCTTTTCAGCTTCTGGAATACCTAAACGATCGTAAGTGTTCTTAATTTCATCTGGAAGATCATCCCAAGTAGCTGCCTGCTTTTCAGTTGAGCGAACGAAATATTTGATGGTGTCGAAGAAGATTCCAGTCAGATCTGAACCCCAGGACGGCATCGGCTTCTTTTCAAATAGCGATAACCCTTTTAGGCGCATGTCGAGCATCCACTGTGGCTCGCTCTTCTTGGAAGAGATGTCGCGAACGACTTCGTCGTTAATGCCGCGACGTGAATTAGCGCCAGCATCATTACCGTCAGACCAGCCGTATTCGTAATTTCCAAGTCCGTCTAGTTCTGGGTGTGCAGTTGTCATGACCGCGCCTTTCCGGCTGTTAGTGGTTTCTTTGCGATATTTGGAATGTAGGTAGTGCAAACACCATCACCGTGGGCGATAGTGGCTAAACGTTGAACGTGTGTGCCAAGCAATTTCGAGAAAGCTTCAGTTTCTGCTTCGCAGAGTTGGGGAAATTCAGATGCTACGTGAGCTATTGGACAATGGTGCTGGCAGAGTTCTTCACCAGTGGCACGTGGTCCAACACTTGCGGCATAACCTTGTTCAGTTAGTAAGGACGCTAATGCATCTAACTTATTTGAACTCTTCGCCATTGCGATTGCACCCTTGCGTTCAATGTCGTCGGCGCGAGATTTTGCGAATGCGGTAACTAAGTGCTCACCAGATTGTGCTGACATAAACTTCAGGGCAGCAACTGCGAGATCATCGTAAGAATGTTCAAATTTTTCGCGACCGGAATCAGTCATTACAAATACCTTTGAAGGCCGGCCGCGGCCGCGGGTTGATGAAATTCGTGGTTCGCGCGCTTCTAAAATTCCATCGGCGGTAAGTAAATCTAAATGGCGGCGAATGCCTGCTGGAGTTAAACCTAAACGCTCGCCAAGGGCCGCCGCAGTTGATGGTCCATTTTCCAAGATGGAGCGGGCCACCGCGTCGCGAGTACGCGGATCGTCGTTGCCCTTCAGAGCTGGCCCTCCATTTATTTTCACAACACTATTGTGTCGTAATTCGCTCGCGCTTTCCACTCAGAGAGCGTGGCGAAGGTCCTAGTCTTGAGCCATGAAATTGCGTCGTGCCCTGTATGGGGCTTTGCTCGTCTTGCAGGCGGGGTTGGTCCTAACAGGAGGCGCTGTTCGACTGACCGGATCAGGGTTGGGGTGCCCTACATGGCCGGAATGTACGCCCGGTTCCTACACCCCTGTCCCCAATCAAGCCGAGGGTCAATTGCATGCTTGGATTGAATTTGGTAATCGCTTACTAACTTTCGCACTGATCGCTGTCGCACTCGCTGTCTTGGTACACGTCTTCTTTCAAAAGCGCAGGGATTTACGTTTATTGGCACTCGGCCAAGTTCTTGGAATTTTGGGTCAAGGCGTTCTCGGTGGAATAACTGTCTTAACTGATTTGCACCCACTGCCTGTAGCAGCACACCTTTTGCTTTCGATCATATTAATTGGCGGCGCTACATCGTTATATGACAGGCGAGAAATTGGTGTAACTCGAATAAAACCCACCGTCAAACTCACTGCCAATCTTTCGCTTTTCCATATTTGGCTAACTTTTATCGTGATTGTTTTGGGAACTTTAGTTACTGGAAGCGGTCCGCACGCTGGCGACGAGCAGGCTCGCCGCTTTGGTTTTGATATCCGCTCCGTCGCAATAATTCACGCAGATGCAGTCATAGCGCTACTGGGGCTTACGCTGGCGCTATACGTAGCCGTTCGGTTAAATCCATTACACCGCCGTCGAGTCTTGATCTTCGCGGCAATCTCACTTGCGCAAGGCGCGATTGGCTATATCCAATACTTCACAGGAATACCTGAAATAATTGTGGCTGCACATCTCTTAGGCGCAACTCTAGTTTGGATCGCCGCTTGGCGTATCCGATTAGGCTTAACAACTTCCTCGGTCCGTAGCCAGTCATCTAGCGTGGGAGAAAACTCTTAATGAATAATGCTGAAT
Organism: Bifidobacterium breve; assembly: GCA_945866305.1. GTDB lineage: Bacteria > Actinomycetota > Actinomycetes > Nanopelagicales > Nanopelagicaceae > Planktophila. Next base: position 4,675 of record CAMBGS010000018.1, read on the forward strand.
CTTGGTCGGCTATTGATGATCGCGCCGTCGCTTATGCCCGCGCGCTCGCCATGGATGCAGTGCAAAATGCTGGGCACGGTCACCCGGGAACCGCAATGTCGCTTGCGCCAGTTGCGTATAACTTATTCCAGCGACATTTAATACACGATCCAGCAGACCCCAAGTGGTTAGGTCGCGATCGCTTTGTTCTATCTTGCGGACATTCATCACTTACTCTCTACACGCAACTCTTCTTCAGTGGTTACGGTCTTGAGATGGAAGATTTAAAAGCTTTCCGAACCTGGAATTCTCTAACACCGGGTCATCCTGAATACGGACATACTGCTGGCGTAGAAATGACAACAGGTCCATTAGGTGCCGGCGTTGCAACTGCGGTTGGAATGGCCATGGCAGCGCGATACGAGCGCGGCTTATTGGATCCAGATGCTGCCGTCAATGCTTCGCTCTTTGATCACAATGTTTGGGTTCTCTGTTCAGATGGAGACCTTCAAGAAGGCGTGAGCAGCGAAGCATCATCCCTGGCTGGAACGCAAGAACTTGGTAACCTAAAAGTTATTTATGATGACAATCGCATTTCAATTGAAGGCGATACGCATATGGCCTTTACCGAAGATGTTTCCGCGCGCTACCGCGCATATGGCTGGAATGTAATTGATGTGGCAGCTGCAAATGATGGCAGCGTGGATCTTCTTGCTCTGGATGCTGCGATGGTTGCAGCCAAGAAAGAGAGTAACCAACCAACGCTAATTCGGATGCAGTCGATCATTGCTTGGCCTGCACCGAATGCGCGCAACACCGCCGAATCACATGGTTCGGCCCTTGGTTCAGACGAAATTGCCGAGACCAAGAAGTTGTTGGGCCTTAATCCAGATCAGCATTTTGCGATGCCACCAGAAATTTTGGCACACGTCCGACAAGTCAAAACCAGAAGTGCAGTATCTCGTAAGGATTGGGATAAAGAATTCGCCGCTTGGCAGAGCGCTAATCCAGATCGTGCAACGTTGCTTAAGCGTTTAGTTAGTGGAGACTTACCTCAAGGTTGGGACTCCAATCTTCCGCAATACCCTGCAGGTAAAGATGTCGCGACCCGCAAAGCATCTGGTGAAGTCATCGCAGCTATTGCCAAATCACTTCCAGAATTTTGGGGTGGATCCGCCGACTTAGCAGGTAGCAATAACACGACGATCAATACTGCAGGTTCTTTCTTGCCGAACAGCAGCAAAATGGCAGGTGCTAATCCTTACGGACGAATGATCCACTTTGGCATTCGCGAACATGCCATGGGTTCAATCCTAAATGGAATTGCACTGCATGGTTTATCAAAAACATTTGGCGGAACATTTGCAGTCTTTAGCGATTACATGCGGCCAGCAGTTCGGCTATCTGCAATTATGGATTTGCCGAGCATATTCATTTGGAGCCACGATTCAATCGGACTTGGCGAAGATGGACCAACTCACCAACCTGTTGAGCATTTGGCAACGCTCCGCGCTATTCCTAACTTCTCTGTAGTGCGCCCCGCTGACGCTAATGAAGTGCGCGAGGCTTGGAGAGCGATAATGCTTCGCCGTAAGCCGGTTGGGCTACTCCTCTCCCGTCAGAACCTTCCGGTATTTGATCGCACTTCACACGGATCAGCAGAGTTAGTTAATAAAGGTGCTTACATTCTTAAGGATTCTGCAACCACTGCGGATGTTGTCATTATCGCCACTGGCTCGGAGGTCTCAGTTGCACTTGCCGTGCAAAGCGCGCTGGCTGAGAAATCTATCGCCGCACGTGTTGTAAGCGCACCGTGTCTGGAATGGTTTGCGCAAGAGAGTGCTGATTATCAAGAAAGCGTCTTGCCGAAAGCGGCGAAACTAAAGGTAAGTATCGAAGCGGGAATTGCACAAGGTTGGCGTGAATACATTGGCGATGGCGGCATTGCTATTTCACTAGAACACTATGGTGCATCCGCCTCGGCCACAAAGCTTTTCGCAGAATTTGGTTTTGGCGCTGATGTAATCGTTGCGAAGATTGAAGCAGCCCTTAAGTAATGATCACTTTAGGCGGACTATCTTTAAGTAGGATCGATCGCACCGATCCTGTTTATCTTTCTCTTGCCGAAGCTCATCCCAGATTAGCGAAGAAAGATGCCGATACTTGGGGGCCAGCAGCGGCCAATGAAGCAGCGGTTAGACTTAATTGGGTAGATCTAGACGAAAGTTCACGTCAACTGCTTCCGATACTCGATGCAGTTGCAGCGAAGTTTAGAGAGTGTGACAAATTAGTGTTGTGCGGAATGGGCGGATCTTCTCTCGCCCCAGAAGTAATTGCTAGAACTTATGGCAAAGAAATCTTTATCTTAGATTCCACCGATCCAAATTATCTAGCCCACGCGCTAAACGGCTCCCCCGATAAATTACTGGTAATCGTTAGTTCTAAATCAGGATCAACGATTGAAACTGCCTCACAACGTTCCTTCTTTGAAGATCACTTAAGAAATGCGAGATTAGATCCAACTGCGCATATGCTCTTTGTAACCGATCCTGGTTCGCCGCTAGATCTGGATGTAAGAGCAAAGGGATTTACAGTTATCAACGCGGATTCAAAGGTAGGTGGAAGATTTAGCGCACTAACAGCTTTTGGTCTGACTCCAGCTGCAGTGATGGGCGTTGATGCTTCAATACTTTTAGATCAGGCTGGAGACGCTCGTGCGCAATTAACGCGCGATCCTTCCATCGCCTTAGATGTTGCTTACTTACTGATCACCCAGAATGAACAATATTTAGGCTTCACCGATTTTGGATCGCAATTTCCAGGTCTATCGGATTGGATCGAGCAATTGATCGCAGAGTCCACTGGAAAAGATCAAAAGGGGCGGTTACCGATTGCGACTGAGAACTTTAGCGATGCAGAAGGTGGCGGCGCCTTCTCAGTGTCTTTTTCACCGGGTGCTCATTTAACTGTTGCCGCAGAACTTGGTGAACACTTCTTATTCTGGGAATGGGTAACTGCTTTAATGGCGGCTGCGCTTGGCGTAGATCCATTTAACCAACCAAATGTCACGGAAGCGAAAGAGGCAACCTCTGCTGTTTTGCTGGAATGGAAGAACAAGTTACCTCAGCTGATACCGTCAGCCACAGATGAAATAGTTGAAATTTTTGGGGATGGAAATACGCTAACAGCAGCGTTAAAGAATTTGATTGCAACCACTGATTCAGATGGGTACATCGCAATCATGGCCTATCTGGATCGTAGAGATGATGCTGAGATTGCCGAACTAAGAAAGATCTTGTCGGAGAAATCTGGTCGACCAGTATCTTTTGGTTGGGGACCGAGATTTTTACATTCAACCGGTCAGTTCCATAAAGGTGGGCAGCAGAACGGATCGTTTCTTCAAATAACGGGCGCAACCGATGCAAACTTTGCCGTACCAGGAAGAGACTTTGATTTCCGAACGCTTCTTATGGCGCAAGCGATCGGTGATTTTCGGGCACTTGGAGCAAGAAAATACCCGCTCCTGCGTCTTAACTTACTGGAACGAAGTGCGGGTATTACTCAATTATTAAATGCTGCGAAAGCGTTTTAACTACTCGTCATCTCCACGAAGTTTACGTAGAGCATCTTCTAGAATTTTTGCGCCTTCAGCATCAGTGCGACGCTCTTTCACATAAGCTAAATGTGTCTTGTATGGAATATTAACAACTGCTTTAGGAGGATTGTTGCGATCACGTCCAGCAGGTAATCCGCACTTTGGGCAATCCCATTCGGCGGGAATAACAACCGTCTCTTCTACTGCAAATGATGGACGAACTTCATGGCCATTGCTGCACCAATAAGAAACGGTGGCACGTTCAATTTGATCTCCGCGTTCAGCTTCGCCCATTGGGCCAGCGCCGACACGACTTCCGCGAATTGCACTTGCCATTTATTAACCCTTCAAAACAAGACTTAGCGCGACAACGCCGCCGAACCAAATACCACCGACAACAATTGTGATGCGATCTAGGTTTCGCTCAACTACAGATGAGCCACCGTAATTCGAAGAAATTCCACCACCAAATAGATCGGAGAGACCTGAGCCTTTTCCCTTATGGAGTAGAACGAGCAAGATCATCAAGAGAGATGTGATGACCAACAAGATTGAGAGAGCTAGAGCCACGATGAACAACCCCTAATGTTTTGGTTGGAGATAGACGGTAAGGATACTAGATGCCCGGCGGGACTTAAGCGCTTTCTGCCGCGTAGAACTTGGCGATCTTCGCCAATTCTTCGGGATCTAGGCTCGCTCCCCCGATAAGCGCTCCGTCAACATCGCCCTGCTTCATAATCTCCGAGATGTTGGAAGATTTAACAGATCCGCCGTAAAGGATTCGCATATTTAATGCAATTTCAGCGGATCCGATTGAGCTGACCTCTTCACGAATTGCTGCGCAGACTTCCTGTGCATCTTCGGGAGTTGCAGTCTTTCCAGTTCCGATTGCCCAAACCGGCTCATAAGCAATCACGATTTTCTTAAGTTCAGGTTTTGTAAATCCATCCAAACCTGCGCGTACCTGGCGGATCACGTGAGAAACATGCGCACCTGATTCGCGGATAGAAAGTTCTTCGCCGACGCAGAAAATAGGAGTCAACTCGTTAGCAAGTGCAGCCTTAATCTTGCGATTGATTAACGCATCGTCTTCTTTATGAATTGCACGGCGCTCAGAGTGACCAATTACGACAAAGGTGCAACCTAACTTAGCCAACATATGACCAGAGATATCGCCCGTAAATGCGCCACTGGTTTCTGGAGAAAGATCTTGCGCACCGTAGAGCAGGCGTAGGCGATCACCATCAATCAGAGTCTGAACCGAACGGATATCGGTAAAAGGTGGAATTATTGCGATATCTACTGCGTCATAATCTTTATCACCTAAGGAATAGACCAATTTTTGGGCAACCGCGATTGCTTCAAGATGATTTAGATTCATCTTCCAGTTACCTGCCATTAGCGGCTTACGCATGATCTGCTCCTTTTGATAGTTACTGCAACGATACTAAATTTCTGGATTACTCTTAGAGATCTAAGGCTGTTAACCCTGGTAGTTCTTTTCCTTCTAAGTATTCCAATGAAGCGCCTCCACCAGTTGAGATATAGCCAAAGTCGGTATCTGCAAAACCTAGGGCACGAACGGCTGCTGCGGAATCTCCGCCTCCGACTACCGAAATACCAGACACCTCAGTTAGCGCTTGTGCGATGACTTTAGTTCCATTGGCAAATGCCGGAAATTCAAATACGCCCATAGGGCCATTCCAGAAAACGGTTTTACATCCACGGATGGCCTTTGCAAATGCTTCTGCAGACTCCGGTCCAATATCTAGCCCCATTTGATCAGCTGGGATTGAATCAGCTTTGACCAAAGTTGCTGGCGCATCTGCGGAAAAATTAGGGGCAACGACGATATCTGATGGCAGAACCAATGTAACTCCAGATGCGGCTGCTTTCTTAATTAAACCTTGAACAGTCTCAATTAAATCTTTTTCAACTAGCGATGAGCCAATTTCTTTTCCTTGTGCTGCTAGAAAAGTAAAGACCATTCCCCCACCAATTGCCATTACATCTACTTTGCTGAGCAAGTTAGAGATGACACCGATTTTGTCAGAGACTTTCGCACCACCGAGTACAACGCCATAAGGGCGTTCTGGGTTTTGCGTTAGCTTCTTTAAAACTTCTACCTCTGCTGCCACCAAAGCACCGGCAACGTGAGGAAGAAGTTTTGGCAGATCAAAGACTGAGGCGTGCTTGCGGTGCACTGCGCCAAAGCCGTCTCCTACATAAAGATCGGCTAGTCCTGATAACTCTTTTGCGAATCCAGATCGCTCGGACTCATCTTTAGATGTTTCAGCAGCCGAGAAGCGAATGTTTTCCAATAAGAGAATCTCACCGCTCTTTAGCGCCTGTGCCTTCTTAGTTACATCTGCTCCCGTGACTGCTCCAGCGAAGATCACTGCGGCTCCGAGTAATTCAGATAGACGTGCAGCAACTGGCGCTAAAGATAGCTCCAGTTTCACTTCACCTTTGGGGCGACCTAGATGTGCCGCAATTACCAAACTTGCACCATTAGCCAAGAGCGTTTTAATCGTTGGCAGCGAGGCACGAATGCGTCCATCGTCAGTGATCTTTCCATCCTTTAGCGGAACGTTGAGATCACAGCGAAGGAATACTCGCTTGCCAGCTACATCAAAACTTTGCAGTTCACTAATTGCAAAATCGCCCATTTAATTTAGAGAGATTTTCCGACAAGACCTACGAGGTCAACCAAGCGGTTTGAGTAACCCCATTCGTTGTCATACCAACCAACCACTTTTACTTGATTTCCGATTACCTTTGTCAGGCCAGAATCGAAGATGCAAGATGATGGATCAGTGACGATATCGGATGAAACGATTGGATCTTCAGTGTAAGAAAGGAATCCCTTAAGTGCACCATTAGCCGCAGCCTTCATCGCCGCGTTGATCTCTGCTGCAGTTGCTTCCTTTGCAAGTTCAACAGTTAAATCTGTTGCAGATCCGGTTGGGACTGGAACACGCATTGCATAACCGTCAAGCTTGCCCTTAAGTTCTGGCATCACTAGCGAGATGGCCTTTGCGGCACCTGTAGATGTTGGGATCATATTTGTTGCGGCAGCGCGTGAGCGGCGCAAATCTTTATGTGGGAAATCAAGAATTACCTGATCATTTGTGTAGGCGTGAATAGTTGTCATTAAACCTTTAACGATTCCCCAGTTATCCTGAAGAACCTTTGCCATTGGTGCAAGACAATTGGTTGTGCAAGATGCGTTAGAGATAACGTGATGGTTTGCTGGGTCATACTTATCGTGATTTACGCCCATAACGATCGTGATGTCTTCATCAGATGCCGGCGCAGAAATGATTACCTTCTTTGCACCGCCCGTGATGTGCTTCTTTGCATCGGCGGCTTTGGTGAAGTGGCCAGTAGACTCAATGACGATATCTGCTTTAACTGAAGCCCAAGGAAGATTCGCTGGATCGCGATCTGCAAATACCTTCATCGTCTTTCCGCCAACAGTGAGCGTGTCTTCGGTATATGTAACTTCAAGGCCTAGGCGGCCCAAAATTGAGTCGTACTTTAGAAGATGTGCCAAAGTAGCGTTATCGGTTAGATCGTTGATTGCGACAATATTTATATTTGGGTTAGTTAGTGCGGCGCGGAAAAAGTTGCGGCCAATTCGTCCAAATCCATTAATTCCAACATTAATCACGTGAAAACCTCGCTTTAGAAGTGTAAGGACCCGTTGCTAACATAAGTAGCACCAGATGGGTATACGGCTATAAAACTGCCACATCATTGGGGTCGTGACTAATCTTAGCAGTCGTGAAGAGTTACCTTCGCGTAGGAATTACGCTCAAGAAGATTAACTAATTGAGAAGATCTGGTGAAAGGCCCGCTTCAGTATCAGGAATACCTAGCTCTCCTGCACGTTTATCTGCCATCGCTAAGAGGCGACGAATCCGTCCTGCAATGGCATCTTTAGTCATGGGAGGCGTTGCAAGAGAACCAAGTTCTTCCAAGCTTGCTTGGCCGTGGCTAATACGTAATTCACCGGCCTCTTTTAAATGATCTGGAATCGTTGGACCCAATATTTCCATAGCGCGTTGGACTCGAGCGGCGGCTGCAACAGCGGCACGGGCAGACCGACGCAGATTTGCATCGTCAAAGTTTGCTAAACGATTTGCGGTCGCACGAACTTCGCGTCGCATTCGTCGCTCTTCCCACGCCAGGACGCTTTCGTGTGCGCCTAGTCGAGTTAGAAGAACTCCAATCGCGTCACCATCACGAATTACAACGCGATCTACGCCACGAACTTCGCGCGCTTTAGCGGTAATCCCTAAACGCCTTGCTGCACCAACAAGTGCCAGCGCTGCTTCAGGTCCTGGGCAAGTTATTTCAAGTGAAGATGATCGTCCCGGTTCGGTAAGTGAGCCGTGTGCAATAAACGCTCCTCGCCAAGCAGCTTCAGCATCGCAAATATTGGCGGCGACAACCTGTGGCGGAAGACCTCGAACCGGTCGGCCATTGCTATCAATTAATCCAGTCTGACGTGCCAGTGCATCGCCTGCTTCTATTACTCTCACAACATATCGGCTGCCTTTGCGCAGTCCACTTGATGAGAGAACCGCTAAATCGCTGTCGTGTCCATAAATATCTGCGATATCTTTCTTAAGTCTGCGTGCGCTCTGTGACGTATCGAGTTCAACCTCGATCACAACTTTTCCAGCTGCTATATGTAAGCCGCCAGCAAAACGCAGAAGTGAAGAAACTTCGGCTTTGCGGCAGCAAGGTTTTGTTACTGAGAGACGACTGAGCTCGTCTTTGACTGCTGCGGTCATTGCCATGGGGCTTATCCAAGCAGGGTTTTACTAACAATGTGTGCGAAAAGAGAGGTTAATTTTTTGGCGCTGTGATGAATTAGTGTGGCGTTATCGCGCAAATCTGCGGCGATTAACTCTCCACCTGTACTTGAAAGATGCTTTTGCATCTCATCTCCCCGCAAATCAAGGCTCTCATCTGCGATCAGGTAATCAAATCGTAGGCCTGGTGCATACTTCTGTAATATTTTTATATGTTCGAGCGGTGTGTAACCCGCAAATTCACCGGAATTAAAAGTATGACCACTAGCGCTGGCTGAATCGAGATTCAGAATTAATAGTTTCTTTGCGTTTGAATTTATGATTGCTAGACGCTGCTCTGGAACCAATAAATGTGGCAAGACGCTAGAGAACCAAGAGCCTGGCCCCATTACTATCCAATCCGCTTCTTCAATTGCCTGTAACGACTCTTCCAGCGCCGCTGGGTTTTCTGGACGGAGCCTTAGTGATTCCAGACGCCCTTTTGCTGTCGCCACCTCCACTTGGCCTTTTACAATAAATCTTCCAGTCGAGTTGGTAAATGTCGCCTCAATATCTAAAGGCTCTTTCGACATTGGCAAGACTCGACCGATTACTTTTAACAGCGAGCCAACTCGATCTAGCCCGGCAACCGAGTCTTCCCCTTTATTCCAAAGCGCTGCCAGTAAAAGGTTGCCAACTGCGTGGCCATCAAGTGGTCCAATGCTTGCAAATCGATATTGCATGATCTCAGCCCAACTGCGGCCCCAATCATCATCTGCGCATAGCGCAGCCAAGGCCATGCGAAGATCACCGGGTGGAATTATGGAAAACTCATCACGCAAACGTCCGCTTGATCCACCGTTATCCGCAACGGTAACAATTGCAGTTATTTCTGATGTGACACCGCGCAAAGCAGATAGCGTCGCTGCTAATCCGTGGCCACCACCGAGTGCAACTACGCGCGGACTACGACCACTCATTCACGACCAACATCGCGATGGGTTGCGTGGGCAGATATTTCAATGCTGTTTGACTCCGAAGACAGTTGGCGGGCGATTTCTACGGCAACCGCGACGCTGCGATGCTTTCCGCCAGTGCATCCAATCGCAATAGTTACGTACTTCTTTCCTTCACGCAGATATCCCGGCATCATTTGACGAATTACCGAAACGTAACTCTTCACGAATTCAGCCACGCCTTCGCTGGTTAAAACCTTTTTCGAGACTTCACTTGTTAGCCCCGTCAGCGGGCGCAATTCAGGTATCCAATGTGGGTTTGGAATAAAGCGACAATCTAAAACCAAGTCGGCATCCACTGGAATCCCGTACTTGTACCCGAAAGAAAGAACGTTGATTCGAATCGCATCCAGCATTCCGGCGGAGAAGATTTCACCGACGCGCTTTTCTAACTGATGTACATTGAGATTAGAGGTATCAATTACTACATCTGCTTGAGAACGAAGTTCCTCGAGTTTGGCCCGCTCACGTTCTATGCCATCAACGATGCGATCTTTGCCTTGCAAAGGATGCGGACGGCGCGTAGATTCAAACCGTTGCACCAATGATTGATCGGTGGCATCTAAGAAAAGAAGGCGATAGGCGACGCCGCTAGATTTCAGAGTTTGTAGTGAGTTATTCAAAGCATCGAAAAATTTACCGCCGCGTACATCGACTACAACGGCGAGCGATGCAATCTCTGAACTACTTGTTTGTGTAGCGAGTTCTGGCAAAAGTGCTGGAGGCAAGTTATCAACCACATACCAACCAAGATCTTCCAGAGCGTGGGCGACCGTGGATCGTCCAGCACCAGACATTCCGGTTACGATCAATAACTCTTTATTAGCCATGGCTACATTGTGCCTGCACTGTCAAGGATCGCTAAATTCATAGGATTTCCCCCGTCTGCATATCAACGCCCTGTGTTTCTGTGTTCTCGCGTTGGCGCTGCAGATGTTCAAAGATAATTTCGGCAATTTTCTGGCCAATACCTGGAGTCAGCGCTAACTCGTGCAGGCTCGCTTTACGTAACGCGGCCACAGACCCAAAACGCTCTAACAGTGCGGCGCGACGAGATCGGCCCATCTGTGGAATGTCGTCTAGAACAGATTCCAACATAACTTTAGAACGGCGCGATCTGTGGAAGGTAATGGCAAAGCGGTGCGCTTCATCACGAATGCGTTGAAGTAAATACATACCTTCACTTGTGCGGGGCAGGATAAGTGGATCAGAATTATCAGAAAGCCAAACTTCTTCTAAGCGCTTGGCGAGTCCACATAAAGCCACATCCGTGATTCCTAATTCATTCAGCGCGCGCTGAGCAGCGGCAACTTGTGGGGCTCCCCCATCGACGACAATTAACTGTGGTGGATAAGAGAACTTGCTTAATCGGCCTCCAATTTCGGCAACATCGGATTCGTCAGCTGCGCGATCATTTAATAACCGTTTCATTCTGCGAGTTATAACCTGATGCATCGCCCGAGTGTCATCAGATGCTGTTGTTGTGTCGATTATAAATCGCCGATATTCACTCTTCTTCGCTAGACCATCTTCAAAGACAACCATTGATGCCACAACTGATGTCCCAGAGATATTTGAAATATCAAAACATTCAATCCGCAGCGGTGTCCGTTTCAACTGCAACTGCTCTTCGATTTCTAGAAGGGCTTTACCGCTGACTGCGGCATCTGTGGCCCGCTTACTCAAGAATTGGATGAGCGCGTAATGTGCGTTGCGATCCACTGTTTGAAGAAGCTCGACTTTTTCGCCTCTCTGCGGAACCTTTATCGCAACCTTGGCTCCGCGTAGCCCACTCAACCATTCTTCTAGCGCTAGTCGATCGTTCGGTTCGCGATTTAAGTAAATCTCATTAGGGATATCTACGGGCGCCGCTCCGTTGTAAATCGAGAAGAAGAGTGATGCCACTTGATCATCTCCTTCAAGAGCGCGCTCTTGATCCACGATCCATGATCTTGATCCTTTGATTGATCCACGTCGCACCATAAATATTGAACCAGCGGCGTGTAATCCCTCCTCGTGAATCGCGATGAAATCACCATCGAGGTCATCTGAGAGATTTCCTTGTGTAGATCTTTGCGCCTTTTCGAAAGATTCAATTTGATCACGAATACGTGCAGCGCGTTCAAATTCTTCTCGACTAGATGCCAGATCCATCTCATCGCGAAGTTTGGGAAGAATGTCTTCCATTCCTGCCTCCATAAAAGCATCTAACTTCACCGCAATCTCACGGTGCTCCTCTGGAGTTACCCAACCCACGCAAGGGGCAGCGCACTTACCGATATCACCCAGTAAGCATTGGCGTTTGCTGCGCTGGGCGCGCTTAAAATTTCCTTCACTGCAAGAGCGCACTGGGAAAACTTTTAGAAGTACTTCATAGGTATTTCGTAGCGCCCAAGCATTTGTATAAGGGCCAAAGTATTTAAGTCCGGAACGCTTCTCTTTACGGGTTATAAAGATTCGTGGGAATTCATCCTGCATTGAAATTGCTAGATATGGATAGGACTTATCGTCTTTGAATTGGACGTTATAAGTTGGCTGATATTGCTTGATCCAAGAGAATTCGAGAGCGAGTGCTTCAAGCTCTGTGCCAACGATCGTCCAATCAACTCGGACTGCTTCATGCACCATACGATGAGTTTTGCGAGCGAGGTTTGCGCCAAAGTAAGTTGTTAAGCGATTCTTGAGATTCTTTGCCTTACCAACATATATAACTTTATCTTTTGCATTGTAGAACCGATAAACACCAGGAAGCTCTGGAATTTCCTTAGGCCGATAACTTGCAGGATCAGACATTTATTTCACGGCAGCTTTTTTCTTCGCTGGCGCACGATTGCTCGCCAAAATCTCCCCTAAGTAATGGCCGGTATAGCTCGCCTTTACCAATGCAACATCTTCCGGTGTTCCCTCTGCAATCACTCTGCCACCGCGGAAACCACCTTCTGGCCCCATATCGATAACCCAGTCGGAGCACTTAATAACATCCAGATTGTGCTCGATAACAACCACTGTATTTCCGCTATCTACCAATCGATTTAGCACGGTTAACAACTTATTGACATCTTCGAAGTGCAGGCCAGTCGTTGGCTCATCAAGAACATAAATCGTGCGTCCAGTTGATCTGCGTTGCAGTTCGGTTGCCAGTTTGACTCGCTGCGCTTCCCCACCCGACAGAGTTGGCGCTGATTGACCTAATCGCACATATCCCAGACCAACATCGCTGAGCGTCTTCAAGTACCTTGCAATAGCTGGCACCGATTCAAAGAAAGTACTCGCTTCTTCGATAGGCATATTGAGAACTTCAGCGATGGTCTTATTTTTATAATGGACTTCTAGGGTTTCACGGTTATATCGCGCGCCATGACAAACCTCACACGGTACATATACATCAGGCAAGAAATTCATCTCAATCGTGATAGTTCCATCGCCTGAACAGTTTTCGCAGCGACCACCTTTTACATTAAAAGAGAAACGACCTTGTTGATATCCACGAATCTTGGCTTCAGTTGTCTCTGAAAAAAGAGCACGAATCTTGTCGAATACACCTGTATAGGTAGCTGGATTTGAGCGGGGTGTTCGGCCGATTGGAGATTGATCAACATGTACAACTTTATCCAGCAATTCGATTCCTGTTATTGTGCGATGGCGACCAGGCACTAAGCGCGCTCCATTTAATTTATTGGCAAGGGTCGTATATAAAATATCGTTAATAAGCGTTGATTTACCCGATCCACTGACACCTGTGACAGAGACAAAGACGCCCAACGGAACTTCAACTTCGATATCTTTAAGATTATTCTCTTTAGCGCCTTTGACAACCAGCTTGCGCTTTGGATCAACTATGCGGCGCACTTTTGGAATAGCAATTGATTTGCGACCTGATAAATACGCACCAGTGATTGACTCTTTGGACGCGATCAAATCTTCGTAACTTCCTGATACAACAACTTTGCCACCGTGCTCACCCGCACCAGGTCCAATATCAACAATCCAATCTGCTGCGCGAATTGTTTCTTCATCATGTTCGACAACGATAAGAGTGTTACCGAGATTACGGAGACGGGTTAACGTCTCTATTAACCGCTTGTTATCGCGTTGATGTAAACCAATGGAAGGCTCATCCAGAACGTAAAGAACACCAACTAGCCCACTACCGATCTGTGTGGCTAGGCGAATCCGCTGAGCTTCTCCACCAGATAGTGAACCAGCGGGTCGAGCCAGCGATAGATAATCAAGGCCTACGTCTAATAAGAATCCGAGGCGAGCATGGACTTCTTTCATTACGCGTTCGGCAATCTGTGCTTCACGCTTATTCAACTTGATTTGATTTAAAAAGGCGGCACAGTCTGCAATTGAGAGATCACAAATTTCGGAAATGTTCTTATCCCCAATGGTTACGGCTAGTACCTCAGGCTTTAAACGCGCGCCATTGCATTTCTCACAAGAGATTTCACGCATATACGCTTCGTATTTATCTCGGCTGTAGTCGCTATCCGTCTCTTCGTGGCGACGATGGATAAAGGGAATGACGCCTTCGAAACCAGTTGTGTAATTGCGTGCCCCGTAACGCCCCTTGTATTTCATCTTAATTTCGTATTCATATCCATTAAGGATTGCCTCACGGGCTTTAACCGAGATCTTCTTCCACGGTGTATCGAGCGAGAACGGTAGGTCCTTAGCCAGAGCTTCCAATAATCTAAGGAAGTAATCTGATGATTGCCCTCCAGACCACGGAGCAATTGCCCCATCATTAATTGATATTGAATCATCTGGAATAATTAGATCTTGATCTACCTCTTTTTTGGTTCCGATTCCCGAACATTCCTCGCACGCTCCAAAAGGTGAGTTAAATGAGAAAGAGCGCGGTTCCAACTCCTCAAACGAGAGCTCGCAATCGTGACAGGCCAGATGTTCGCTATATGTGCGTTCTTTATCCGCACCTTTTGCATCAACAAAATCGAGTACAACAATTCCGGATGAAAGGCGAAGGGCGGTTTCTATCGAATCGGTTAGACGGGTTTTGCTCTCGGCCTTCGCAGTTAAACGATCAACAACAACTTCAATCGTATGTTTCTCCTGCTTTTTTAACTTTGGCGGATCAGATAATTGGATTACTTCACCATCGACTCGAGCGCGTGAATATCCCTGTGTAACCAAGTCGGTGAAGAGTTCAACAAACTCACCCTTGCGGGCACGAATGACTGGCGCTAAAACCTGAAACTTTGTAGTTGGGGGTAGATCGAGAATTTGATCCACGATTTGCTGCGGTGATTGTCGAGTGACCGCCTTGCCACACTTTGGGCAATGTGGTCTACCGGCACGAGCGAAAAGAAGCCGCAGGTAGTCATAAACCTCAGTAATGGTTCCAACGGTTGATCGCGGATTTCGATTTGTAGATTTTTGATCAATCGAAACTGCAGGTGATAAACCTTCGATGAAATCAACATCTGGCTTATCCATCTGACCCAGAAATTGGCGTGCGTAGGCGGAAAGTGATTCCACGTAACGGCGCTGACCTTCAGCAAAGATAGTGTCGAAGGCGAGCGAAGATTTTCCAGAGCCTGATAGACCAGTGAATACAACTAGCGCATCGCGCGGAAGTTCGATGGAGACATTTTTAAGGTTATGTTCGCGCGCTCCGCGCACAACCAATTTATCGATGCTCAAACTCCGGCCTCTTCCATCATTCGTAACTCTTTCTTTAATAATTTGATCTCATCACGCAAACGCGCCGCAACCTCGAATTGAAGTTCTGCCGCTGCATTACGCATCTGATCGGTGAGCGAGCCTATCAACGCGATTAGATCTTTGCGCGGTAAGGAGGTCGAGGATTTATCATAAATACCCGATGTCGCAGCAATCTTCTTAGATCCGCCCTTTTCGTGATTTAGGAGGGCTTCCGTGTCCTCGCTCTCACGATTTATCTGATCGGTAATATCTGCAATCTTCTTACGAAGTGGCTGCGGATCGACTCCGCGTTCTAAGTTGTAAGCAACTTGCTTTGCGCGACGACGATTGGTTTCATCTATTGCTTGGGCCATTGATTTTGTTATGTTGTCGGCGTACATATGAACTTCACCTGAAACATTTCGTGCAGCACGTCCAATAGTCTGAATCAGAGATGTCGCAGATCGCAAGAATCCTTCTTTATCAGCATCCAATATCGCGACCAATGAAACTTCAGGCAGATCAAGACCTTCACGTAATAAGTTGATACCGATTAAAACATCGTATTCACCAGTACGCAGCTCGCGCAGTAGTTCCACACGACGTAAGGTGTCAACTTCGGAGTGTAAGTAACGGACGCGGACTCCGCGTTCTTGCAGGTAATCCGTCAAATCCTCCGACATTTTCTTGGTCAGCGTTGTGACTAAAACTCTTTCATTTTTTGCCGCGCGGATATTGATCTCGTTTAATAGATCATCTATCTGACCTTTTATAGGCTTGATAATGATTGCAGGATCAACTAATCCGGTCGGACGAATTACCTGTTCAACGACATCGCCTTCAACTTTAGCCATCTCATATTTTCCAGGAGTGGCGGAGAGAAATAGCTTCTGGCCCACGCGCTCTAAGAACTCTAGCCACTTAAGCGGACGGTTATCCATCGCACTCGGCAGACGGAAACCGTGTTCCACGAGTGTGCGCTTACGCGAAGCGTCACCCTCAAACATTGCACCAATTTGTGGAACGGTTACGTGGCTCTCATCGATGACCAATAAGAAATCTTCTGGGAAGTAATCGAGTAAGCAGTTCGGGGCAGATCCAGCTTCACGTCCATCCAGATGTCTCGAATAGTTTTCGATTCCAGAACAGAAGCCAAGTTGCTCCATCATCTCTAGATCGAATGTAGTGCGCATCTTTAGGCGCTGGGCTTCTAATAACTTGCCCTGTTTTTCAAATAGATTTAGTTGAATCTGTAATTCATCCTCAATCTCACTCATCGCCCGCTTCATCGTCTCGGGACCTGCAGCGTAGTGAGTGGCTGGGAAGATATAGATCTCGGTCTCATCTCGCAGAATTTCACCCGTGAGCGGATGCAAAGTCATGATCTTTTCTATCTCATCTCCGAACATCTCAATGCGGATCGCCAACTCTTCATACATCGGAATTATCTCGATCGTGTCACCTCGAACACGGAATGTGCCGCGCTCGAAGGCCATGTCGTTTCTTTGGTATTGCACATCGACGAATTTACGAAGTAATTTATTGCGTTCAATTTCATCGCCCACTTTTAGGCGAATCATTCGATCAATATATTCCTGCGGCGTACCTAATCCATAAATACAAGAGACAGTGGCGACCACGATTACATCTCTACGGGTCAATAATGAATTTGTAGCCGAGTGCCGCAAGCGCTCCACTTCATCGTTGACGCTGGAGTCTTTCTCAATGAAGGTGTCAGTCTGTGGAACATAGGCTTCGGGTTGGTAATAGTCGTAATAAGAGACAAAGTATTCGACTGCGTTATTTGGTAAAAGTTCACGGAATTCATTTGCAAGTTGCGCTGCCAAAGTTTTATTTGGCGCTAAGACCAGCGTCGGTCTTTGCAGGCGCTCAATTAGCCAAGCAGTTGTCGCAGATTTTCCAGTACCAGTTGCGCCGAGTAAGACCACGTCCTGGACGCCAGCATCTATTCGTCGCGCAATTTCTTCGATTGCTTCTGGCTGATCTCCGGCTGGTACGTATTCGCTGATCACCTGAAAGGGTTCGACCTTACGTTGCAGGTCAGAGATCGGGCGCATTTTCCTAGCCTACTTTGCTTGCCGCGGTAAGTCCTCCCAAAGGTTTTCAACGCTACGCAGCAGCGCATCCTCATCGCCATCATTAATTATCACGTGATCGGCTTGCGCTTGGCGTTCTTCGCGGCTGGCTTGCGCTGCAATACGGCGCTCAATTTCAGAGATAAACATTCCCCTTTTGCGCAGACGTTCTTTACGGATTTCTAGATCCGCCTCTACTGTTATAACAAGATCGAAATTAGCTCCTGAGTTGCTTTCGACCAATAGTGGGATTTCATAAATCAGAGTCTCATCTGGTGCAAGATCTGCGACCACATTATTAAAAAGTTCCCGGACTCTTGGGTGGATTATTGCTTCCAGATCCGCCCTTGATGATGCATCTGCAAAAACAATCTCTGCCAGTGCTTTGCGATCGATATCTCCGTCTCGCAGGATTGATTCTCCAAAGCGAAGCAAAACTTCAG
>CAMBGS010000019.1 GCA_945866305.1 Bifidobacterium breve
CAAGTGGATTAATTGCAATCGAAGTCTTTACAGAAATGCCTAAAGAATTCAGCGACGGAATAGACCGCCTTACTGCGGCAAGTCCAACAAATATTCTTATTGATGGCAAATTTAATGGCCGCAAAATGCAGATCGTTTGGGGCGATGGCGAGGACACTTCCCTGAAATTGAAAGTGATCTCTGCGCTATTGGATCTACCAGAAAATAAATCAATTCGGCTTATCGATGTCACCGCTCCGCATGCACCGATCGTTAAGTGAGTAAATAACTATTTAAAATAGTTTGAGTCGGTCTTTGCTTTCACACGCATAACGCCTTACGTTCACCTACATCAAAGAGCGTAGAAATGTAATTCTCAAGTTGAGGTTTACAGTTCTAAAGGAGGAACTTGTGGCTGCACCACAGAATTATTTAGCTGTCATCAAGGTAGTTGGAATCGGTGGCGGTGGAGTTAACGCAATCAATCGAATGATTGATGTTGGTTTAAAGGGCGTTGAGTTCATTGCAATTAATACTGATGCACAACATCTTTTGATGAGCGATGCCGATGTGAAATTAGATATCGGTCGTACGTCAACTAAAGGTCTCGGTGCTGGTGCTGCTCCTGAAAAAGGAAGACAAGCTGCGGTCGATCACACTGAAGATATTGAAGAAATTTTGCGCGGTGCAGATATGGTTTTTGTTACTGCAGGCGAAGGTGGCGGTACCGGTACAGGCGGCGCGCCTATCGTTGCAAAGATTGCTCGTGATCTCGGCGCACTAACAATTGGCGTAGTAACACGACCATTTTCATTTGAAGGAAAAATTCGTTCAGCACAGGCAGATGAAGGCATTGAACTCTTACGTGCTGAAGTAGATACGTTAATTGTTATTCCTAATGATCGCTTACTTGCAATTTCAGATCGAAACATAACTGCTGTTGATGCATTTAAAACTGCGGATCAGGTATTGCTCTCTGGCGTGCAAGGAATTACCGAAATTATTACTCAACCTGGTTTAATCAACTTGGACTTCGCAGATGTTAAAACAGTTATGACTGATGCCGGATCAGCGCTTATGGGAATCGGTTCAGCACGTGGAGAGAATCGCGCAACTCGCGCCGCTGAGTTAGCAATCTCGAGTCCACTTCTTGAAGCATCGATAGATGGCGCAATGGGAGTACTTCTCTCAGTCGCCGGTGGATCTGATCTCGGTTTATTTGAAATTAATGAAGCGTGCGAACTTGTACAGGCAGCAGCTCATCCAAATGCACGCATCATCTTTGGAACAACCATTGACGACGCCCTCGGAGATGAAGTTCGCGTAACAGTCATCGCTGCAGGTTTTGATGGCGGACAGCCAAAGAAGGTTTCAATGCCAGTAATCGACGCTTCTGCCCTAACAGGTATTGCTGATCCAATTCCAGCTAATGACCCAATCTCAGTTGCCCTCGATCTTGATAACACTTCACCTCGCAAGCGCGTTACATTCGAAGATCTCGTCGCTGAAGATGAGATCGACGTTCCTGATTTTATGAAGTAATAGCGGACCACTCCATCTGCGAGTGAGTATTTAATGCTTGTTACATTTACAAACCGCCACGGTGGAGTAAGCGAGGGGGTTTACGCCTCCTTAAATTTAGGTGATCACGTTGGAGACGCTGCTGCCGATGTCTTGCGCAATCGTGGAGAAATCACGGCTCAACATGGCCCCGTCCAATTTATGAACCAAGTTCATGGAAATCGGATTGCCGTAATTGAAGAAGTTACCGATGAGCCGCCTACCGCAGATGCTCTTGTAACCGGAATTCCTGGCATCACCTTGGCGGTGATGGTTGCGGACTGCATTCCGCTGTTACTTACTTCAAAAGAAGCGGTTGCTGCAGTGCACGTGGGAAGACGTGGACTTGTAAACAACGTAGCTGTTAAAACAATTGAAATAATGCGTGAAATGGGCGCACAAGAAATTTCGGCGACAATTGGTCCAGCTATTTGTGGAAAGTGTTATGAAGTATCTGCAGATGTTCATCAAGAGGTAGTCTCGAATTTCCCAATGGCAGATTCACGAACTAATTCGGGTTCGCTCGCACTTGATTTACCTAAAGCGCTAATTACGATTCTACAAACTGCTGGAATTTCAGTTGATACGAACCAATGTGGTTGCACCGTTGAAGATGCCGATTTGTTCTCGTATCGCCGCGATGGTGTAACTGGGCGACAGGCTGGGTTAGTAAGGCTATGACGACGCGTGCGGTTGCAATTACAGAGTCGCTGGATCTCGTTAAAAAGCAGATCAGCGCTGCAGCTGTCGGTGCTGGTCGATCCGTAGACGAGATAACTTTGATCGCCGTCACCAAGACATATCCAGTTAGCGATGTTGAGATTTTACATGGTTTAGGAGAACGGAATTTTGGTGAGAATCGAAGCGAAGAAGGTGCTGATAAATCTGCCCAGGTAAGTGGAACTTGGCATTACCAGGGACAAGTGCAGAGCCGGAAATTGCGCGATATCGCCGGCTGGGCGACTTTTATACACTCAATTGATTCACCAGATCACGCACTTAAGCTCTCGCGAATCTGCGGCGAATTAAGTAAAGATATTTCAATCTTTCTGCAACTATCACTTGATGGCGCACCAGAGCGTGGGGGAGTAATTGCCGCAGAAATCTTCGCTCTTGCTGAGACGGTTGTGAATTTGCCGAATATCAAATTGGCAGGCCTAATGTGCGTGCCCCCTGTCTCGTTTGAACATCAGCGCGCATTCTCAGAGATTGCACAAATCCATCAAAGATTTATAGGCAGTTTTTCTGAGGCGAAATCGCTATCTGCTGGTATGAGTTCTGATTTTGAAGTGGCGATAGCCCATGGCGCGACACATCTGCGGATAGGCAGCCAAATCCTCGGTTCGCGCACGTATCACCCCTAAACTTTATATATGTCAGCACTCAATAAAATGATGGGCTATCTCGGTCTCGTAGATACCGATGAAGAAGCCCAAGGTGAAACAAGTCCAGCACGTGCAGAACGTCCAACTCGCGAAGTTGCACGATCAAGTCGTGATCGCGCTGGAGTAACGGTTGTGGGTTCAACTATTGGAGTTGCTCCTTCAACACAACCAGAAGCGAATTATCACATCATCACTTTGCAACCTCGCTCATACAGCGAAGCGCGCAAAATGGGTGAGCACTACCGCGAAGGAAATCCCGTAATCATTAACCTAGATGATATGGAAGAGTCAGAGCGTAAGCGCTTAGTCGACTTTGCTAGTGGATTAGTATTTGGATTACACGGTCGCATTGAGCGCGTTAGCCATAAGGTATTTCTTCTCTCACCTGCCAATGTAAATGTGAGCAGTGAAGATAAGACTGCGGCAGCGCAGGCTAGTTTCTTTAACCAGTCGTAATTTACAACGAATTAGTTAATTCCTTATGATTACTAATCTGCTGCTAACTGCACTAGACCTTTTTAAATACGCGCTCTTTATCCGTCTAATTGTTGACTATGTACGCATCTTTGCCCGTAATTGGCGCCCTAATTCTTTCCTAATCACTTTCTTCGAATTTATCTACGCGATCACAGATCCACCGATGAAATTTGTCGGAAGATTTGTTCCGCCACTGCGCTTAGGTGGAGTTTCACTGGATCTATCGTTTATCGTTATATTGATCGCAATTAGCCTTCTTAAAGGAATTATTGTCGTCGTTCTTTAAGCAATTTAAGCTTTAACTAATATCGCGCTTATCTGCAATTCGTTGTCACCGGCTGCGAGACTCTGATCGTGGGTGAATTCCAGCGCTAGCACTTCATCACTGATATGTGATGCTGATTGGTTAATCGCAGCAACAATTGCGGCATCAGCATTCCATCGAACTTTAATGCGATCGGATATTTCGAAACCATCACCTTTACGGCGCTCTTGTATATAGCGAATTACCTCACGGACATTGCCCGCATCAATAAGTGTTTGGCTTAAGGCAAGATCAAGCGCTACTGATTCTCCCTCGTGACTAGCGACCATCCAGCCGCTCTTTGGCACTTCAGTAACAACCAAGTCACCCAGTTCAATTTCCCAAGTGGCAACCTTTGTTGAGGCGCTGGCGCGAAGTGTTTTGACTAACGTTGTTGCATCAACGGCAGCGATCGCCTTTGAAATTTCTTGTACCTCTTTGCCATATTTCGCACCAAGAGATTTAAAGTTTGCTTTAACCGAGATATTTACTAGGTCTCCATCAGCATCTGCAATATCGGCTAGATCGAGCACATTTAGCTCATCAGCAATTTGCTCGCGCATATCAACCGGTAACTTCGCCCAGCCGGGTGCCGAAATTAGGGCACGTTGTAAAGGCTGACGGATCTTTATCGCAGATTCAGCACGCGCCGCGCGTCCTAATTCGACAACGCGGCGGGTCATTGCCACCTGCGCATTAAGTTCCAAATTAATTAGCGTCTTATCTGCAATAGGAAAATCAGTTAAGTGAACTGAATCGGCAGCGCTGGCGCTAGCTGGCTTAACAACTTCTTGCCAGACATGCTCAGTGATAAATGGAATCATCGGTGAAAGAAGTTGGGTAAGAGTTACTAGGCACTCATGTAAAGTTCCAAGCGCTGCAAGATCGCCATCCCAGAAACGGCGACGCGAGCGACGCACGTACCAGTTTGAAAGGTCGTCGATAAAACGAGCCAACGCCTTTCCGGCACTCTGTGAATCAAATTCCGAATATGCAAGATCAACTTCAGCGATTAATGAATTCAACTCGCTGAGGATCCAGTGATCCATCATTGAACGATCCTTTACCGGTGGAATTTGTGAGATATCAAAGTTTGAGGATTGTGCATATAAAGTGTGGAAAGAGATTGTGTTCCAGTAGGTAAGCAAAGTTTTGCGAACAACATCGCTAATTGCATCATGGCCAACGCGACGAGCAGACCAAGGCGATCCCGCTGCCAACATGTACCAACGCACCGCATCAGCGCCGTGCTGATCCATCAGCGAGATTGGTTCGATTACATTTCCGAGATGCTTACTCATTTTGCGACCATCTTTATCTAAGATATGTCCCAGACAGAGCACGCTCTTATAGGAAGATTTATCAAAGACCAAAGTACCGATCGTCATTAAGGTGTAGAACCAACCGCGAGTTTGATCGATTGCTTCACAGATAAAGTCGGCGGGGTAGGCAGCTTTAAACTTCTCTACCGAGCCGGGCTTATGTGGATAGCCCCACTGCGCAAATGGCATTGCACCTGAGTCATACCAACAATCGATTACCTCAGGAACGCGCACCATCTCTTTATTGCAAGTTGCACAAGGGAAGGTGATGTCATCGACGAAAGGACGATGCGGGTCTAAGTTGGAAAGCTCTTTTCCCGCTAAGGCTCCTAACTCTTTAAGTGAATCAACACAGACTTCGTGCTTATCTTCACAACGCCAGATCGGTAGCGGAGTGCCCCAATAGCGATTACGAGAGAGCGCCCAATCAATATTGTTATTTAACCAATCACCATAACGTCCAGTTTTAATCGTTTCAGGGTGCCAATTAGTTTGGTTGTTTTCACGGATTAACTCATCTTTAATCGAAGTGGTGCGGATATACCAAGATGGTTGCGCGTAATAGATAAGGGCGGTGTGGCAGCGCCAGCAATGCGGGTAAGGGTGCTCATATGGCTGATGCTTGTAAAGAACGCCACGAGATTTCAGCTCTTTCACCAAAGTCTTATCGGCATCTTTAAAGAAGAGTCCGCCAACTAGTGGAACCTCACTTAAGAAAGTTCCATTGGGCGCGATCGGATTTACAACGGGCAGACCATAAGCACGGCAAACCGCAAGGTCATCTGCTCCGAAGGCAGGGGATTGGTGGACAAGCCCGGTTCCATCTTCAGTGGTTACGTAATTAGCGAGCACAACGTAATGAGAGTCAGGAATTTCAATTAAATCTAAGGGACGCTTGTAGGTTACGCGTTCCAAATCTTTACCCTTGACGGTTTTTAAAATCTTAACTTCTCCAGAAAGGGCAGAAATAAGTGGCTCAGCAACAACAAGTACTTCTCGGTTTTCTTCAACGATAACTTCAACAACGACATAATCAACTTCTGGGTTAACTGCAATCGCGGTATTTGAAACCAGTGTCCAAGGAGTGGTTGTCCAAACCAACAGCGCGGCTCCAAGGTCGGCTAGCTCACCTGATGTAACTGGGAAGCGCACATAAACCGATGGATCAGTAACAGTTTCATATCCTTGAGCGAGCTCGTGATCGGATAGCCCAGTTCCGCAACGAGGACAATATGGAGCAACGCGGTGATCTTGAACCAGGAGACCTTTCTTCCAGATCTCTTTCAAACTCCACCAAACGCTTTCTACATATTCGGGCGCCATAGTCCAATAAGCCTGATCGAAGTCAACCCAGAAACCCATTCGGTTTGTCATGGTTGTAAAAGCGTCTACGTGGCGAGTTACAGAATCGCGACACTTATCGTTAAAGGCAGCGATTCCATATTTTTCAATATCGCCCTTGCCGGAGAAACCCAACTCTTTCTCAACTGCAATCTCAACTGGAAGACCGTGACAATCCCAACCGGCTTTGCGCGTTACGTATTTACCTTTCATCGTTTGATAACGAGGGAAGACATCTTTAAAGACGCGCGCTTCAATGTGGTGAGTACCGGGCATTCCATTTGCAGTAGGTGGACCTTCATAGAAAGTCCAAGGCTGACCGTTCTGGCGTGCTGCTGTGCTGGCTTCAAAGATCGCGTGCTCGCGCCAGAAATCCAAGATCGAGCGCTCCATTGCTGGCAGGTCGATTTGAGCAGGAACCGGGCGAATTGTCATAAGGGGGAGAGTCTAACGCCCGCAGGTCTTACAGATAGCGCAGGCAATTGCATACTATTTCGCGAGTAGTCAGGCAAGAAATTACAGTGGATCTGAGTGGCAAAGTTGGTCTTAGAGGTAAAAGCGCATAAGGTGCGCGGCGTGCCAGCAAAAAAGAAAGCCGTAGCCAAAAAAGCCGCTGCCAAAAAAGTGGCTAAAAAGGTAGGAAAGAAAGCCCCTGCTAAAAAGGTTGCGAAGAAAGTTGCGAAGAAGGTTGCGAAGAAATCACCTGCTAAAAAAGCACCAGCAAAAAAGTCTCCGATAAAAAAAGCAGCTGCTAAAAAAGCTCCTGTAAAGAAAGCACCAGGTCGCCCTTTCCCTTCTAAAGTTGGCAAGACCACTCTCACCGTTGATGAGAAATCACAGACCGTTAGCGTTGCAACAGTTGTAGCCCCGGTCGCAACTCCTGTAATTGAAGAGCGCCGTCTAGTAATGCCCCCACCACCGCGCCCAGTTAAGAGCGGAAAGAAAGTAGCCCCGCTTAAGCCAATCAAGGCCGCGCCAACTCCAGTTACTGCAAGTGATGGCGAAGCGCCATGGTCTGCGGCAGAGTTGAAGGCGATTCGTACCGAGATTGCAAAAGACTTGGCGCGTCTGCAGAGAGAACTTGCTGTTGTTGAAGCAGAAATGAATGAGTTGATTTCGGATTCAGGTGAAGGCGCCGGGGATGATCAAGCGGATTCCGGAACCAAAACCTTCGAACGCGAACACGAAATGTCACTAGTAATAAATGCACGCGACATGGTTCTGCAAACAGAACGTGCACTAGATCGCATTGATAACAAGACATACGGCAATTGTGAAGAGTGTGGCAACGCAATCGGTAAGGCACGTTTACAAGTTTTTCCTCGGGCAACCCTCTGCATGATTTGCAAGCAGAAGGAAGAGCGGCGCTAAAGTGCGCCTATTTTCAACACACTGGAAAAGACTTTATACGATCGCGTGGGCGGTCTGGCTTCTAGATTTTGCGACCAAGAGTTGGGCCCTTAATTCTCTTGATTCCCGCAATCCAGTTAAGTTAATTGGCAACTTCCTCCAGTTAACTCTCTTTAAGAACTCTGGAGCTGCTTTCAGCTTGGCGCAAGGCGCGACGATTGTTTTTACTATTTTTGCAATTGTGGTTGTCGCCGCAATTTCGTATTACGCAACAAAGATCACTTCTTTTGGTTGGTCAATCGTTCTTGGACTGGCCCTTGGCGGAATCCTTGGAAACCTAACGGATCGGATTTTTCGCGCTCCTGGTTTCTTCACTGGACATGTAATTGACTGGATTCAACTGCCGAATTGGCCGGTATTTAACTTGGCAGATAGCGCTATTGTGGTTGCAGCATCAATTGCAGTCATTCTTTCAATCCGTAACATCTCACCGATGGGAGCTTAAATGTCACGCGAAGCGCGCACGCTGAGTGTTCCCGAAGGTGTGGCTGGCGAACGTATAGATAGCGCGCTCACTCGCGTGCTCGGACTCTCTCGCACCACAATTGTTCGCTTATTGGAAGATGGTGATATTCGAACCAGTGGTCGAGTGATGGCTAAATCAGAGCGAGTAACCAGCGGACAAGTTATCGATGTATTAATGCCAGAGCCACTAAATCAAGATCCGATTCCTTTGACGCCGCTTGATGGATTAAGAGTTGTTTATGATGACGAAGATATTATTGTTGTAGATAAACCAGTTGGATGCGCCGCTCATCCGAGTCCAGGGTGGATGGGACCAACAGTTGTTGGCGCATTAACTGCTGCCGGATACACGATTTCAACTTCTGGTCCCGCTGAGCGAGCGGGAATCGTTCATCGTCTAGATGTTGGCACAAGTGGTTTGATGATCGTTGCAAAAACAGATCGCGCTTACACAACTCTAAAAGATGCGTTTCGAGACCACAAAGTTGAAAAAATTTATCACGCCTTAGTTCAAGGACATATGGATCCGGTCACCGGAACTATTGATGCACCGATAGATCGTCATCCGAAAGAGGATCATCGCTTCGCAGTTATTGCCGAAGGCAAAGAGAGCATTACGCACTATGAAGTAATTGAGTTTTATCGATCAGTCTCTCTTGTTAAAGTTGAACTCGAAACGGGACGCACCCATCAAATCCGTGTCCACTTTTCTGCTTTAAACCACCCACTCGTTGGTGATACGACCTACGGCGCAGATCCAGTGCTTGGTAAATCTCTAAAGATGTCGCGTCCATGGCTACACGCATTAGAACTTCGTTTCGCGCATCCTTTAACTAAGCAACCCTTGGTATTTAACGCTCCCTATGCACCTGACCTTCAGGGTTGTTTGGCGCTGCTCTCCGATGCGGTTCTGCCTTAACTGATAGCCAGCCACTAACATTGAGAAACTGTGACGACCGCGAACCCAACTCCCATGAGTAAAAAAGACTCTTTCGTGCACCTGCATGTTCATACCGAGTATTCAATGCTTGATGGTGCGGCGCGAGTTGGCGATTTAGTAGAAGAAGTAGCGCGTCTGGAAATGCCAGCGATCGCTATGACAGATCACGGAAATGTCTTTGGCGCTTTTGAATTTTACAAACAAGCAACTAAAGCTGGCGTAAAGCCAATTATTGGAATCGAAGCTTACGTTGCACCTGAATCACGCTTTGATAAGAAGCGCGTGCAATGGGCCAGTGGTGGAGATGATGATGTCTCTGGTGGTGGCGCTTACACGCATATGACGATTCTTGCCGAAAATAACCATGGCCTAAAGAATCTTTTTCGTCTCTCTTCACTTGCCTCCCTTGAAGGTTATTACTACAAGCCTCGTATGGATCGCGAATTACTTTCGCAATACGCCGATGGATTGATCGCGACAACTGGCTGCCCCGGTGGCGAGATTCAAACGCGCTTACGCATGGGAAATTACAAAGAGGCGATGCGTGCGGCAAGTGATTACCGCGATATTTTTGGTGCCAACAATTTCTTCTTGGAATTAATGGATCACGGCATAGATGTGGAAACCCGGGTAAAGGAAGATCTCCTTAAATTAGGGCGCGAACTTAAGTTACCGTTGCTTGCTACAAACGATTTGCACTACACCCACCACGCTGATGCAGCTGCTCACGCCGCTTTGCTATGTGTGCAATCAGGTACAACGCTGGCAGATCCGAAGCGTTTTAAATTCGATAATGATGAGTTCTACTTAAAAACACCGGCACAGATGCGTGAAATCTTCCGAGATATTCCGGAAGCTTGCGATAACACTTTGCTAATCGCCGAACGCTGCAACGTAAAGTTGCGTGAAGATGAGAATTTAATGCCTGCCTTCGCTGTTCCGTCAGGAGAAAGTGAAGATAGCTGGCTACGTAAAGAAGCTGAGCGCGGCTTGGTCGCTAAATTTGGAGATCGTTTAACGGATCAATATAAGGAGAGATTAAATTACGAATTAGGCGTAATGCTTAAGATGGGTTTTCCTGGTTACTTCCTGGTTGTCGCTGACTTAGTCGCGCATGCCAAGAAAGTTGGTATCCGTGTTGGTCCAGGTCGTGGTTCAGCAGCAGGTTCACTTGTTGCTTATGTTCTAGGCATCACTGGCTT
Organism: Bifidobacterium breve; assembly: GCA_945866305.1. Lineage (GTDB taxonomy): Bacteria > Actinomycetota > Actinomycetes > Nanopelagicales > Nanopelagicaceae > Planktophila. Next base: position 10,386 of record CAMBGS010000019.1, read on the forward strand.
AGATCCAATTGAACACGGTCTTTTATTCGAGCGCTTCCTAAATCCAGAACGTATCTCGATGCCCGATATCGACTTAGACTTTGATGAACGTCGCCGCAGCGAGATGATCAAATATGCGACGGAGAAATATGGTGAAGATCGGGTTGCTCAGATCATCACCTATGGCACGATTAAATCTAAGCAATCCATTAAAGATGCTACGCGTGTACTTGGTTATCCATATGTAATTGGTGAGAAGTTAACTAAAGCGCTACCACCTTCGGTGATGGGTAAAGATATTTCCCTCTCTGGCATCTTTGACACTAAAGATCCGCGCCACGGCGAAGCCGGTGAATTTCGCGAACTCTATAACTCCGATCCTGATTCGATGAAAGTTGTTGACTTAGCAAAAGGTTTGGAAGGGCTAAAACGCCAATGGGGAGTACACGCTGCTGGCGTTATCCTTTCGCGTGAGCCTTTATTAGATGTAATCCCGATCCATCGCCGTGAAGCAGATGGAGCGATTATCACCCAATTTGATATGGGAGCTTGCGAATCAACTGGTTTACTTAAGATGGATTTTCTGGGTTTGCGCAACTTATCGGTTTTAGACGATGCCCTTTTAAATATAAAAGAGAACCAAAACATCGACGTGGTCCTGGAGGATCTGGCACTTTCTGATCAGAAAACTTTTGAACTGTTATCGCGCGGAGATACCTTGGGAGTATTCCAGCTCGATGGTGGACCAATGCGCGCGCTCTTAAGAAGTATGGCCCCTGATTCATTTGCCGATATTTCAGCGGTGATTGCCCTTTATCGACCTGGACCAATGGGAGAAAATGCCCACAATAACTATGCCGATCGCAAAAATGGTCGCAAGCCAGTAGAGCCAATTCATCCTGAACTCTCGGAAGTTCTACAGGAAATTTTGGGGGATACCTATGGCTTAATTGTTTACCAAGAACAAGTAATGGCGATTGCTCAGAAAGTTGCAGGTTTCTCATTGGGTCGCGCAGATTTATTGCGCAAGGCGATGGGTAAGAAAAACAAAGAGATTCTAGATAAAGAGTACGTGCCATTTGAGGCGGGTATGAAAGAGAATGGTTTTTCAACCGCGGCGATTAAACGCCTATGGGATGTTTTGATTCCATTCTCTGATTACGCCTTTAACCGCGCACATAGCGCAGGCTATGGAGTCGTCTCTTTCTGGACTGCATATTTGAAGGCTAACTTTCCAACTGAATATATGGCTGCGCTCTTAACAAGCGTTCGTGATGATAAAGATAAATCAGCGTTATATCTCTCCGAATGTCGCCGGATGGGAATCAAAGTTCTCCCTCCTGATGTAAATGAATCAAATGCTGAGTACACCCCACGTGGAAACGATATTCGCTTCGGCCTTGCTGCCATCAGAAACGTTGGAGAAGGTGTTGTCGCATCGATAAAGGCTTCGCGCACAGCAAAGGGAGCCTTTACATCTTTCGGTGATTTCCTTGCAAAAGTAGATGCGCAAGTCTGCAATAAGAAGACGATTGAATCTTTGATCAAGGGTGGCGCTTTTGATTCACTACAACATCCCCGCAAAGGTTTGATGTCAGTTCACTTAGAAGCAATTGACTCAGTAATCGAAACCAAGCGCGCTGAAGCGATCGGACAGTTCGATCTATTCGGTGGGGACTCAATGACCCAAGTCGCTGGACTTGATATTGAGATTCCAAATTTTGAGTGGGATAAAACAACGCTACTCACCTTTGAACGCGAAATGCTTGGACTCTATGTCTCTGACCATCCGCTGCTAGGTGTTGAACATATCTTGCGTTCAAATACTGATATGTCCATTAGCTCACTTCTATCTGATGAAAGTACGCCTGATGGTTTCGTGACCTTGGGCGGTTTAATTACAGGCGTGCAACGAAAAGTTTCCCGTCAGGGATCGTCTTGGGCAATTGTTAGCTTGGAAGATTTAGAAGGCGCAGTTGAAGTGCTCTTCTTCTCAAATGTTTATAATCAATATGCGCTAACCCTTACTGAAGATCGCGTGGTAACTGTGCGCGGGCGGTTTGAACGTCGAGATGATGTTGTTCGCTTCACTGCTCTTGAAATGAAATCTCTTGATATCTCAACTGGACCAGTTGGACCGCTTTTGATTTCGTTGCCAATTTCTCAATGCACCCCGCCTATTGTTGATCGCATGAAGGAAATTCTTCGCTCGCATCCTGGAAAGCGTGAGGTCCATATGCAGATCGATGATCAAGGGGTATTCACCACGATGAAGATCGATGCGCTGGTCACAGCATCACCGAGTTTGAGCGCTGATCTAAAATCTATTCTCGGTCCGGACTGTCTAGTACGCATCTAATCTCAGTGAGTTTTACTCAGTAATATTGAGGCGCGAGAGTAATTACCAAACCGTTAGACTTGAGTCATGATTCGCACGCTTGATTTACGTGGCCAAGCCTTATCAAAGGCTGGCTATCAACGTGCTATTCCACGGGCAGCACTTGATATCGCAACCGCGATGCGTGCGATTGAGCCAATTCTGGAGCGTGTAAAAAACGGTAACGAATCAGAATTGTTAATGCTCGCCGAAGAATTTGATGGGGTTAAACCAACATCAATTCGCGTGAGCCACAGCGATTTAGATTCCGCCTTAACAAATTTAGATCCGCAAGTACGTGCCGCGCTCGAACTTTCCATTTCTCGAATTCGCAAGGTACATGAGGATCAGAAGCGCACAGATAAAGCCACCAAAGTTGTAGACGGTGGGGTTGTCACTGAACGTTGGATTCCAGTAGATCGTGTTGGCTTATATGTTCCAGGTGGTCGCGCCGTTTATCCAAGTAGCGTTTTAATGAACGTGATCCCGGCCCAAATAGCTGACGTTTCCAGTATCGCAGTTGCGTCACCACCCCAGAAAGAGTTTGGCGGTTTGCCGCACCCAACGATTCTGGCGGCGTGCGCACTCCTTGGAATAAAAGAGGTTTATGCAATTGGGGGAGCGCAAGCGATCGCGCTATTTGCATATGGAATGGAAGGCCTATCCGAAAAGTGTGATCTGGTTACTGGCCCCGGAAACATTTATGTTGCAGCCGCTAAGCGTGCTCTGCGCGGGGTAATTGGAATTGATTCTGAAGCAGGCCCAACTGAGATTGCGATTTTGGCAGATGAGAGCGCAATTGCTGCAGATGTAGCCGCAGATTTAATAAGTCAGGCGGAACACGATTTGATTGCGGCAGCAGTCTTGGTTACAACTTCGACTGAATTGGCAAATAAGGTTATCAAAGAGCTAGAGATTCGAGTCGCTGCAACCAAACACAGTTCTCGAATAACAGAAGCGCTCTCGGGAATCCAATCTGCAATTGTCTTGGTTGATTCAATCGCGCAAGGTCTCGATGTTGTCAATGCATATGCAGCCGAACATTTAGAGATTCAAACAGCAAGCGCTCCGCAAGATGCGCTAAAGATCCGTAACGCCGGAGCAGTCTTTATTGGCCGATTTTCACCGGTATCACTTGGAGATTACTCCGCAGGGTCTAACCACGTATTGCCGACAGGTGGATGTGCCTGTCACAGCAGCGGGCTTTCTGTGCAAACGTTTCTACGGGGAATTCATTACATTGAATACCAGAAGGAAGCATTTATCGACCTAGTTCCTACGGTAATTACATTGGCGAATTCCGAGGATTTACCTGCACACGGTGAAGCTATGTCTGCTCGTCTGGAAAATTTATGAGCGCTAAAAATTGGCCAAACTGGTTGCCGTTACGCCAAGATTTAGCGCCACTTTCTCCATATGGTGCGCCGCAAGTTCCGGCTGAGGCCACGTTAAACACAAATGAAAATCCTTATGCACCATCGCCCGCACTGGCAAAAGCGATCGCTGATCGCACCCACCAAGTTGCGCTCAATCTAAATCGTTATCCAGATCGAGATGCAATTTTATTACGAAAAGGGCTCGCTTCCTTTATCAACAACCTATCAAAGACCACTTTTGAAGTAGATCAGGTATGGGCAGCGAATGGAAGTAACGAAATCATTCAATCGCTCTTTATGGCATTTGGTGATCGACCCGCACTTGGATTCACGCCCTCATATTCGATGCATCCCTTAATCGCAAAAGTTATCGGAGTAAATTGGAACGATGGCGGCCGTCGTACGGATTTCTCGCTTGACCTCAGTAAAGCGAAATCAGAAATATCCACTATCAAGCCTGCACTAACTTTTATTACCACCCCAAATAATCCAACAGGAACGACAGTTACCTTGGATGAGATTTCAGAGTTGGCTGATGTTGCGGCAAAAGTAAATGGTCTACTGGTAGTCGATGAGGCCTACGCCGAATTTTCAAATTTGCCATCTGCCGTAACGCTAATTGCCAAATATCCCAACCTGGTTGTCATTCGCACAATGAGCAAAGCATTTGCTTTTGCTGGAGCTCGCCTTGGCTATTTGATTGCAGATCCGGAAGTTGTTGCAGCAATGTTTTTGGTTCGCTTGCCCTATCACTTAAGCTCCTTGACACAAGCGGCAGCTGAGGTGGCGTTAGAATTTCAAAGTGAACTTTTAGGTACCGTCTCTTCGCTCATAGACTCTCGAAAGATTGTTGTATCCGAGTTAGAGAAATTGGGCTTACAGGTAATTCCTAGCCAAGCCAACTTCATCCTGTTTACTGGATTTAGCCAAGAGCCAGCACAACTTTGGCGCCAATTGCTTGATCGCGGTGTTCTCATTCGAGATGTGGGATTATTAGCTCACTTAAGAATGACCATTGGCAATGAGGCCGAAAATCAGAAGTTTATCGCCGCCCTGCAAGATATCTTGAATGGAGAAAGCCAATGAGACAAGCCCGCGTAGAACGTAAGACTAAAGAGTCACACGTTATCGTCGAATTAAATTTAGATGGAGTTGGTGAGATCTCGGTTGATACGGGTGTTCCATTCTTTGATCACATGCTCTCGCAACTTGGCAAGCATTCTGGATTTAACTTAACCGTTAAGACAACTGGTGATGTTGATGTCGATTCACATCACACCGTTGAAGATACATCCCTAGCATTTGGCCAAGCACTCCGCGAAGCTCTCGGTGACAAAGTAGGCATTCGTCGCTTCGGTGATGCCATGGTTCCACTCGATGAAGTGTTAGTTCAGGCTGCTGTAGATCTTTCCGGACGCCCTTACCTTGTTCATCGCCAACCTGAGATCGTGGAGTTGATTGGAACATTTGATACGACTCTCGGAAAACATATTTGGGAATCCATCGTCGCTGAAGCGCGCATTGCACTTCACATCCGTGTGCTTGAAGGACGTAATGCGCACCACGTTTTCGAAGCACAATTTAAAGCAGTGGCACGCGCACTTCGTGATGCAGTCTCACTTGATGGCGGAATTGCAGGAGTTCCTTCCACAAAAGGTTCGCTCTAATAGTGATAGCAATTCTTGACTACGGGTCAGGTAATTTACGTTCGGCGCAACGTGCCTTCGAACGAAGTGGATCTGAAGTTGTAGTCACATCCGATCGCGATGTCGCGCTAAACGCTGCCGGGCTGGTTGTGCCAGGGGTCGGTGCATTTGCCGCATGTATGCGCGGCTTAGTCGCAATCGGTGGAGATGAAATAGTTCGCGAACGAGTCGCTGCACAACGACCGACGCTAGGTATTTGTGTTGGTATGCAAATTCTCTTTCGTGATGGAGATGAGCACACAAGTAGCGAGCTTCACAAAGGAGTTGGAATATGGCAAGAGAGCGTCACTAAGTTGGCTGCGCCGATCTTGCCGCATATGGGCTGGAATACCGTTGACGTTACTGGGCCATCACAACTTTTTAACGGCGTTGCGGATCAATCTTTCTATTTTGTACATTCTTACGCCGCTAAATCCAAAGTCGGTTCTGTGCAAGGTTGGACCACTCACGGTGAGAAGTTCCTCAGCACCGTAGAAGATGGTGCAATTTGTGCAACACAATTTCATCCGGAAAAGTCAGGCGATGCCGGTCTTCAACTAATCAAGAATTGGGTGGGGCTGCTGTGAGCGGAGTAAATTACTTAGAACTGCTTCCAGCGGTAGACGTTAAAGATGGCCGTGCCGTCAGACTTGTGCAAGGCGAACTGGCACGCGAGAGCGTTTACGGCCAACCTCTCGAAGTCGCTTTAGAATTTCAAGCAGCAGGAGCAGAATGGTTGCACTTGGTAGATCTTGATGCCGCATTTGGTCGCGGCGATAACAGTGCAATTTTGGCCGAAGTTGTTGGGCGTTTGGATATCAAAGTAGAACTCTCGGGTGGCATTCGTGATGATGATTCACTTAAGCGCGCACTTGCCACGGGGTGTCGCCGAATAAATCTTGGCACTGCTGCTTTAGAAAATCCGGAATGGACTGCTCGGGTAATTGCAGAACACGGCGATCGAATCGCAGTTGGTTTAGATGTGCGCGGCCATGTTCTTGCAGCACGTGGCTGGACTAGAGAAGGTGGAGATCTTTTTGAAACCTTAGCCCGTTTAGAAAGCGATGGTTGTGCGCGTTATGTCGTAACGGATGTAACCAAAGATGGAACTTTGCAAGGTCCAAATCTAGATTTGCTCCGTGAAGTTTGTAGCGCAACCAAGAAACCAGTAATTGCTAGTGGAGGTATCTCATCATTGGCTGATATCTCTGCACTAGCGGCGTTAAATGAAATTGGCGTCGAAGGCGCGATAGTCGGCAAGGCTTTATACGCTGGTGCGTTTACCTTACAAGAAGCTTTAGCATTGACTAAAGGCGTGAAGTAAATGTCGCTCTCAATTCGAATTATTCCGTGTCTAGATGTCACAGATGGTCGCGTTGTTAAGGGAGTCAATTTTACTGATCTAGTTGATGCTGGCGACCCAGTTGAGATGGCAAACTTATATAACCTGGAAGGCGCAGATGAGTTAACTTTTTTGGATATTTCTGCCAGCAGTTCAGATCGCGAAACAACTTTGGATGTGGTTCGAAAAACTGCCGAACAAGTTTTCATTCCATTAACCGTGGGGGGTGGAATCCGAAGCGTAGAAGATGTAGATCGGCTTTTGCGCGCGGGCGCCGATAAGGTTTCGATCAATACTTCTGCAATAGCGCGGCCAGAGTTGATCGCAGAAATTGCCGATCGCTTCGGTTCGCAAGTGTTAGTGATATCAGTTGATGCTCGCCGCGCAAGAACTGATTCAGGATTTGAAGTTACGACGCACGGTGGAAGACAGAGCGCCAGTATGGATGCGCTTGCTTGGGTTGAAAAAGCTTGCGCACTTGGTGCAGGGGAAATTCTCTTAAATTCTATGGATGCTGATGGCACGCGGGCGGGGTATGACATTGGAATGATTACCGCGGTACGAGCAATCTCAAAAGTCCCGTTGATCGCAAGTGGTGGAGCTGGAACGCTCGAAGATTTTGGTGCTGCCCTCGATGCTGGCGCTGACGCTTTACTCGCAGCGAGCGTATTTCACTTCGGTATTCACCGAATTAGTGATGTAAAGAAGTATTTAAGCGCGCAGGGTTATTCCATTCGCAACAACCGCGGCGCCTAAGGCAGAATAAGGCTATGAATGCGCAACTGCCGACGGAGTTACCTGCCGAGATCGCAGCGCTCTTAAAAACAGATCTGGATTTAATTCCAGCGATCGCTCAGGATGCTAAAAGTGGTGAAGTTTTAATGTTGGCTTATATGAATCGCCAATCACTTTCCTTAACCCTAAAGACTGGGCGAGCCACTTACTGGAGCCGCAGCCGGAACGAACTATGGGAAAAGGGTGCGACTTCAGGGCACACTCAAAGAGTTTTAGCGATCTCGCTAGATTGCGATGGCGATGCGATTTTAATTAAGGTAGAACAAAGTGGCGCCGCTTGCCATACCGGGGAGCAAAGCTGTTTTCACAACCAAGTACCTCTGATTCATTCTGCGGGTGAGCGTTAATGCAACGTTCTGAATTTCAGGAGTATGCCAAAAGCTTTAATGTGATTCCGGTTTACCGCAAATTGCTCGCTGATGGTGAAACCCCGATCGGTATTTATCGAAAGTTAGCTAAGAATGCACCTTCTACATTTCTTTTGGAATCCGCTGAACATGGGGGAGCGTGGTCGCGTTACTCATTTATTGGAGGGAATAGTCAAGCAACTTTAACTGAGAAAGATGGAAAGGCAATCTGGGTTGGAACAACACCAGCGGGTGCACCTATTGCAATCGATCCGCTTGAAGCGTTGCGACTATCTGCGGCACATTTACGTTCACCTAAGATCGCCGGACTTCCACCATTGACTGGTGGCTTAGTCGGTTACATGGGATATGACTCTGTTCGTCGCTTAGAAAAACTTCCAGCACTCGGAAAGAAAGATATTGATCTACCAGAGTTAGCATTTATGTTAACCAGCGATCTTGCAGTAATGGATCACGCAGAAGGAACGATCACCTTAATTGCCAATGCTATTAATTGGGATGGCACAGGTGATCGCGTTGATCAGGCTTACGATGATGCACAGATACGTTTAGATCGAATGCAGAATGATCTCACCGGATCACTTCCTGGATTTGTCGCAGAGTTAGCCGAAAAGAGTGCTCCAGAATTTACTCGCAATGTTTCAGGTGAAGAGTTCAAAGCAAAGATCGCCTTGGCTAAAGAAGAAATCTTGGCGGGCGAAGCATTTCAGATTGTTCTATCTCAACGTTTTGCGATGGAGTGCACTGCAGATGCGTTAGATGTCTATCGCATGCTTCGTCTACACAACCCCAGTCCTTATATGTATTTATTTAGATTTACTGATGGCGTTGAAGTGGTTGGTTCTAGCCCAGAAGCACTCGTAAAAGTCACCGGTAAAGAAGTGATGGTCCACCCGATTGCCGGTACTCGAAAGAGATCAGATTCTGCTGAAGAAGATCATCGCCTAGGTGAAGAGTTATTGGCGGATCCTAAAGAGCGCGCAGAACATTTAATGTTGGTAGATCTTGGGCGAAATGATCTTGGGCGAATTTGTACTCCTGGAAGCGTTGAAGTCATCGACTTTATGCATATCGAGCGGTACTCACACGTAATGCATATCGTTTCCACTGTAATCGGAGAGTTATCCGAAAAGTCATCACCTGTTGATGCACTCTTTGCGGTGTTTCCAGCAGGAACTCTTTCTGGGGCACCAAAGCCACGCGCAATGGAAATTATTGAAACGTTAGAACCAACTCGCCGTGGTTTATATGGTGGTGCAATTGGTTACCTAGACTTCACCGGCAACATTGATACCTGTATTGCAATTCGTACCGCGCTTATTCACAAGGGCGTTGCATATGTTCAAGCGGGCGCCGGAGTTGTCGCTGATTCAGATCCAGAGTCAGAAAACCAAGAATGTTTAAATAAAGCGGCTGCTGTTTTAGGCGCGATTGGCGCAGCCAATAAGTTATCTGCGGGAATGGCAAAGTTTTAGATGTCAGATCTTGCGCCAGTTCTCTTCTCGCTCGTAGTAATTCTTCTGCTGGTCTTTTTGATTTCGCGTCGCTTCAATATTTCCTCACGCTATGAGCGCAAACCAAAAGTACATACCCCTTGGAGTGCTCTAGACAAGGGAATAGATCCATCCAAGGATGGTGGCGAAAAGTGAGCGTATTGGATTCGATCATTGAGGGTGTACGCGAAGATTTAGCAAAGCGCCGTAGATCTTTAGGTGAACTGCACGAAGAAATGTCACAAGCTGCTGCACCGCTGGATGCGCATCCTCTCCTTAAAGGTGATGTAATGAAAGTAATCGCAGAAGTAAAGCGATCTTCACCGAGCAAAGGTTCCCTATCCTCCATTGCAGACCCGGCCGCACTCGCTGAGCAGTATCAAAGTGCTGGCGCAAGCGTGATCAGCGTTTTAACAGAGGAGCGCAGATTTAAGGGATCACTCGCAGATCTAACTGCTGTTCGATCGAGAGTTTCAATTCCAATACTTCGTAAAGATTTTATGGTTGATGAATACCAATTCTTTGAAGCGCGCGCGCATGGTGCAGATATGGTTCTTTTAATTGTCGCTGCTTTAGCAAAGAGTCAACTCAGAGACTTCTATGATTTAGCGACCGAGTTGGGTATGGCAGCACTAATTGAAGTTCACACCGCTGATGAGTTAGAGCGGGCCATGGAAATTACTCCGCGCATAGTTGGCGTGAATTCCCGAAACTTGAAAACACTTGAGGTTAATCCAGCGGCGTTTGCGGATTTGATTCCAAAGATTCCGCCAGAGGTTATCCGTGTCGCAGAATCAGGAATCAGCCGCCGCGCCGATGTGGAGTTTGCGCAAAGCCAAGGGGCGGACGCCATATTGGTAGGTGAAGCCCTCGTCACATCTGCAGATGCGACTTTGGCAATGCGCTCCTTATTGGGTCAAGGGTAGGCTTTCACTATGTCGATTTCAGAGCGCGAAGATCTCTCTGCCATATTGGGCCACTTCGGTCCTTACGGTGGACGTTTTGTTCCGGAAGCGCTAATTGGTGCACTTGAAGAGTTAGAGGAAGCACACCGCACTTCCCAACTCGACCCTTCGTTTGTCTCTGAACTTGCCGAACTTCACCGCACATATACCGGTCGCCCCAGCATCCTCACCGAAGCGAAACGTTTTGCAGAGCATGCAGGTGGCGCACGCATAATTTTAAAGCGCGAAGATCTCAATCACACCGGAAGTCACAAGATAAATAATGTACTTGGACAAGCTCTGCTCACAAAGCGCATGGGCAAGAAACGAATCATTGCCGAAACTGGAGCTGGTCAACACGGAGTTGCCTCTGCTACTGCCGCCGCTCTTATGGGGTTGGAGTGCGTTGTCTATATGGGAGAAGAAGATACAAAGCGTCAGGCGCTAAATGTTGCACGTATGAAATTGTTAGGCGCTGAAGTTGTTCCGGTAACTTCTGGCTCACGCACATTAAAAGATGCCATTAATGAAGCGATGCGCGACTGGGT
>CAMBGS010000020.1 GCA_945866305.1 Bifidobacterium breve
GGTACGAGGCGCTTAGGTTACCTGAGCGATCTCGTTGCGCGAAATTCACGCTTGTTGAACTAGTAGCGGAGGCGGGATTTGAACCCACGACACAGCGATTATGAGCCGCTTGCTCTACCAAGCTGAGCTACCCCGCCAAGGGTTGTGCACTTTCGAGCCCCCCACCGGAATCGAACCGGTGACCTTTTCCTTACCATGGAAACGCTCTACCGTCTGAGCTAGGGGGGCAATAGGTAGAGGTGTGAGTGTACGACAGTTGCGGCAAAAGATAAAAATTAACGCCTTGGATCAAGCGTAACTTTGCCCGTGGTCTGGCGAGCCAGCATCGCTTGATGAGCAAGTTTTGCCTCAGATAATCCATAGGTTGCACCGATTACTGGTTTTAGCGCACCCGATGAAATCAAAGTGAACAACTCGGTCAAGACATCGCCCATTAACTCTTTCTTTCCAAAGCAATGTGAAAGCCAGAACCCGGCAACAGTCTTGGTTCCGCCCATTAAAACGCCTGGATGAATAGGAGTTGGTGCAGTTCGTGACGCCATTCCGAAAGTAATCAAGCGACCGAAAGGCGCTAATACTTCAAGACTGGAATCAAAAGTTTTTCCACCAACCATTTCTAAAACAATATCTATGCGCTTGCCACCATTTGCCGCAATCATTGCAGCTGCTAAATCTGCAGAATTTGCATCAACTGTCGCATCTGCTCCGAGTGATTTAGCTAATTGATTTTTAGAATCTGATGAAGTAACTGCGATTACTTTCGCGCCCCACATCTTGGCCAATTGAATTGCAAGAGTTCCAACGCCACCAGCACCTGCCTGAACCACAACGCTTTCACCGGGCTTTACATGCGCCATAGTTTTTAAAATATGCCAAGCAGTTGTTCCCTGAACCAACATAGCGATTGCTTGTTCATCGCTGACGCTATCTGGAATATCAACACACATTGCTTTTGGAGCTAGCGCCTTTTGTGCGTAGCCACCAGTGGTTGCACCAGCTAAAACGCGACGTCCACTTGCGGTCTTCCCGACAACTTCTAAGCCAGGAATCAGCGGCAAAGTTTGCTTAGAAAGGTAAGAATTCTCAGTCTGATGTGTATCGGCATAGTTAATTCCTATACAACTGACATCAATTAATTCTTCGCTATCTGATGGGAGAGGATCTGGAAGATCAACTAACTCCATTACATCGGGGCCGCCGAATTGGGTTATTTGGATCGCTTTCATTTGCTGTCGCAAGAACAGCGATCATTTTCAGAGACACCTTGAAGCGCTTCTTCAATATGTTCGCCACATCCTGACCATGTGAACTTCTGGCACTTCTTACAAACTATACGTGAACACATTTGAGCCTCCATTAATAATGAATACATTCTAATGCTAGAAATACTTGCGGAAAATCTTCCTGATTCTCCTAGTAATACGCTTATTTAACTTGAGCGTTTGATCCAGTGGTGAGACCGCCATAACTCTGACGTGGGAGGGTTCGTCGGGGGTAATGACATCCTTGAGCGCAGGTGAATTCTGGTCTAGTGAGTCTGCGATGCGTTCAATATTTGCCACCATTGAAAGTCCGCGGACAATTTGTTCTTGGTCAGCATCTTTAGCATCTTCAATAAGAGATTCCGCCAAAGCCGCTCCTGCCTCGCGAGCATCATCAGTTGCCGTAGTAGTTGTTTCAAAATCTTCTTCATCATCGAATTTTGTTGAAATTGCGAAACTCGCAGCAGAGAGCGCAACCGCGATCTGTTTTTGGGTGGAATCAGCGATTCCACCACTCACCGCAGAATCAAATAGTGTTCGGGCGATAGTTCGAACTTGCAGCAATGTATGTTCGATCGCAATTCCTTGAATGTAAACGCTTTCTGCTTCATCTTTCTCAGCAGTTGGAAACCATCTTGCATGTCCACGCGCTTCCGAAGATTGTGCGCGTATCGATGGAATAGCTTCCATCAACAAGCGCGCCTTCGCTAACCAATTTCCCGCATCTTTCTGGGTATAACCAGCGGCAACGCCCTCTGACATTTGCGCAAGTAAATCGGCAGCTTTTCTACTGACATCAGCGATCTGATCGTTAGCACGTCCGACTGGAGTTTTGGCGTGCGAAAAGTAAGAGAAGGCGATTGCGATTGCTGCGCCAATCAAAGTTGATCCCAAGCGATGTGCCGCGGTGGTGCCGCTGATTCCTGGACCAATAACAATCAGCGCTGTCACGGGAACATTTACTGATGCAACTTCACCCAGATGAAGTGCGCGTGCAACTACTGCACAGAAAACAACAGTCAGTCCAACAGCGATAAAACCAACGTCAAAGATTGAAACATTTATAAGGGCAACCGTTGCTCCGATCGCAGTTCCTACGATTTGACCAAAACCTTCGCGGACAGATTTGTGGAGTGAGATTCGGATCGAAAGCGTGCAAATAATCGCAGCGACTACACCGCCATCTTCAATTAATAGGTCACCAACCTGCCAGGCCGTAGCGCCAGCTAATCCAGCCACAAGTATCTGACGGACCCATACTCGGCGGTCGGCAAACAATTTCTTTAATTTATTCCGCATGATGTGGCTAAGTTTAGTAGGAGCGCACCAATTCGCACATGCGAGCGGCATTATCTGCAAGGTGTCCGCGCGAGAGCGCTCCACCAATCAATAGCGCAGTGTCTTTTCCGTACATATCAATCATTTCTGGGATCCGCTCTAAAGTCATTCCACCAGCGGGTGCGATTGTGATTGGCTTTAGTGAGCCGAGCACTCCGCGTGATAAATCAGCAATTTCTAAACATTGATCGGCGGTGAATGAGAATCGTCCACCAATATTTGGAAATATTGAAATGTCTGCTCCAGCTAACCTCATCAAAGTTCCAAAAACGATTCCGTGGTTTATGCCAACTTCTTTAGGTATTACTAGTGAACCCAACATTGCGGGATGCCCCAGAATCGGCAGAGCCAAAGTGTCGTCTTCTGCGATGACTCGCAAAGAATCAAAACCGGTGATGCCGGGAAGTACTAGCAGCCCACCAGCTCCAAGATCTTTTGCTGTGTGTGCGGCATCAATAACCTGATCAAAAGGCATATTTAAACTCGGTATGTACGCGCAATTTCCACCAGTAACCTCATTCGCTTCTTTAACTGCCGCAGTAATCAAAGTTACGCGCTCTCTCCAAGTAGCCCAAGGTTGATTGGCAAGACTGTGATCATCTTTGATCAAATCAAATCCTGCCAGCGCAAGAGTACGCGCCATTTCGGCAAGCGTCTTTGCATCTGAGCCCATTGGCTTAAGCGCTGTAGCAATTAGCGGTCGAGTATCTGCTTTAAAGATTTTGCGTAAACCGCTTATTCCAAAACGAGGTCCCTTAAAGTTATTGAGAATTGAATCAGGAAGTTTGAGGTCAACTATTTTTACACCAGGAAAAAGTGAAGCATTTCCCCATAAAACATTTAAAAGTTGAGTTAACTCTCCCCCGGTGACGTCTGGGTTATAGGAGATAGTTATTAAGTGATTATTCTTATCACTGGAAGTAATCTCTTCGACTTTTCCTACAACTTCATCTTGGATCCATGTTGGCGCTAACTCAATTGGAAATTCAATAGTCTGTTCGGCTCGGATTAGGTCTGCAATCGCAGCCGGGTTTTCACCCAAAAAGGCATAGGTGATGTGGATGCGTTCCATCAAAGCGCCTCCAACTTATTTTGAGAAATAACCCGAAAAATTATCTAGGGAAGGCAGAAGATACACCGCCGTCTACGGCAATGACACTTCCTGTTGTTCGTGATGACTCATCGCTCAAGAAAAATGCTGCAGCACGCGCAACATCGAGGCTTCGCACTCGGGCATTTAGAAGGTTGCGAGAAGCATAGAAATCTTCAAGTTCTTCGGGTTTTACCCCGTGAGCGGCTGCACGTTGTTCGCGAATTCCACCTTCCCATAGTTTGCTGTTATCAAAGACAGCATCTGGATTAATTCCGTTACAGCGAATGCCTGCGCTTCCACCTTCCAATGCTGCGATGCGCATTAATTGCAACATTCCGGCTTTGCTCACTGAATAACCGCCAAAGCCCGCTCCTGGAGAAAAAGCATTCTTGCTTGCTACATAAACTAGCGATCCACCCATTTTCTGTTTGCGCATTACTTTCATTGACTCTTTAGTGAGCATAAACGCGCTAGATAAATTGATATCTAATCCACGGCGCCATTTTTCTACATCTAGATCTTCTAGTTTGTCACTAATTCCAATACCTGCATTAATCACAACGCCGTCAAGGCCGCCAAAGTGTCTAATGGTTTTTGTGACCGTTGCCTGAACATCAGCTTCTTTTGACTGATCTCCCAAAATTAAAAGCGGTGGATTGCACTTGTTTTCGGCAAACTCTTTTTCGACTGCGATTAGTCCTGCCTCTTCAATATCTGCAAGTACTAGGTGTGCACCACGTTTAGCAAGTTCAAGTGCAACACCTCTGCCGATTCCGCTTCCTGCACCTGTAACAATAATTATGTTTCCATCTAGTTGTGCTGGTGCTGGCTTGTTCTTTAACTTAAACAACTCCATTGGCCAATAATCAAAACCGAAAATTTCAGCATCAGAAATAGTGTCACCATCTCCAAATACATCAACTACTCGAGCGGCCACGCTGTGGGTGTGCGATGCGATGTCGGCCAACATGGTGTTCTCTTTAATAGTTGTTGCTGCAGTTACTGCGCCTACGCCGGGCACAATAATCACCTTTGGATCATTGCCGTGGCTTACATAACCTGCTGGAAGTAGCGACTTATTAGCTTCGAAATAGGCAGCATAATTCTCGCGAAATTCTTGGATTCCAGTTTCAGTATCTTCCAAAGTAACCGTGGCTGATTTAGGGCGAATACGTAACATGTGATCGGCGCTCGATGAACCAAGAGCGAGAATTTTCTTTAAATCAGGACGAGCAGCAATTTCAGCTAAGCGAGAGTCAGTTCTCAATAACTGCTTTTTCCCGATTGTTCCGCGCAGCTTAAGTAGCAAATCTTTCAGCTCTTCATCAGACAGATCTTGATGTTGAAAGTTTGCTTTAGGACGTTTATTGAGCGAATCTAAATACTTATCGGCTAGAGCGACTGCATCCTGAGTTTTTTTGTAGCAACGATCGGAATCTTCATCCCAAACAACTAAACCGTGATGGGCAAGCACAACGCCTGCATAGTCTGCTAAACCACCGACAATCTTTGAAAGATTAAAGCCAGGGCGCATCCAATCAACATAGGCAAACTCTTTGCCTAACGCTTCCTGAACCGCCTTTTCCCCTTGTGGGTGATTAGTCAGTGCACAGATTGCATCTGCATGCACGTGATCAATATGTTTTGCAGGCAAAAATCCGTGCAACAAGGTCTCGATTGACGGCCTGCGAGATGTTGGATCAACCAGCGCGCGAGTTACATAATCAACCATCGTGTCATCATCTAAAGCATCGAAGTCACGAAGCGCTAATAAATCTTCTAAGTACAAGGCTGGGTAATCACGATCGACTGCGTACTGCATATCCGCGCCAGAGCCCTTTACCCACAAAACTTTCTTCAAGCGCCCAAGATGATCTTTAATTTCACCTTTACTTGAAGTGTTTCCGCCGCCGTAAACAACCATTGATTGATCAGCACCGATCTTCTGCGAACGTGCAACTAGATCGTGCAGTGGCTTTAATTCACTCATAGCGTTTCGCCTTTTTCTATTTCATAGGATTGTTTCTCGGTGATTATCGCGCTTATGTACTTTGCTGGAGTCACATCGAATGCCGGGTTAAATGTCTTTGCCCCGATAGGTGCAACTTGAACTCCCTTAAAGTGAGTTAACTCTTCATCGCCGCGAATTTCAATGTGTATCTCTTCACCAGTTGCAATCGAGCGATCTACCGTTGATTCAGGTGCGACTACAAGGAATGGAATTCCTGCTGCGTGACAAGCGAGTGCAACCCCAAGTGAGCCAATCTTGTTTGCAGAGTCACCGTTCTTAGCAATGCGATCTGCACCGATTAATGCAGCATCAATTCGTCCACTCAAAATAGCCATCGCTGCAGCGCCATCTGGTTCGATTCGATAAGGAATATCGGATTTCATTAACTCCCACGCTGTAAGGCGGGAACCTTGCAACAAGGGACGAGTTTCATCTGCATAAACTTCTTTTACATTTCCACGCTTATGCAACTCTTTAATAACACCGAGAGCGGTTCCTGTTCCGGTGGTAGCAAGGGATCCAGTGTTGCAATGTGTGAGAAGTGTTATTGATTTGCTACCTAATTTATTGATCAGCCAGTCAGCGCCAATATTTCCCATACTGGTACTTGATTCTTTATCTTCGCGCGCTAATTGATGTGCGGCCGCAAGGACAGCATCTCGACCTGCTGGTAAGTGTTTACGGATTTGTTCAACCGCCCAGGCTAGGTTTACAGCTGTTGGTCTGGCATCACGAAGTAAATCAATATTGTTATTTAATTCTGTAGCGCTGAGTCCTTTGCGATTTGCTTCATCAATTGCCAGTACGACTCCATAAGCGCCAGCGACTCCTAGCGCGGGTGCGCCACGGACTACTAAGTTCTGAATTGCCCCAATAAAATCGGCGACTTCATCGTACGAATTATAGGTTTCGGAAGAAGGTATCTTTGTCTGATCTAGCAAGATGATCTTTCCTTCTTGCCAAACGATTGCCTCAAAAGCGCTAGACATTTAACTACTCCTTATTCAAGGTATTGAACTTATCACCTTAAAAATTAATTCTAAAGTCGCCCTGCTTGATGCACTCGCTTTAAGAACTCCTGCGTCTTCGGATTTGAAGGGTTTTTTAGCACCTGCTCTGCGCTTCCACGTTCTAGAATATTTCCCGACTCAAGGAAGCAAACTTCATCAGCAACTTGAGTTGCAAAACCCATTTCGTGGGTGGCCAGAACCATGGTCATTCCATCGTGTTTCAAATCTCTCACAATACTTAATACTTCATTTACAAGAACTGGATCGAGTGCGGATGTAATTTCATCCAACAAAAGAAGTCGTGGATTTACTGCAAGTGAGCGAATGATTGCTACGCGTTGCTGTTGACCTCCGCTCAGTCGATCTGGGTACTCATCTGCTTTATCGGCCAAATCAAATCGAGAGAGCAGTTTTATGGCCAAATCTCGTGCTTCTTCAACACTTTTGTTCTGAACTTTAATCGGCGCCAGTGTGATGTTCTCAAGCACCGTTTTATGTGGAAAGAGATTAAATGACTGAAAGACCATACCTAATCGGCGGCGAACATCATCAACCTTAATTGCCGGATCAGTTATCTCTAATCCATCTAAAAAGATCTGTCCGTCATCGATCGTTTCTAGCAAGTTAATGCAACGGAGCAGAGTGGACTTTCCAGATCCAGAAGCGCCAATTAACACTGTGGCGGTGTGCTCAGGTACTTGCAAGGAGAGATTATTTAAGACAACTTCTGAACCAAAGGCTTTGCGAACGCTTTGTAACTCAAGGACGTTTGCCATTAGATCGCTCCTTCCGAGTTCTGTGCTTGAGTGCGCTGTCTAATTGCACGATCGGTGTAGCGCGTCATAGGAATCGTAATAAGCAAAAATAGAATTGCAGCCACAACATATGGTGTGTAATTAAAGGTACGGCTGGCATTGATTTGTGCCGCACGAACAGCATCGGTGACACCAAGAATTGAAACCAGACCAGTGTCTTTTAGTAGCGATACAAAGTCATTTAGGAGCGGCGGGACAACCCGGCGCAGCGCTTGCGGCAGAACTACAAAGCGCATTGTCTGCCCGGAAGTTAAGCCGAGGGATCTTGCTGCGGCTCTCTGGCTGGGATGTATTGAGAGGATTCCGGAGCGAATAACTTCGGCAACATATGCTGAGTAAGTAAGTACAACAGCTATTGTGCCGAGCACAATTACATTGCTGGAGATACCTTGCAGTCGAAGGGCTGGAACACCAAAGCCGACTAACAAAATAATCAAGATAAGTGGAGCGCCTCGGAAGATATCAACGTATGCAGTTGCTAAAAATCTAAATGGCGTAAGTGCAGGAGATTTAGTCGTTCGTAGCAGCGCTAGGCCCATCGCGATAACACCTATAGCGATTCCACCGAAGAAAGTTAACTGCAGGTTTATCCAAAGACCTTTTACAACCGTTGGAAATACTTCTTTTCCGTATTGGATATCAAAGAAAGTGGCTTTTACTACTTCCCAACCTGGGGAGGTGATCAAAATAATTGTAAGTGTGCCAAGCACCAATACAGAAGAAACTGCCGCAATAAGGCTTTGCTTTCGGCTTAACTTGCGACGAAGTGCGCGACGATCTAATTCACGTGAGCTTGGCGACCAAGCAGAGGTTTTCTTCTCTGACATGGTCGCCAAACTACCGCGTTTATCTAACTTTTATTGCAATTTACTTATGGTTACTTATGGCTTTAATACTGGAGCGCCTGCATCGGTGGCAAGCCACTGATCAGTGATCGCTGCCAATGTGCCATCAGCGGTGATTGCATCTACCGCGCCAGAAACGCACTTAGTAATCTTGCTATCTTTTGAAAGCAAGAGACCAAATTGATCTCCAGAACCTGTTGATGGAAGTTGGCCAACAATTAAGCCATCTTTTACTTCAACACCTGAAAGATAGAAAGCAGTTGGTAGGTCTACTACCAATCCATCAATCTGACCGTTCTTTAGCGCAGTAACGCCAGCAGCATTGTCATTAAATACCTGTGGCTTTAGGCCAATTTGGTTTTCAATTGCATCAAGTGATGTTGTGCCGACAGCCGCACCAAGCTTTGCACCCTTCAGGTCTGCAATAGATGTCTTACCGGCAATTTTGCTACCTTTGTAAGAAACAATTGCTTGTGGAGCGGTGTAATAAGGTGATGAGAAATCAACAGCAGCCTTGCGCTCTTCTGTGATTGAGAATTGCTGCAAGTTAAAGTCAAAGTTCTTTGCACCTGGAGTAACGGCACCATCGAATGTGGTACGTACCCAGACAACTTCATCATTGGAGAAACCGAGTTGCTTGGCTACGGCGTAAGCAACTGCGCCTTCAAAGCCTTCACCAGTCTCTGGCTTATCATCGATAATCCAAGGGTAGTAAGCAGGCTCGCCTGTTGCGATTGTTAGTTTGCCATCAGTAACTGTTGCAAGATCAGCTTTTTCACAAGATGCTGCCGCAACATCAGTAGATTCAGAGTTTGAACACGCAGTTAATCCAAATGCAAGAGCAAGTGATACTGCAAATATGAGTGACTTCTTTTTTTGCACGTTGTCTCCCTTTCGTGGAGTTAGCAATACTCGCAAAGGCTATTAAAAGAGTCGGGGGCTGTCTAATTGCGAGTGTTTCGCGCCTATTATTCGGAAATCGGGATTAAGTGACCTCAGAGCCCAGTTATCTGAACGGCCGCCAGCGAGACTCCAGCAACGATTACCCAAGCAACCATGCCCATAATCATTGGACGTGGACCAATTGCACGGATTGATTTCCAGCGAACGCTAGAACCTAGTGCTACCAACCCAGCACCCAAAAGTAATTTGCTTACCAGGACAATTGCGTCGTGTAATTGGGTTGGAATATCAAAAACGTTTTGAATTGTTGCTACTGCGATGAAACCAATTACAAAAAATGGCACCAGAGGTACTTTGCTGGACTTCAAAGTTAAATTGCCTGAATTCTGATCGTTTGTTTGCGAAAGTGATGTGAGATAACGACGGTGGCGTATGGAGAGGATAAGAACTATTGGAGCAAGCAGACATACGCGAGCAAGTTTTATTACGACAGCAGATTTAACTGCGTCATCACTCCACACAGATGCGGTTGCAATCACTTGTCCTACATCGTGTACGGCAGCCCCAGCCCATGAGCCAAAAGTTTGATCTGTTAATCCGAGGGCATGTCCAATTAGCGGCAGTGTGAAAATAGATAAAGTTCCGCAGAGCGAGATTAATGCGATCGCATAGGAAGTTTCTTCTTCGGTTGCTCGAGTTTGTGGGCGTATCGCTGCAACAGCAGTAGCGCCGCAAACCCCAAAACCAACACCGATTAGAAGGCCAAGTTCTCCACTCATTTTGAAAAGTTTAGAGAGAGCCAAGATTCCAAATATCGTGAGCGTCACTACTAGAACTACTGTTATAACGCCCTTCACACCAATTGCTTTAAGTGAAAGTACGCTAACTTGTGCGCCAAGTAGTGCAACACCAATCCGCATTAATTTTTTACTTGCTAGTGCAGTTCCAGCCGCTGCAAAAGTTGGCCAAGATGCAAAGTTAGCAATTACAAAACCAAAGGCGACGCATAGGGCTAGTGGACTTATCGCTGGTTGAAAATTATGTATCTGAAAGGCAATAGCAACAACGGCGGCAATCAACCCCAGTCCTGGTGCCGACTTGACCATTTATATTCCCAACTTGTTAGACCATTGCTTCAATTGATCTGCGACCTGATCAGTGATGACTATATCTTCTGAACTATTTAAATTCTCTGGATTCACTCGGTTTGCTCCAGGTAGACGGCCACCTGTTTTCGTAACAAAATCTGCAAAATCTACTGACCTTGAATTCTCGCCATCCACAGAGAGCTTGGCGGCATCTATAGCAATTATGAAATGTGAGATTTGTTGCGAGTTAGCATCTTGATCAGCAGAAAACATATCCGGAATATTCTTAGCTAGTGCTGGTCCAATTAGCATTCCAGTTAAAGACTCAACTAGAACTGCTATTGCATATCCCTTTACTCCACCAAGCGGTGCCAGCATTCCGGCGAGAGCTTCTTTAGCATCTGTTGTGGGAGAACCATCTTTGGCAAACGCCCAACCAGGTTCTAGTTCGGCACCTGCTTGTGCTTTTGCTTGGATTTTTCCTCTAGCTACAGCGCTCGTCGCAAGATCGATAACTGTTGGAGGATTTGTAGGAATTCCTGCGGCAATCGGTGAAGTCGAAAGCAATACGGAATTTCCACCCCACGGTGGCATTACCGCTGGGCCAGTACTAAATGCGATACCCACAAGTCCTTTATTTATCATTGGCCATACATATAAACCCAATGCGCCACAATGATTAGAGCGACCGACACCAACTGCAGCAATTCCATTCTTTTGCGCACGTTCAACTGCCACTTCTGCAGCCTTCTGTAGTTGCCAATGACCTAATCCATCATCGCCATCAAATACAACAAGGCTGGGCAAATCCGTGACAACTTTTAGCTTTGCATCTGCATTGATTCCACCAGCTTGTAAACGAGATAAGTAGAACGGAAGTCGCATTAATCCGTGGCTACCAATGCCCCATCGATCACTGGCCACGATGCAACGCGCGGTTGTTTCCGCTTCATTTGCAGGAACTCCTGCGGCAACAAGTAAAGCTTTTGCTTGCGCGATCGCAGCTCCAACGGTTAATTGAGCCATTACTTATTGCTCTCTTTAAATGAACCTACTGCATGTGTCGCTGATTCATTGTTTAATACTTTAAGAATATTTGAGGCAAGGATCTCATTGATCCGTAACTGACTTTCGCTGGTTATCCCCGCAACGTGAGGAGTTAAAATCAAATTTGGAATATCTTCTAATTCAGCCTTCTTCGGTGGCTCTTGAGCTCGCACATCGAGTGCTGCACCGGCGATTACCTTTGCTTTAAGCGCATCAATGAGATCAGCTTCGTTGATCACTTCACCCCGACCAACATTGATTAAAATCGAATCAGGCTTCATTAATCTAAGGGTTGCTGCATTGATTGAGCTATTGGTTTCTGGCGTAGATGGCATATGAATACTAACCACATCACTATTTCTCAAAACGTCTTCAAAAGTGGTTAACTCGATGCCTTGCAAGTTTTTAGCATACGGATCAAATCCAATTAATTTGCATCCAAAGCCTTGAAGTAGTTTTGCAGTTGCTAAACCTGTGGCGCCACAACCTAGTAATCCCCAAGTCAATCCTGACAACTCGCGACCAGGGGTACGTTGCCAATTTCCTTGACGTGTCAGTTGATCATGAGTTGGAATATTTCTTAAAAGAGCTAAGGCCAATCCAAGTGTGAGTTCTCCAACGCTAACTGCGTTAGCGCCTAGGCCTGCAACAACCACAACGCCTGCCGCATCTGCGGCCTTGACATCAATATTGTCTAACCCAACACCAGCACGAGCAATTACTTTTAATTTTGGGGCTGACGCGATTACATCAGCAGTGACCTTAGTTCTATTTCGAACAACTAAGGCTGTTGCATTACTTAGGGCCTTCTTTAATTCGTCTGGATTACTCCATAAGTCATCATTTCTAACAATGGGAAAACTCCCCTCCAGCTTCTGGAAGGGAGTTCCCCATACATCTTCAGAGATGAGAATCATTATGCGGAGATATACAACTTCGTGAAAGTAAATTCACGATGCCCCATAACTTCTGCTTTACAAAGTCGTCCATTAACTGTCTGATTAATGACATCCATCATCATGTCACCAGCCTTGGTTAAGTCGTATTCATAGCGCAATAGACCAGAAACATCTAAGTCGATGTGTTCAGTCATTGAGTTTGCTGTCTTGATATTTGCAGTTAATTTCAAAACAGGAATGATTGGATTTCCAATCACATTTCCCTGACCTGTTGGGAAGAGGTGAATCACCGCTCCGCCCGCTGCCATAAGAGTTACGCATTCTGCAGCCGCTGAAGAAGAGTCCATAAAGTAAAGGCCTTTCTTCTTTGGATCTGGCGCTTCAGCTGGCTTAAGTACACCAACGACTGGCACCGAACCGGTCTTGGCGATATTGCCAAGCGCCTTCTCTTCGATTGTGGTCAAGCCGCCTGCAATATTTCCTTGCGTTGGCTGTGATCCCAAAAGATTTGCACCTGTTGATTCAATTACCTTGATGTAATTGTCATAAGTTAGCTGGAATAGGTTGCGGCACGCTTCGTCGATACAACGGTCAGCAATTAGATGTTCGCCACCAGTTAGCTCAGAAGTTTCGCCAAAGAATACGGTGCCACCTGCAGCTACCCAGCGATCAACGGCTTGAGATGTAGTTGGACATGATCCAAGTCCTGAAGTTGTATCTGATTCGCCGCATTTGATCGACATAATCATGTCGCCCATTTCGGCTTCTTCGCGTACAAGTCCAGATGCATCTTGTAAGAACATTGCGGCGACACGGCTTGCTTCTTGAATAACCTGAAGATCGCCTTTACCTTCAATTGAAAATGCTGCTACAGGTTTTCCTGTTTTAGCGATTCCATCAGCAACACGTTGCGTCCACTTTGGTTCAATACCAATCACCACTACTGCGGCAACGTTGGCATTAACACCAGTACCAATCAAAGTATCAAAAGTAAGTTCTAGATCTGCACCAAATTGCAAACGCCCAAAAGCGTGTGGAAGTGCGAGAGTTCCCGGAATAACTTTTGCCACAGCTTCTGCCGCAGCATTAGAAAGATCATCTAGGGGCAAAATAATGACGTGATTGCGGATACCCATACTGCCGTTTTCGCGGCGGTATCCCATTAAGCGCGGCTTGCTTCCCATCGATAACTCCTCATATTGTGTGTGTGAATGTAATCGCCTTTTTTGATCGCAGCTGAAGCAAGTCCAACTTTGATGCCGTATTTAATAATCGCTTCGCCGTTTGCAATATCTGTAAGGGCAAATTTGTGGCCGAGCGGAATCGCGTGATTCAAAACTGCGGTGCTCTCTGTTCCTTCTTTCACGGACCTACCGTGAAGAGTTCCTGGCTGCATATCCATCATCGCAACGGCGACGTTATCGCCATCATGATGAAGCAGATACTGCGGCGGGGTAATTGCCATATCTGACGTTCCTCTCTCGCATAAATGGGGGTAGTGGTCTGACCTCTTGCAGGAGTCTAGGATAGATGAGCGTGTTTCGTCTAGGCCTCTGCCCAAAAATTCCGAAGTGGTCTAACCTGTGGCTATGAAGAGCGAGCTTCGTTACGGCGTTATCGGCGTTGGGAGCATGGGGCGCGAACATATCTCCAATATCAAGGTGATGGGTGGCGCAACTGTCACAGCCATCAGCGACCCCCACACCGCCTCGATCGACGCGGCCCTTGAAATGGCGCCGGGGGCGAAGGCATTTAGTGATCATCGCGATCTCTTGGATTCAGGGTTAATCGATGCCGTGATTGTTGCTACCCCAAATGACACGCACGCAGCTGTATTAAAAGATGCGCTAGCGACCGAACTTGCCGTATTCGTCGAAAAGCCTCTTGCGACAACAATTTCAGATTTGAAATCGATACTTGATTGGGATGCCAAGCGAAGTGCAATGACGTGGATGGGTTTGGAATATCGTTTTATGCCACCAGTTACTGAAGCGATTGCAAGAGCCAAAGAAGGCGATGCCGGCAAGATTCACCTAATTTCGATCCGTGAACACCGTGAACCTTTTTATCCGAAAGTTGATAACTGGAATAGATTTACTGAACGCACTGGTGGCACGCTGGTTGAAAAGTGCTGTCATTACTTTAATTTGATGGATTTGGTTTTAGGCGAACAACCAATCAGAGTTTTTGCATCCGGTGGTCAAAGCGTAAATCACCTAGATGAAAAGTATGATGGAAACCAAGCAAACATGCTCGACAACGCTTACGTAATTTTAGAATATGCCAGTGGCGCTCGAGGAATGCTTGATCTTTGTATGTTCGGTGAAGGATCTTTTGATAAAGAAATTCTCACAATTGTTGGTGATGCAGGCAAAATCGAATCGTTCTTGCCATCCCAAACTGTAAAAGCTTCGCGGCGTGATTCAATTGGCAATCTTTCCAACTGGTCCCAAGGAGCAAGTCGCGCGCGTGGCAGCGAAGTGAAAATTGTCCATAATTACGATGTTAAGTACATGGGCCATCACTATGGCGCTTCATATATTGAACATGTGAAATTCCGTGATGCAATCCTTAACTCAACTCCAGCGGAAGTAACTTTGTTAGACGGAGTTACTAGCGTTGTCACCGGTCTCGCTGCTCATAAGAGCATCAATGAAGGCCGTGTTGTTGAGATCAAAGAACTCTGGAACTAGTTACCAACTACCCCAAGGCTTTGCGTAAGTATCAACAATTTCTGCCAATTTCTCCAAGCGAGGTATCGATATATCTCGCAGTGCTTTCGGAATATCAGCCGCCCCGACGATATCTGCCCAAACCGCTCTTCCTGCGAGGAAACCACTCGCTCCCCCAATTGCACACGCTTTAACTGCATCGTTAAAGAATGGTTGTTTAACCCCATTTGATAAAACGACCCAAGGTGATTCAATCGCCTCTGAGATTCGTTCAGCGTTTTTTGTGATCAATGATTGATCACCTTCACCGTGGAATGGAACTTCAGCCTTGTATAAATCTGGTTTCCATGTTGCAGCTTCGCGAGCAGCGATAATCAACTCTTCTTCGCGGTCAAAGGATCTTGAGGTATCAGTCGGTGGCTTAACAATAATTTCTATAATAGATGGCAGTCCAGATACTTCGCACAACTTGTTGAAATCAGCGACTAGTTTTGCACGGTCATCCGGTGATTCGTCATTTCTCCATAACACTAAGAATTTAAGACCAACGCTTTTGATATCGCGCATTCTGATGGGATCGACATCTGGATCGACGGCGGTATCGGTAGCGGCTCCACCTGGTGGACCTACTAACAAATCGGCGGCGGCGATCAAACCACAATTTCCTTTTAGCGCTCCCTGATTAACTATGGCATCAATTCCAAATTCTTGATCAACCAGCAAGGCCGACGCGTACGGCGATAGTTCACGTGCAACATCAACTTTAAACTGAGTCAGTTGTGAATCAGGAACCGGCGTACTTTGATGTGCCGCGAACATGCCACGCAGCGCTTCACGTTGATCTACTGCCACCATTGCAAGAGCACCGGATGGACGTGCCAATTTAGTAAGCGGTGCTCTCATGATTTCTCCTTTAGAAATGTATTTAACTCGGGTGTACTTGGAATCATTGATTGGCCATCTAGACCACGACATGAAAGTGCGGCGACTGCATTGGCTCGTTTAAGTGAATCGGCCAAGTTGTGACCTTGAATTACTTGGGAAAGTAGCGCTCCGTGAAAGACATCGCCGGCTCCAAGAGTGCTAACTACATCTACTTTAAAACCATCGGCTTGAACTAACCCGGATTCAGCGGAATAGCCGGTGCTACCCGCAGACCCTTGCGTCGCAACAGTAATGTTTTTACCCGTAATTGCATCACGCTCAACCGCAGCAGCTAGTTCTATACCCGGAAAGCGCAATTCCATTTGTTTATCAGTTGGGACGAAGAGATCAACAAGTGAAGAATCAAAGCCGGCTACGTTATAGCCAGCATCAAAAGAGATTTTCGGGCCCATTCCGCGAGAAATATTCTCAGCCGCTAATTGTTTTATTCCAACATGATCTACGTGAATCCATTTTGCTTCACTGATTAATTTCTTCGCTGCAGCATTTAGCACTACTTGTTGCATTGGTTGTCGCGTGCTAATTGCCCGTGAGCTATTTACTTTTGAAGCGACTATCACGCTGCCCGCTGTTGCATTTGCCCCAGTTGAAATTCCTGAGGTATCTACCCCTTCACGAGCAAAAATTCTTAAAACTTCAGCACCATCTTCATCGTCTCCAATAGTTCCAACTATTGCTGTGGAAATTCCCAGTCGGCTCAGCGCTACTGCAGCAACGGCGGCAGGTCCACCCCCGGCACGCATAATTTGATTTGCAAGCACGCGCTCGTCTTCAGCGGGATATCTATCAACTTGGGCAATTGTGTCGATTGTAATCACGCCAAGGCATACGACTTCAACATTACTCAACGATCATTCTTTTCTTTTGCATCAGCTAAAGCAACTGCGCGCGCTCCTGAAATATGCTGCAGTGTTAACTTTGAAACTAATTCGCCATCTCCAACTTCTATGGCATCTAAGATCAGATTGTGCTCTGACTTTGAAACTTCAGATCTTCCGGGTAAGCGCAGGGTGGTTTCCATAGACATTTTCATCACATCTTGCAGAACGTGCAGGGTCTGATTGATAAATCTATTTCCTGCGATTCCGACAATAGTTAAGTGGAACTTGGCATCGAGAATTTGTAACTGGTCATAGTCAATTGGAGTAAGTGAAGTAACTGTCTCAATTTGATTCAATGTGGCGCGCAATAGTCGAATATCCTCTTTCGAAGCCTTCGCGGCAGCCCACTTTCCAGCAGGTACTTCGAGAACTTCGCGGACATCGAAGAGCTCATTTAATCCATGAGTGGTTGCCATCAACGATGCTCGCAACTCTTGAGCAACTATTGGTTCTTGAACAAAAGTTCCTTGGCCATGTTTTATTTGCACATAGCCCTGAGCTTGCAAAATATGGAGCGCTTCACGCAGTGATGGTCGACTGACTGCTAAAAGTTCGGCTAAGGCTCGCTCTGATGGAAGACGATCATTAGGTCTAAGTTTTTGGATTTCTATAAGTTCAACTAATTGAGTTGCAATTCTTGCGGCACGCTGTGGAGCGATTGGTGTGACTGCGCTCATTTTTCAGCCTTTCACCGCTCCGGCGGTTAGGCCAGCAATAAATGAGCGCTGCATTAATAGGTACATGATGACCATTGGTAGTGACGCTACCATCACAGCGGTGAATAACATAGAGAAGCTGACAAAATATTCACCGCGATATGCCAACATTGCAAGTGGAAGAGTCTTCTTTTCAGATTGCTGAATAAGAAGTAATGGCCATAAAAGGTCATTCCAATTGATTACAAATAAGAAAATTGCAGTTGCTCCCATTGCAGGACGCGATAAAGGTAGGGCTATTGAGCGATAGATTCTTAGTGGTGAAGCGCCATCGACTTCTGATGCTTCATACATCTCTTTAGAGATCTCACGGAAAAATGCGGCCAAGATAAAAATAGAAATAGGTAAAGTGGTCGTAACATTAATAAGAATTAAACCAAAAAACGAGTTGGTTAATCCTAAGTCTCGAAAAATATAGTAAATAGGAACTAAGTTAATTTGTGCGGGAATGGCAAGCCCGAAAGCAAACAAGGTGGCAAGTACTTTTCCTGAAATCGTGATCATTCGGGCGATAGCGAAAGATGCCATGCTCGCCAGGATCAGGGTAAGAATTACTGACGCAAGCGTTACGAGTACGCTATTTCGGAAGCTGACTTCAAGGTCACTTTCGCTGAGCAACCTACGGTAATTATCAAGGTTCCAGTTTTCTGGTAAAGATAGTGGCTTATTGTAAACCTCGGCATCAGTCTTAAATGAACCTAAAACCACAATTAGAGATGGGACGAGAATTAAAGCGGCGAAGGTGATTAGCGCAAAAATACGTGTGCTCTTAAATATCATTTGGCTTGCCTCACTTTTCGTATCTCTTGCCAAAGGCGATTCGCTGCAGCCACGTAATTAAAATCAATGTCAAAACCATAAAAATTGTTTGTGCTGCCGCATATCCCAGACGCAGCTCGTTAAATAAAGTGAAATAGACCAAGGTGCTAAAAATGCTTGTTGAGTTATTTGGACCCGCTGTGGACGCAGTCATAACCATAATTAGGTCAAAGGCTCGGAAAGATTGAATAGTTGTATAAGCCATTACGACCAAGGTGGTTGGCATCGCCATCGGCCAAGTTACCTTCGTAAACTGCTTCCAACGTGAAGCGCCATCAACTTCCGCCGCCTCGTATAACTCTTTAGGAATTTGCTGTAATCCGGCGATATAGACAACCATCATCTGTCCGGTATGGAACCAGACTTGCGTAAAAGCAATTGCATAAAGCGCGCTGCTCTCACTACCGAGCCAATTGAGTGCAAAAGAAGGTAAACCTATGCCGTTAAAGAAAAGGTTTAGTGCTCCGAAGTTTGGGTCGTATAAGAAAAGCCAGATCATGCCGACCGAGACGGAGGAGAGAATGGTGGGAAAGAAGTAGAGAGTTCGGAGTGCGATTGTGGTTTTAGTATTTTTCACTAGATAAACTGCAAAGAGAAGCGCTAAAGCTGTTTGAAATACCACGACCAAGAAGGTGAATTCAATATTATTGCCGAGAGTTTTATAAAAGAGATCGTCGTTGGTAAGCAGGTTGGTAAAGTTTCTAAAGCCCACATTTTCAGGCTCAGAGATTCCATCCCAGCGACGTGTTGCAAATTGTAGATTCTGTAAAGCGGGATATAGATAGAAAGATAAAAAGAGAAGAAGCGCAGGCGCACCCATAAAGTAGTAAACCAGCGCATCTTTCTTGCGCTTCTTGCGGGTAGCCCGAGAACCGCTCCCACCGATGGTGGGAGCGGTTCCGGTTGCTACTGTGGCTTTAATCAGCCCGCTAGTTTCTGCTTGATTTGATTAGAGAAGTCAGGCAGAACAACGTCAGGGCTCTTGCCACCGACGATTTGAATGAGGGCATCCTGAACTAGATTCGAAACAGCATCATTAAGAATCAAGAAACGAGGAGCAAGCATTGTGTTCTTAGCCTGGAATGCAGATGTATTTACCAAATCAACGTTTGATGAGTAATCAGCATTTAGCACGTTTACGTGCTGTGTTGATGCTGTCGCATAATAACCTGCGACAGAACCAGTTGCGAGGTAAGACAAGAATGACTTCGCAATTCTCTGGTCAGTTGGACTTGATTTACTATTTACCATCAGGTTGAAAGTATTATTCATGATTCCTTCAGCAAGAACTTTGCCATCTGTTAGAACCATGCTCATCAACTGCATCTTTCCGGTTAGCGCTGGGGCCAGTGCTTTGATCGACCCCATTGAGAATGTACCGGTAGGAAGAATTGGTGATTTACCTGTTGCGAACAAGTTATATGCCGCAGCTTCGGTAACACCTGTTGGGTTATCTGGGAAACAACCTGCGGTGCGTAGTTTGACGTAAATATCAGCAACGCCCTTAAACCAGGTTGAAGTCAGATCAGTCTTTCCTGTGTTCAAATCTGCCAAGTTATCGGCAAGTGTGTTGTAGTCAGCAGCAGAGTTCATGAAAGCAGAGTTTGAGATCTGCGCTGCTTGTCCACGGGTTGCACCAGGCCAAGCCAAAGGAACATAACCCTTACCCTTTGCATCCTTACACCACGCGACCCAACCAGTTAGGTTCTTTGGAATTTCCCACTTCTCTTTTGCCCAGAGCTCAGTGTTATAGACCGGGTTGTTAAAGAGATAGTGATAAGGAATCGCAAGGACTTTACCCTGAACAGTTCCAGCGCCTAAGCCTTTAGCGATTAGGTTTCGCTTTACGAAACGCTCGTTTGTGAGATCAGCAGGCAGACCACTCTTTAAGAAATCGTTATAGACAGAACCACGTGCTGCTGCAAATATCGCTGCCTTATTGTTGGCAAGAATCTGCACACGTGCAGTTGCGTTGTAATCAGTGGTTGCTTTTATAACCTGTGTGATTGTGGTTCCTGGATACTTCTTTTCGTAGTCGGTGATAATTTTTTCGAAGTAAGTTTTATCTTCTGGGCGGTAGTGCCAGAATTCAATCTTGCCGGCGGGTGGACGAATTTCAGCAATTGGCGCACCGGAGCTTGAACCAAGGCGCACCTTCTGCCAAGTTAACTTTCCATTTGTACCTGCTTGGCAAATGAGTGATGTAGAACTTGTACCTGTCGAAAC
>CAMBGS010000021.1 GCA_945866305.1 Bifidobacterium breve
AACCCAGCTGTGCTGAGGGCAAATTCGTGAGTGCACCAGTAAACCTTGAACTTTCCAACTTAACTGCCCGCAAAGGAAAGAATTACCTTAGAACCCTAGACATAAGCACCCAAGACGGAAAAGATTTCCCCTGGGGCAAAGCAAATGGCTATCAATGGGATGTCATGGAATTCGCCGAGATGATGGAGGAGTAGTAATGGACAAGGATTATTATGACCCGAACACCAGATCTAATCCATCAGGCAATCAGACCGGAGTAGGGCGTTCAAATGAAGCTCTTAGGCTGGCTTATATTCTTCTCTTTAACTTCGCTCATCGAGTCAGTCTAGGCAATCCGGAAAAACTAGATAAAGATTATTTCGCTGATCTTTACACCTTTCAAGTTCCTAGAAATGCTAAAAACGAATCTTCAGATCTTAGTTATCACGGATTAATGCTTGAGGTACAAAGTGAGTTGAATTTCTTCATCAATGGATCGCAATTTGACGAAAAATCAAATAATTTGTGTATCCGAGATTCAGAATATTTAGATTCACTTGCAGACATATTAGGCGACTTGGATGGGGTAGTGGGATACATTCTCGCGGGAAACGTCAACGCATCAGATGAATTACTTGCAGAGTTATGTGAAAGTAAATTCTATCTAGTTTCCCGCATAGACAGCACACGCGAGAGGGCAATAGCCACTCTTGAAGCAAGGAAGTAAATTTCTTAGGAATCTAGCAAAGCGTGATAACTCAAGCCTGAGACCGCCCACTTTAAGGAGTGAAGTGAAAAGATTATTCGCGGTGTTCTTAACACTTACCCTGCTTGGGCTAACTCCAGCATCTGCCCACCAGCCAGTGCTCTTGCGAGATACAGATACGACACCTGCTAAAGGCC
Source organism: Bifidobacterium breve (assembly GCA_945866305.1). GTDB lineage: Bacteria > Actinomycetota > Actinomycetes > Nanopelagicales > Nanopelagicaceae > Planktophila. Next base: position 883 of record CAMBGS010000021.1, read on the forward strand.
CACTGTTAGTAGATGGCACAGTCTCATTTGCCGTGCAAGCATCATTTGCTAAAGCTGGCCAGAAGAAAGCATTTCGCGCAGCCCTTAAAGATGGCGATCAACTAGCTGTTCAATACTTGATTATTGATCAACCACCTAGCAATCGGCTTAAGAACAACCTTCTTCCACAAGTAACAATCACCGCACCGGATGGAAAAAAGACGGTTATGAAGATTACCGAGCGCACTGTGTTTTATGAAAAGTACAGCGGTACTAACTATTTCTATCTATCTCGACTTGATGCCCCAGCAAAAGAGGGGACCTACTCATTTACCATCACTGCACGTGCAAAATCAGCGGTTACGATCGCAGTGGGGGAGAAAGAGATACCTGGCGAAGTTATTCGCAAGTGACTTCCAAATAACTTATTGAAGTTAGGGGTAAAAAAGTACCCCAAGGATAGTTATGTGTCGAAGCGATGAACTCGGTTTGGATAAAGTTCTTGAAAATTCTCTAATATTTCCTCCGGCACAGTCTCTTGCGCGGGTTTAATTGGAAACCGCAGCTACTCCGCATATTTAGAAATCAGATACTTGGCTAACGTGGCGATTCCAAGTAAGCAGTCAGCGACTCTTACCTTTACGACAATTGACGCTAGCCTAAGCCCATCGATTTCTCTATCGAATGCCATTCAAATCGTTACGGCGGGCAATTTGATCGCTACATCTTCTATTACAAATGTGGGTGGGGCTGTAAGTGCGAACGGTTACTCAATTTCGCCGTCGTTACCATCAGGAATGATATTTAATGCAAGTACAGGTTCAATGTCGGGAGCACCGATCCAGGCGCAAGCCCAAAGGTCTTACACGATTACGGCTAGTGGTTTAGGGGGAACCTCAACGGCAACATTTGTTTTAACTGTTATCGCTGCAGAAGTAGCGCCGGCCATAATGCTTTCGAATTCAGTGCAGTCGGTCATTGTTGGAAACTCAATTGTCGCAGTTATCGCATCGAATTCTGTCGGGGCAATCAATTCAAATGGATATTCAATTTCACCTTCTCTGCCTTCAGGGTTGGTCTTTAATACGAGCACCGGGTCAATTTCTGGTACGCCTACACAAGTGCAAACACAGCAGACATACTCAGTAACCGCTAAAGGACTAGCAGGTAGTTCTACGGCTACATTCACTTTGAGTGTGACAGCGCAAGTCGCTGCGCCTTCGTTAACGTTATCCAACTCGGTTCAGACTGTGAAGGTAGGAAACCCAATTTTGCTGGCGACTCCAACAAATTCAGGTGGAGCGATCAACGCGAATGGATATTCGATCTCACCGACACTTCCTTCCGGATTAAGTTTCAATGCAAATTCCGGGACAATCTCAGGAACGCCAACACAAGTGCAGACGCAGCGCAGCTACACCGTCACCGCTACTGGTTCGGGTGGTACATCAAACGTAACATTTGCTTTAAGCGTTACTGCAATTGTAAAGCCCATTATCGTAGCGCCATCCCAGCCTGAAATAACTGAAATCATAGCTACAGAAAACTCGCTTTCCATTTCCTGGAATCTCCCACTATCTGATGGCGGTTCACCAATTACACAATATTGGGCATATGTTGAAAGCAATAGTGGGATGACTATTTCTTACTGTTCCACTACTGGAGCATTATCGTGCACTGCGAAGAACTTAACTCCAGCGACTAATTATAAGGTTATTGTTTCTGCTTGGAACTCAGCGAATGGCGTAAATCTGTCCTCGGGGAATCAAAATTCACCAAGAACACTGGCATCCACTTTAGCAATCCCTGATCTCACCCCACCAACAGTTGTGAGCTACTCTGGAACAATCTCTTCACCGAGCATAACTGGTCAAATTGTGAGTGTCCCAAGTATTGGGAATATAAGTGATGGAATGGCGACGAATAGTGATTTCACAGTTACTTTTCAGGTGACCGACAACACCGGAGTAGCAAGCGCAATTCTTTGCGTAGATACTTCGAGTGAAGATCGATTAACTGGAATAATTCTAAATATCGCTGGTGTTGGTTCCTATGGAGTTAATGATGGCCGATGTATGCCGGCTCAATTAATTGCTGGAAATTCAACTTCAGGAACATATACAGTGACGGGCCGTTTCCCGACTGTAGCTTCCTTGAACGCAATGTCAATTGGTGCATGTGGCCGATACACTGTTCGTGCACAGGCAATCGATCTCAGTGGAAATCGTTCGATCATGACGACAGTGCGAAAAATAGATATTGTTACGTGTAGAAGTTAAAGGTGCTACTAACAGCACTGGTCATTGAAGATCGGATGATTAAGAGTTAACGGCACCTCTAAACCCGATGAATCCCAACCTGCCTCAACCCCCGCAGCGCTTTTGGCGTGATCTTGCCACCGAAAGTTCCGCGCTTGGGTGGTGTGAGAAAGCCGATTTCCATGGCAGTGCTCACACATTCACCGATGAATTCTTCGGGAAGGACGAGTTCGTAGGCGAGGTCGATAACGGGGATTTGTGAACCGGTGAGGACTACGCGGTTATAGAGCCAAGCGATTTCAAGGAGGTATTCATCGCTATCGCTATCGGGTGCAAGGTTGCGGGCGCGTTCGAGTGCGAAGTCCATGTGGGCAATTTATGGGTGGGGTGTGACAAGGGGAGAGAATGCAAAAACCCCGCCATTGCTGACGGGGTTTTTCGCTGTTGCTCGGAAAAGCAGAACCTTGACTAGGTAGTTCAAGCGTATCAAAAAGAGAATTCAAATGCGGCAAAAGTTATACACATAAATAAATTTGGCTAACCACCAACGGTTTCAAACTCTTAATCTCCGCATGTGTCTGGCTGTAGCTCAAAGGATAGAGCGGAATCTTGACTAGAATTCAGGTTGCGGGTTCGATTCCCGCCAGCCAGACCACACCTTAGAAGCCCTGGGAATTAGTCACCTGGGGCTTCTTCGTTTTAACTTAACGCGCGATTGTCGGAGTTCTCTAATAAACTTCACGTATGAAAAAGATTTTGACCGCCTTTGCTATGGCCTTGGTTCTATCGATTGTTGTTGCGCCGGAATCATCTGCTGCGATAAAGGTGGGGGCTTCGTGCAAGAAGGCGGGGCTGATAAACATTACGGGTGGATTGAAATACACCTGTGTGAAGAAGAGCGGCAAGTTAGTTTGGGGTAAGGGCGTTGCGGTTAAGGCAAGTGCTACGCCAAGTGCGAGTGCTGCTGTACCTGTGGCATCGGCTGCGCCAAGAGTTGCTGCAACGACTAAGGCGAGTGCTGCGCCAAGTGCAAGCGCAAGTCCGGTTGCAGGTGCTCCATACACAATGGCGAAGATAAATACCCACGCAAGTGCGGCAAGTTGTTGGACTGTGATCAGTGAGAATGTTTATGACTTAACAAAGTGGATTAGTCAGCATCCAGGTGGCGAAGGTGCGATTAAGTCACTTTGCGGCACCGATGGAACTAAAGATTTTCGTGCGATGCACGGTAATCAAAGTAAGCCAGAAGCGCGCTTAGACAGTTATTTGTTGGGACCGTTGGCTAAGTAACTGCTTCTCTCAAATGTCAGCAGGTAGGGCTAGGTTTCTTCTTGAGGGAAAGGTAGAAAGGCGATGTTTGAACTATTGGCGTTGGCTGCAGTGATCTATTTGTTTATCAATCGCAAGAAACGAAAGCGCAAGGTGCGGGGAATTGATGCCGAACTTCGCGAACTTGTAGAAAGTACTTATTACTCGGATGCAATGGCGGCTGAGATAAAGGGTTACTTGCTCTCGGTTGTGGCTGATGATCGCGATGGAGCGGAAAAGTTTTCGGATGCGCGCCTTGCGCAGGCGCAATCGATTTTGGATCGCGCGGGGCCGGCTGCCTTTTATTGGATGAGCGAGATCGCAACGCAGCTGGCTGTTCTATCTGCGGCGAAGATAAATGGAATGGGTACCAATGTTGAAGCTGAACTTGGTTCAGTTGGTATTACACCTGATGCCGTTGTGCGCGTGGTTGTAAAAGGCTAGTTACTCTCAGTAACTAGAGTATTTCTAACTAAGTGATTTACTTTTTATACTTTTGATATATATTTAGTGAGACCGCGCCGGAGTGCCAAATCCGACGCGGCCGCCATATGCGAATTAGTGATCGTTGAGATCGGGCCCGCCGTTTCCACGGCGGGTTCTTCGCATTTCCACGTATCTAAATACGAGGTCGGCTAAGGCAACGACAAGCGTTACCCAATCTAAGGTTCTCATTTCATTTGCACTCCTTTCTCCAGTCTCAGCGACGGCTGAGAGGTCAAATGTTTCGCTGGCGGCGTGCATTTGATTGGAGCTAAGGATTAAGGCGTGCGAAAGATAATTCTTATTGCAATGTGTGGTTACTGGGTTTTGCTTAGTTGTGGATAATTTTCAAAAGTTACAAAGAGCGGCTTTGTTTGCCGCCTAATTATTGATGGCGGATGAAGTTGGCAACCTCGGGGTTGGATTTCATCTCGGCTAGCTCATCTTGTGTCGGAAGAGTTGGGCGATCGCGTTCTACTTTAACCATGCAGAGAAAACCAAAGGTTTCGTTTTCATCGGCGCGGAATTGATGCCAAGCCCAAGATGGAACATAAACGAGATCGTGCATTGCAAGTGGCAGAACTTCATCGCCGACTAAGCAAGCGCCCTTGCCTTTAATGGGAATGACTAAATGTGTGTGTTCGTGCTTTTCAAGAGTGGTGTGGCCGCCGGCATCGACTTCAAAGTAACGAACTTCCATGCCATCGACATTTTCTTCACCGAATAAAACTCGGCGGGTTACATCTTTGAATGTGGCAGCGCCATCTTCATCTTTATATACGAGCTCTTCGATGTTGCGCCAGCGATGAGGTTCATCTTGGGTAACGTGGAATTTATTGTGGCTCACACGGTGATTATAGCCGCGCTCGGTATCTGGTGTTTAATTGGCATATGAGCGAACGCAAATGGGGCTTTAAAACTAAGGCGCTTCACGCAGGTACCCAACCTGATCCGCAAACAGGTGCGCGCGCGTTGCCGATTTACCAATCATCTGCATTTGTATTTGAAAATACCGAAGATGCAGGCAATTTATTTGCTTTGCAAAAGTACGGCAATATCTATAGCCGAATAGGAAATCCAACTGTTTCAGCCTTTGAGGAAAAGATTGCCGCACTCGAAGGTGGCATTGGAGCAGTTGCAACATCTAGCGGAATGGCGGCGCAGTTCTTAACTTTCGCAGCACTCGTTGGTGCAGGCGATCACGTGGTCGCATCTTCTGCTTTATATGGCGGCACAGTTACGCAATTAGATGTGACGCTGCGCCGTTTCGGTGTGGACACCACATTTATTAAGAGTGATAAGGCTGAAGATTTTAAAGCGGCGATCACAGATAAGACCAAGTTTGTTTACGCAGAAATGATTTCAAACCCGGCATCACAGATTAGCGATATTGAAGCGTTAGCCAAGGTGGCACACGATGCTGGCCTGCCGTTGATTATTGATTCAACAGTTGCTACACCTTATTTAGTACGCCCAATTGAATATGGCGCAGATATTGTCTTGCACTCAGCGACTAAGTTCCTGGGCGGTCACGGAACTACCTTGGGTGGCGTAATCGTGGAATCTGGAAAATTTAATTGGGGCAATGGCAAGTTCCCGACAATGACTGAGCCAGTTGCATCTTATGGTGGAGTCTCGTGGTGGGAAAACTTTGGCGAATTTGGATTCTTAACCAAACTGCGTTCTGAACAACTGCGCGATATCGGGGCATCGTTAAGCGCGATGTCGGCATTCTTGCTTGTGCAGGGTGTTGAAACACTGCCACAGCGTATGCGCGATCACGTTGCTAATGCCAAAGTTGTTGCGCAGTGGTTAGAAAGTGATCCGCGTATTGATTGGGTTAAGTACGCAGGTTTAGCAAGTCATCCACATAATGCACGTGCCAAGAAGTACGTGCCAGAAGGTGCTGGCTCAGTCTTTTCATTTGGAGTTAAGGCAAGTGGGGATTTATCTAGCCGCCAAGCAGGGGAGAAGTTTATTAATTCAGTGCAGTTAGCCAGCCACTTGGCCAACATTGGTGATGTGCGAACTCTTGTGATTCATCCGGCGAGTACAACCCATCGCCAATTAACTGATGACCAGTTGCTTGAATCTGGCGTGCCCCAAGATTTAATTCGAATTAGCGTTGGCTTGGAAGATGTTGAGGATATTCTTTGGGATCTAGATCAGGCGTTAACGATCGCTACAGGAAAGTCACGCTAATGGCATTTATCGAACCAAGTGCAGTTGATCGCTTGAGCTTTATGCAAAGTGCCAAGAATGTGGCGATTGTGGGAGCCTCTGATAACCCATCGCGCGCGAGTTACTTTGTGGCCACATATTTACTTTCGGCTTCGCACTTCAAATTATTCTTTGTAAATCCTAATTTGGATGAAATTCTGGGGCAGAAGGTTTACAAATCACTGGCTGATATTGAAGAGCCGATCGATATCGTCGATGTCTTTAGAAAAGCATCTGATATCCCAGGTGTGCTGGATGAAGCAATTGCAATCAAAGCCAAGACGTTTTGGATGCAACTTGGTATTTCAGATCAAGCATCTGCCGAGCGTGGTGTGGCGGCCGGTTTAAATGTGGTGCAGGATAAATGTTTAAAAATTGAGCACGCGCGCTTTGCTGGAGGACTTAACTTGGCGGGTTTTAATACTGGGGTTATCTCATCCAAGCGAAATAAATCTATTTAGATCTCACCTTTATCGAAACCTTTTAACACTTCTTTAGCGCGCATCTTTAGCTCTGGTAGATCAGATAAGCGATTTAATCCAAAGATTTGCTGACTCATTCGATGATTCTTCTTAAATGCTTCACCGTGACGATTTAGGAAATCCCAATACAAGGTTGTAAATGGACAGGCGTCATCGCCAACACGAAGTTTTGGGTTGTATTTGCATCCTTTGCAGTAATTACTCATCCGCGAGATGTAGGCACCACCGGCGGCGTAAGGCTTCGTCATCATTGCGCCACCGTCGGCGTGAACTCCCATACCAATTACATTGGGAACCATCACCCATTCGGTGGCATCGATAAATACTTCGCGCATCCAATCCAAGAACTGTTGCGGATTGGTGCCGGTAATAAGTGCCAAATTACTTAAAACCATCAGGCGCGGAATGTGATGGACCCAGGCGCGATCTTGAATATCTGTGACGATGGATTTAACGCAGTTCATCTCAGTCTTTGTAGGATCGCTAAAAAGCGGCAGTAATTTCTTGGTGGCCTTTAGCTGATTGTTCTCGCGGTAATCAGTGCCTAAATACCAATACATGCCATTTACATATTCGCGCCAACCAATTACTTGGCGGATAAAGCCTTCGGCCGATTCAATGGGGATGGCACCGGTATTAAATTTTTTAACCGCCGCATCGATAACTTCGGATGCATGCAGCAAACCATTATTTAAATATGGACTGAGCAGCGAATGATGCAGGGCCCAATTATCGAGTGCCATGGCATCTTCGTATGGACCAAAGGTGGCGAAGTGGTTTTCAATAAAGTTATTTAGTTGCGCAAGTGCGCCTTTGCGTGTGGTCGCCCACGTGGTGGTGGGTGTGAAGTTAAGTTCTTTGCCAACTTCGATATCTATTGAATCGGGCTGGTGTTCTAGGTATTTGGGCCAGGTGTAATTCTTTGGGGGAGGCAGGCGGTTCTCTTTATCAAAGTTCCAAGCGCCCCCGGTTGGCTTTCCATCTTTGATCAAGATATTTAAACGCGCGCGCTGGGCCCGATAAAAGGTCTCCATTAAGTAGCTCTTCTGCGAATCAGCCCAGATCGAAAAGTGTTTTCGGCTTGTTAAGAAGAAATCATTTTCGATAAAGGAAGCGCCGAACTCTTTTAGCTGTGCCAATTGACGATGCGAAGATGGCTCGGCGCAAATTAGCTCACGCTTTGGGTGCAGCTTGGCAATCTCTTTCAGGCCGTCAATTGTTGTCGCAGCCTTTACATACTCAACGGTGAAACCTTCGTCTCGCAGAGATTGTGCGAAGTGGCGAGCAGATGAGATAAGAAAGTGCAGGCGCTGTGGATGCCACGGTCGACCGGTGGTCATTCGCGCACTTTCCACGAATGCGATCACATCTTCTTTGAACTTGGCTTCGCGCAGTGCGCCAAAATTGCGATGCAGATGATCAAAGGGGATATAGATCAACTGCGACATAGGTAAAGAGTATTTGAATGTGCTGCATTAGGCTCTGCGAATGAAGAAGATACGGGCGTTGGCTAAGGCTTCGCATTTTGGGCCGACCCTGATCGTTACTTCGATTTCTTGGTTCTTCGCCGCGTATTACTGGTGGGAAGGCCCTGCTTATCTAATTGCCTTCGGAGTTTTCACGGGGCAGTTGGTGGTGGGTTGGAGCAATGACCTATATGACTACGCCGATGATTTAAAACATAACCGCATAAAGAAACCTTTAGTTGCAGGAACCATCACGCCAAATTATTTAATGAAGTGGTTGCGCTTTATGGTGCCGTTCTCATTTGTCGCAAATTTGCTTGGCCCGCTTGGCTTTAAGGGCGGGTTGGTTTATATGTTCGGTATTTCAATGGGAGTAGCATATAACTTCTACTTTAAATACAACGTCTTTTCTTGGTTGCCATACGCACTCGCCTTTGCCGCTCTGCCATCGTGTGTTGCGATCTCAAAAGATATTACTCCACCGGTTTGGATGTGGCTTGGGGGAGCGATCTTCGGAAGCGCCGCCCACTTTATAAATGTGATTAAAGATATCGATCAAGATCGCGCTAGCGGTATTGGCGGTGCGCCGCAGCGAATCGGCAAGCGCAATTCAATAGGTATGGCCGCGTTATTAATAGCCTTAGGCGCGTTAACTCTATATTTATTTAATTAACGAACGCTGCGCATTACCGCAGTGACTTTGCCGAGGATCTCGCAGTTATCGCCATTGATTGGCTTAAATGCAGGATTGGCAGGAAGTAACCAAATGTGGCCGCCCTTGCGTTGGAAAGTTTTAACAGTTGCTTCGCCATCAATCATTGCGGCAACGATTTCGCCATTGTTGCAATCTTTCTGTTCGCGAATAACCACGTAATCGCCATCGCAGATTGCGGCATCGATCATTGATTCACCAACAACTTGCAACATATACAAGTTGCCTTTGCCAACCAAGGTTTCAGGAAGAGCAAAGGTTGATTCAACATTTTGTTCTGCGGTAATCGGACCACCGGCTGCGATGCGACCAACGAGGGGAACCTGCTTGGTGGCTTCGACTTCGATCTCTGATTTTTCACCTGGCATTAAGACTTCAAGGACGCCACCGCGGGTTGGGTGAGCGGTGATAAAGCCCTTTTCCTGCAAAAGGTCGAGCTGGTACTTGACGGAGGCTGTGGAACTTAGGCCAGCGGCGGCTGCGATAGTGCGCATTGATGGGGGAAACCCCTGATCATCCATGCTCGCCTTGATGACCTGCAGGATCTTGAGCTGGCGGGCGGTAAGGCCGTGTTCGCCTGCTGCTTGATCGGGGAGTTCAGTGACTTTGGCGCTTGCGGCTGGTTTTTTGCTCATGGATACAGGGTGACACAGCCCAAGAAAAAAATCAAACATATGTTCGAAAATAACTTGCCGATGTCGGTGCCATGGGGTTTAATTGGCTTTGTTCGAACAAGTGTTCGAATACCTTCCCCAAGGTAGTACCAGCAGGAGAAAACCATGAGCACTATTTCACTGAATGCATCACCAGCTAAAACCCTTATAAATCAAGGGTTTGTGGCCAATCCGTCCGGCGTTCGTTTAACACGTCGTGGTCGCTTAGCTCGTACGCTCTTGGTTCTCTCACTCGCTGTCGTCCTGGCCAGCGCCTTTGGCCTAAATGCCGGAGCCAACACCTCAGATCAGGCCGGCGCCCCAACAGCCTTCATCCAGGTCACTGTGGCCCCAGGCGATACCTTGTGGTCACTTGCCACACGCCTAGCCGATGGTGGCGATGTGCGCGCACTCGTCGATGAGATCGCCTCCGTGAACTCACTCGCCTCAGCCGAGGTTCAAGCAGGCCAGAAGCTGCGTATTCCGCTGCGTTAAGAACCGCGACACGCCGTTCACGCGATATTTGCCTACTCGACAGGCAACGTCTCAAGATTTGCTTTATAGTTCCCACTATATGTAGGGGTCAAAGCGATTAAAACTTCCATAAGTAGTGTTTTTACGGTAGTTTTCGCGGTCCACCAATACATCTAAATTTGGAAATATCTAGTATTTCGAAGGGAGACACGCCGAGATGATTTGCCCGTTCTGCACACACGATGATTCTCGAGTCGTCGACTCTCGTCCGGTTGAAGATGGAACACAAATCCGTCGTCGCCGTGAATGCCCTGAATGTGGCGAGCGCTTCTCAACTCAAGAGGTCGCACTTCTCAACATCATCAAACGTTCAGGTGCAACCGAGCCATTTGCTCGCGAAAAAGTTTTGGTCGGCGTTCGTAAAGCCTGCCAAGGTCGCCCAGTTGGCGAAGATGATCTAGTTCTACTGGCTCAGCGCGTTGAAGAAACCCTTCGCCGCACTGGCAAAGCTGAAATCGAAGCTCAAGAAGTGGGCTTGGCAATTCTTGCGCCACTTCGCGAACTCGATGAGGTCGCCTACCTGCGTTATGCCTCGGTATACCGTAACTTTGCCTCCCTTGAAGATTTCGAAGGCGAGATCGCGTTACTGCGAGCAGTGCCTTCGAGCGCGAATTCCCAAAGCGCAAATTCAGCAAGTGCAAATTCCTCAGTAGTAAATGAAAAAAGCGACGCCCCATCGTCACGTACAAATCAACCAGCAACGAGTAATCGTTAATTAAAGAAGACGGGAAATAAACATGTCAGATACGGTCATCAACCGGCCAATAAAGATCAAAGCCCACAACACCATAAAAGGTAAGGGCTTAACGATGGAACGCATTTATACCAATGAAGGGATTCATCCTTACGACGAAGTTAAATGGGAACGTCGTGACGTTGTCCAGGCAAACTGGAAAACAGGCGAGACTGTCTTTGAACAACGTGGGGTTGAGTATCCAGATTTCTGGTCGGTAAATGCTTCAACAATCGTTACAACCAAATACTTCCGTGGGGCAGTAGGAGCAGAAAATCGCGAGTGGTCACTTAAGCAAGTTATCGATCGCGTAGTTCTTACATATACAAAAGCCGGAAAAGAATTTGGTTATTTTGCAACAGATAAAGATGCAGAGATCTTCGAGCACGAGCTAACACACATGCTTATGCACCAGATCTTCTCCTTTAACTCACCAGTTTGGTTTAACGTCGGAACAGCAGCACCACAGCAAGTAAGCGCATGCTTTATCTTGTCGGTTGATGACACGATGGATAGCATCCTTAACTGGTACCGCGAAGAAGGAATGATCTTCAAGGGCGGATCAGGTGCAGGACTTAACTTGTCACGTATCCGTTCTTCAAAAGAACTTCTAAAGTCCGGTGGAACAGCCTCTGGCCCAGTTTCATTTATGCGCGGTGCTGATGCATCTGCAGGAACAATCAAGTCTGGTGGCGCAACCCGTCGCGCAGCCAAGATGGTTGTTCTAGATGTTGATCACCCGGATATCGAAGAATTTATCGAGACAAAGGTCAATGAAGAAGACAAGATTCGCGCACTTCGCGATGCTGGCTTTGACATGGACCTCGGTGGAAAAGACATTATCTCCGTTCAATATCAGAACGCGAATAACTCAGTCCGCCTTTCAGATAAGTTCATGCAAGCCGTTGAAAACGGAGAACAATTTGGGTTAACAGCTCGCTCAACTGGTGAAGTTATTGACACAGTTGATGCACGCGAACTCTTCACAAAGATTGCACAAGCTGCTTGGGCTTGCGCAGACCCTGGTGTTCAATTCGATGACACCATCAATGATTGGCACACAACTCCAGAGACAGGTCGCATCAACGCGTCAAATCCTTGCTCTGAATACATGTCACTAGATAACTCATCTTGTAACTTGGCTTCACTTAACTTGATGAAGTTCTTAAAATCAGATGGCTCATTTGATGCAAAGACCTTTGGTCGCGCAGCAGAAATGATCATCACTGCAATGGATATCTCAATCTGTTTCGCAGATTTCCCAACTGAAGCGATCGGTGACACAACTCGTGCCTACCGTCAGCTCGGAATCGGATATGCAAACCTCGGCGCGCTACTTATGGCATCAGGTCTTGCATACGATTCAGAAGGCGGACGTGCTCTAGCCGGTGCGATCACATCACTTATGTCAGGAATTACTTACAAGCGCTCAGCAGAACTTGCTGGCATTGTTGGACCATATGCTGGCTTTGCACAAAATGCTAAGCCTCACGCACGTGTTATGCGCAAGCATGCATCAGCTTCATCTTCGGCTAAATCTTCAACAACTCTAGATATTGATGTCTGGACTGAAGCAAATAAGGCTTGGGATGCTTGTCTATCAACTGGCGATAAGAACGGATGGCGTAACGCACAGATCTCTGTGCTTGCCCCAACCGGAACAATCGGTCTGATGATGGATTGCGATACAACAGGTATCGAACCTGACTTCTCATTAGTTAAGTTCAAGAAGCTCGTCGGTGGCGGATCTATGCAGATCGTTAACCAGACAGTTCCTGCAGCTCTTCGCAAGCTTGGGTATGCAGAAGAGACCATTGAAGCGATCGTTGAATTTATCGCGGCAAATGGCCACGTAATCGATGCTCCAGGACTTAAGACAGAGCACTACGAAGTATTTGACTGTGCACTAGGTGCACGTTCAATTGCTCCAATGGGCCACGTGCGCATGATGGCTGCTTGCCAGCCGTTCCTTTCAGGTGCGATTTCAAAGACAGTTAACCTTCCAGAGGATGCAACTGTTGAAGAAGTTGAAGAAGTTCACCTAGAAGCATGGCGTATGGGCATTAAGGCGCTCGCTGTTTATCGCGATAACTGCAAAGTGGGACAACCACTTTCAGATGGCAAGGCGAAGAAGAAGGATGCTCCTGTTGAAGCAGAAGCACTTGCAACACCAGTTCGCAAGCGCCTTCCAAAGTCTCGTCCATCAACTACAACATCATTCTCTGTTGGCGGCGCTGAAGGTTATATGACCTCAGGTGCATACGCTGATGGCGCACTTGGTGAAGTATTCCTAAAGCTGGGCAAGCAAGGTTCAACTTTGGCCGGTGTAATGGATGCATTCTCAATCGCAGTTTCCATCGGACTTCAATATGGTGTTCCACTAGAAACATTCGTCGAGAAGTTCACCAACCTGCGCTTTGAGCCAGCTGGTATGACAGATGATGCTGATATCCGTATGGCGCAATCAATGATGGATTACATCTTCCGTCGTTTAGCACTTGATTACTTGCCATTTGAGCAACGTTCAGCAATGGGACTATTCACATCATCAGAGCGTGCACGTGCCCTAGAAACAGGCGAGTACACACAAGATGCAACACCTGCGAGTGTTGATACCCCAAAAGCGGTAGCTGCTCCTGTGGCGGCTCCTGTGGCTGTAAAAATTGAACCTGCTCCACTAGCAGCAACAATTGGTTCATCTTCTGATCTCCTAGAATCAATGGGAATCAAATCAGATGCACCACTTTGTATGACTTGTGGCGTCAAGATGCGTATGTCTGGTGCTTGCTTTGTCTGCGAAGGTTGCGGCAATACATCAGGTTGCAGCTAAGCGATAAGTTTTATCCAACCCCGTTAAAAAACCCGCCGCCTAATAGCGGCGGGTTTTTTATGTGAATGCAAAGGAGTAATCGGTGCCGCAGGCTCTACAGCGCAAACTCGTGCACCGTTTAGTTCTTATCAATTCTCTGAGTTCTTTTCTTATGGGCTCGCTAACTTTCTCGGTACAACTGATCAAGCGCGACTTTGAATTAAGCCGAGTCGTCGCTAGTTGGCACAACATTGGATTGGCGCTAGCGCTTGTTGTTGTTTCGATCGCGCTCTTAAGAAGTGGTCATCACCGCCCAGCACATCAAACAATTCGATATGGGTGGCTTTTAATGATTGGTGGATCGCTACTTTATTGTTTGAGCCCGAGTATCTTGTTTTCAATTCCTGCAATTATCGTTTTTTCGGCTGGATCGGTTGTTGCACAAAACACCATAAATGCAATTTTGGGTTCACATTCCAAAACCGCACTAAAGAATATGTTTCGTACAACCGGGTTTAGTTTATTTGTGGGAGCGCTTTCGCCCACGGTAATTGGCTTAACCACTCAGGTAGAAATTCCTTGGCGTTACACAGTGGCGACGACTGCTGCGGTAATTGGAATAATCGCGCTCTTTTTGATTCCCCAACTAGAAGCGCGGCCTGAGCCTATAGGTGAATCCACAAAGATAGTTTGGGATAAGCCAATTATCTATATCTTACTCTTCTCATTTATGACAATCACAATGGAAGTCTGTCTTTCGACTTGGGCTTTGGATTTATTAACCGAACGCGGGGCTGGGGTTAAAGTAGCGATTTTATTTGCAACGGTCGGACCTTATTTTGTTGCACTAACTCGCATCTATTTAGCTTCTAAGGATTCTTACAATCTCCATCGAATTTGGAACTTCGCTATATTCGCAATCACTACCGGCACGTTGCTGATTATTTTTACAGGATCACCAACCCTGACAATTATTGGTTTGATAATTACAGCACTTGGAATTGGACCTTGTGCAGCGATTGCTATTGCAAATGCATCGGGTAGCGCACAAGGTGCAGATCGCGGGATCGCAGTCTTTGTAATCGGCATGGGAATATCTTGCGGGGTATCACCTTGGATAATGGGATTTGTAAGTGAAACCTTTGGTTTTGCCGCGGCTTACAGCATTATTTTGCTTGCTTTAGTTGCCTCTACATATTTCTTTAAATCTTTAAATCGCGAACAAGCAAGCGTATGAGTGATTTATCGGCGCAAGTGCGCAAAGCGCTCGATGCTGCGGTTGCTGCAATCGGTGGCGCACCTCGTGAAGGTCAGATTGAAATGACCGAAGCGGTTGCAAACGCACTCACCGATCGCCATCACTTAATGGTGCAAGCCGGTACTGGTACGGGAAAGTCATTGGCTTACTTGGTTCCGGCGCTGGTCCACGGTCGTAAAGTATTGGTGGCAACAGCAACCCTTGCCCTGCAACGTCAATTGGTCGAGCGAGATCTGCCGGCAGTTGTGCCCGCACTTGAAAAGGTTTTAGGCCGCGAAATTACATTTGGAATTTATAAAGGCGTTGGTAATTACATCTGCCTGCAAAAAATGAATACCGAAGATCCTGATCCAGATGGTGAAGTGTTATTGGAGGTAAGCCACCTCGGCAAAGATGCACAGCGCTTGCACGCATGGGCAAAGACTCCCGGTATTTCTGGAGATCGCGATGATGCACCTGAAGTTGACCGCAGGGTCTGGGCGGCAAATTCATTATCTGGCCGCGAATGTGTCGGCGCAGATGTTTGTAATTATGGCCCGCAATGTTTTGCAGCCCTTGCAAAAGGCAAGGCACAGTTAGCAGATGTTGTAGTCACAAACCACACTTTGTTAGCCATTGAAATTGTAGATTCGCATCCGATCTTGCCTGAACGAGATGCGGTTATTTTGGATGAAGCACACGAATTTATGGACCGCACAACCCAAGCGGTGACGGAAGAACTCACCTCTGCGCGCGTTATTCGGGCAGCGGCGATGGCGCGCAAACATATGCCGGGCAAGTTATCTGATGCTCTTACAAAGGCTGCCGATAATTTTCACGATGCTATGGCAGATTATGGTGATCAGATTCGCGGTGACTTCAACGCGCAAGGTCGTCTAGAAGAAATACCATCATCGCTAGAAGCTCCGATTCGTAAAGTCAAAGAAGCGGCTGCAGCAATTGTGCAGATCATTAACGCTGATGATGAAATTATTGATTCCGATGGGATTGCAGAACGTGCGCGGGTTAAAGGTGCTGTCAATGAAATCAATACAACTTGTGGCAAATTGTTGAAGATGAGTAACACTCACGTTCTTTGGTATGAGCCAACTTTCTCAACGCTGCATTTAGCACCGCTATCGGTTTCTGAAGTTCTGCGTGCGAATCTATTAACTAAGACTCCGGTGATTGCAACGTCGGCAACACTGACTGTTGGTAATGGCTTTGACGCAATGGCGCGCAGCATTGGTTTTGTAGTTGGGTCTGATGCAGATTCAGAAAGTGATGATGGGGATATCGACCCAGCAAATGTACAGATGCTCGATGTGGGCTCGCCTTTTGATTTCGCTAATCAAGGTGTTTTATATATGCCAAAGCACTTGCCTGAGCCAGGTCGTGATGGTCCAAGTAAAGAAGTTTTGACCGAGCTCGGTGAATTAATTGATGCTGCCGGTGGGCGCACTCTCGCACTCTTTAGCTCTTGGCGAGGTGTTGAAGCAGCAGATGCGCATCTGCGAGAAGTGCTAAAAGAATTGCCGATAATGATCATCACGCAAAAGCGTGGGGACGCAGTTGGTCCACTTGTTGAAAGATTTGCTAAAGATGAGACGTCAATTTTGCTCGGCACAATGTCGCTCTGGCAAGGCGTTGATGTGCCCGGCAACTCTTGTATTTTGGTAGCAATCGATCGCATTCCGTTTCCTCGCCCCGATGAACCAGTTATGTCAGCGCGTGCATCACTAGCGGATGCCGCAGGTGGCAGTGGCTTTATGCAGGTCTCGCTGCCACGTGCAGCGCTTTTACTTGCGCAAGGCACTGGTCGTTTAATCCGCAGCGTGGATGATCGCGGCGTTGTTGCAATCTTGGATTCGCGCATCGTGACTAAACGTTACGGAAGCGTCTTACTTAATTCGATGCCACCACTCTGGCGCACATCAGATGGTGAAGTCGTGCGCGAATCATTGCGCAGATTAAATAAGGAGATCTAGTTTCTTTCGCAAGGCTGGCCAAGATGCGGCAAAACTGGGGTGTAGCGGTAAGCGAGTTACATCATCGAATAAAACCCATTTAACTTCGTGGGATTCATCATTTAATTCGTGCGCTTCCAGTTCACTATTTGCTTCAGCAATTACTGTTTCATAACTCCAGATACCGTGGTTATCGGTGTGGGTATCGCGTGGCGTTAAACATTGTGGATCGATTCCAGTTTCTTCAACCGCTTCACGAATTGCACCTTCAATAACGCTTTCGTGAGAATCTCGCGCACCACCTGGAATACCCCAAGTGTCTCCGTTATGAACCCAAGGTGCGCGATGTTGTAAAAGAATTGCACCGTCTCGATAAATTAAAAGCCCGGCTGCGCCATTTAAGCCCCAGTGTTTACTGCCGCATTCGCATTCGACCCAACCATCTCCATCGCGCGCTGCCACAACGCTACTTTCTCACACCTATCCACAGTTATCGACTTCAGCGCGTTTTTTGACACCGCAAGGTCCTAACTTGCGCCAGATGAAAGCAAAAGTCATTCTCCTAATCTCGCTCTTCTCCCTAGCGCCAATAAATTCAAGTAACGCTGTCGATTGCGAACTCGCTTGCGTTGATGTCTATACCCAAGACGGTCAATTGATCTTCGAAGCCCGCAAGGGAAGCGGTCCTAAAGCAACTGCAGTACCTAAACCGATAACAAAACCGAAGCTAGTTCCAAAGCCGAAGGTGGTGGTTAAACCGAAAGTTATTGTGAAACCGAAGGTAATAGCCAAACCTAAAATTGCGCCACCGAAAAAGAAGCGGATTGTGAAGAAGAGCGCACCAGTTGTAGCCGTGGCAACTTCCCTAAGCGATCGCCTCAGCAAGTCACTGCCGACAGCTGGCATTTCTTATCAACCCAACTTTCAACCTTTGATTAATGTGCCGGTCTTTTTTTGGAACGATATGCCAGCGGTTTTTCAAAGCAAAGTGGATCTCATCGGTGAAGTTATTGATGTGACGATGCGCCCCTCATTTACTTGGGCTTTTGGTGATGGATCATTTAAAGCAACTACAGATCCGGGGGCACCATTTCCCAACGGAAAAATTACTCACACATATTCAAATCTGGGCACCTATCCCGTTGTTTTAGTGACTACCTGGGGCGGAACGTTCACACACAACGGAATAGCACGCGCCATCACTGGCCAAATTAGAAAAGTTACCGCACTGACCATCACCGTGGTGGCAGCTCATACCAGTTTTATGAATTGAGATTTATGACCACGCTGACTTCGCCCCACGACTTAATAGCCGCGATTCCATTTTTGATTGGATATCACCCAGTTGATTCAATCGTTGTAGTTTCAATAAAAGATAACTGCATCGGGATGGCAATGCGCGTTGATTACCCAACAGATTTGCCAGCATCTGCTTATGACTTACTGGCCTCACACTTACAAAGAGATGACTCAACTGGTGCGCTATTGGTTGCCTACATTCCAACTGCGCGAAGCGATGGGGAAGTGGTCTTGAGTGATCTGGCAGCTGCAATGGAGCGGATTGGGGTAAATGTAGATGAATCATTGCTGATTCAAGATGGACGCTTTCGCTCAACGCTCTGTTCTGATCTGCAATGCTGTCCAACTGATGGGCGAGAAGTACCAGCGATTGATTCATCGCGGATTGCCATTGAAAATGTTGTTGCAGGAAGAGCGATGCCCTTTGCCAACATTGAAGCGCTCACTGAATCAATCTCGCCACTTGTCATAAGCGAAGATGAAAAATGGATTTCACGCGTTACTAAATTTGCAGTCTCAGATAAGGCAAAGAATTTAACGCAGCTACAACGCGATGGCGCTACTGCAGTTATTGATCTAGCTGGTGAATTCGCTCTCGGTCGCGGTGGCGAGGACCTGGAACTTGTGGCACGAGTTACCGGACGTTTATCTGATATCCAGGTGCGCGATTTCGCACTCGGCAGCCATACCGATGAAGATATTGATACTTACTTCCTAATGTGGCGACAGATAATGCGGATGGCACCGGTTGGTTATGTCGCACCGATCGCATCGCTCTTTGCGGCACTGGCCTATGAAAGCGGGGATGGCGCACTTGCTCATCGCGCGCTTGATCGCGCCCTCGCCGATAGCAACGGGTACTCACTCGCGCTGCTCTTGCGCCGCGTCTTTACCGCTGGCTGGCCACCGCAATCATTTGCGGCAATGCGAAGAGAGTTACACCCCAAAGTCTGCACGGGAATTTTTGGGTTAGACTTACCTCCAGGTCACGAGTTCTAATCGATAGCCCCGGCTGATTAGGCGGCAACCCTCCACCGCGGTGGGGTGCTCCGGGTGACGACCAGGCTTACATCAAATGATGTGGGCAAGTGCGTGAAGGATTTGGCTAATGTCTAAAGAGATAACTTCGCAAGTAACCGGAGCGTGGCTTGATGGCCATGATGTGGGCGAGCG
>CAMBGS010000022.1 GCA_945866305.1 Bifidobacterium breve
GTAGGAAAGGGAATCACTTTCGATTCTGGAGGATTGGCGTTAAAGCCTGCCGCCGGGATGGAAGCGATGAAATCTGATATGTCAGGTGCTGCCGCAGTTTGTGCAGCAACGATCGCAATTGCGATGATGAAGCTTCCTGTAGCAATTGATTGCTACGCACCACTTGCCGAAAACATGGTTAGCGATAACGCGACTAGACCAAGTGACATCATCACAATGTACGGTGGTAAAACTATTGAAGTATTAAATCCTGATGCCGAAGGTCGCTTGGTTCTTGGTGATGCATTGGTTAAGGCGCAAGAGAATAAAAATCTGGATGGAATTGTCGATGTGGCAACACTCACCGGCGCACAAGTAGTAGCGCTAGGTACACGTACCGCTGCAATCATGACTAATAATCAAGAGTTTAGTGACCACTTCTTTGAAGTCAGCAAAACTGCAGGTGAAGCTTTCTGGCCAATGCCATTGCCAGTTGAACTTCGCGCTTCATTGGATTCACCAGTTGCAGATATGGCTAACATTGGAGAGCGAATGGGCGGAATGTTGGTCGCCGGTCTTTTCTTAAAGGAATTCATTTCGCCAGAATTGCCGTGGTTACACCTTGATATTGCAGGTCCTGCCTATAACGAAGGTGAGCCTTACGGGTACACGCCAGTCGGAGGAACGGGTATGGCCCTACGATCCTTGGTAGCCCTTGCTCAATCCGCTGCAATTTCGTAATCGCTGGCCTGAACTGGCAAGATAGTCTCATTCGGTAGATTGCTTTACGAAGGAGCGCGCACAGGTGTCCAACTTTGATCTCGTAGTTTTAGGTGGGGGCAGCGGCGGATACGCAGCAGCCCTACGCGGTGCCCAACTAGGCTTAAGCGTTGCCTTGATCGAAGCGGACAAACTCGGCGGAACCTGCCTTCATCGCGGATGTATTCCGACTAAGGCGTTATTGCACGCGGGCGAGATTGCAGATGGCACGCGCGAAGCTAGCCATTTTGGTATCAACGCCACTTTTAACTCAATCGATATGGCAGGCGTGAATTCTTATAAAGATGGTGTCGTAACAAAACTCCATAAGGGTCTGCAAGGTTTGGTGAAATCTCGCAGTATTACTTATGTCGAGGGGCACGGAAAGCTTGTCGCTAAAGATACCGTCGAAGTAAATGGCACGAAGTACACAGGAAAAAATATTGTCCTAGCAACTGGTTCTTACGCAAAAACTCTTCCTGGTTTAGATGTAGATGGTAAGCGCGTAATCACTTCTGAACACGCTATAAAGTTGGACTATGTACCTAAGAGCGTAATTGTTCTTGGTGGAGGCGTTATTGGATGTGAGTTTGCATCTGTTTGGAAATCTTTTGGTGCCGAAGTAACAATTATTGAAGGTCTCCCACATCTGATTGCACTTGAAGATGAATCCTCCAGCAAGTTACTAGAGCGTGCTTATCGCAAGCGCGGAATCAATTTTGAACTTGGCGTTCGCTTTAAATCTCACGCTGTCACCGCCGATGGCGTGAGCGTTACCTTAGAAGATGGCAAAACGTTTAGCGCTGAGGTACTTCTCGTTGCCGTCGGTCGCGGCCCAGTCTCAGCAAACTTGGGGTATGAAGAGCAAGGAATAACTATGGACCGGGGTTATATCTTGGTCGATAACAAGTGCCGTACAAATGTTCCTGGAATCTGGGCAGTTGGCGATTTAATCCCAACCTTGCAGCTTGCACACGTTGGATTTGGTGAAGGAATTCTTGTTGCTGAAGAGATCGCTGGACTAAATCCGCGCCCGATAAATTATGACGGAGTTCCTCGCGTTACCTATTCTGAACCAGAAGTTGCTTCAGTCGGCCTAACAACTGCCCAAGCAAAAGAACGTGGATTTGATGTTGTTGAACTTAACTATGACTTGGCTGGAAACGGCAAAGCACAAATTTTGCGCACTGCTGGATCAATCAAATTGGTATCGCAAAAAGGTGGACCAGTACTCGGAATACATATGGTCGGTGCGCGCGTCGGAGAACTTCTAGCAGAAGCACAACTAATCTTTAACTGGGAAGCATCAGCTGATGATGTAGCACCTTTAATCCATGCTCACCCAACGCTGTCAGAGGCAATGGGCGAGGCTCACATGGCACTTGCCGGCAAACCATTACACGCTCACGGTTAATTAAGGAAAAGGAAAAGCTATGACTTTCTCAGTAACGATGCCTGCACTTGGTGAAAGTGTCAGCGAAGGAACAGTCACACGTTGGTTAAAAGCTGAAGGCGACCACGTTGCAATGGACGAGCCACTCCTTGAAGTATCGACCGATAAAGTTGACACCGAAATTCCTTCACCTGTTGCTGGAATTTTGCAAAAGATTGTTGTCGGAATTGATCAGACAGTTCCAGTTGGGGCTGAACTTGCAATAATCGCGGACGGTGCTGCACCTGCTTCAGCACCTGCCCCTTCAGCACCTGTTGCCGCTGCACCAGTTACTCCCCCTCCCGTTGCCGCAGCACCGGTACCAGTAACTCCTGTTGCCGCTGCACCCGCACCAAGTGGCGCAGGAACAATCATTACTATGCCCGCACTTGGTGAAAGTGTCAGCGAAGGAACTGTCACACGATGGTTAAAGGGCGTGGGCGATAGCGTTGCTGTCGATGAAGCGCTGCTAGAAGTTTCAACAGATAAGGTTGATACCGAAATTCCATCACCTGTTGCAGGAACAATTATTTCCATTGATGTTCCGGTCGATACAACTGTTCCTGTTGGTGCACGTCTTGCGGTAATTGGTGGTGCAGGGGCGGTCTCTGCTCCAGCTGCACCTGCTAAGCCAGAACCCGTTGTTGCCACACCCGTTGTTGCCGCACCCGTTGTTGCCGCACCCGTTGTTGCCGCACCCGTTTCCGTCTCGCAACCACTCGATGCTTACGTAACCCCAATCGTGCGCAAACTTGCATCAGAACTCGGCGTCAATCTCGCAAATATTTCTGGTACAGGTGTTGGTGGACGAATTCGCAAAGAAGACGTTCAGGCTGCAGCGCCTAAGACTGCGAGTGCTCCATCTGTCTCAACACCAGCAACTAGCGCGCCAGCACAGCGTCCTTCTGCGGTTGTTGCAGTATCACCACTTCGCGGAACAACTGTTAAAATGTCACGACTTCGAAAAGTTATTGCAGCACGAATGGTTGAATCCCTACAGGTCAGCGCTCAACTGACAACAGTCATTGAAGTAGATGTTACAAAGATTGCACGTTTACGTGATCGCTCGAAAGCAACTTTTGAAGCGCGCGAAGGTGTAAAGCTTTCGTTCTTGCCATTCTTTGCAGTCGCGGTATGCGAAGCGCTAAAGCAACATCCAGTCCTCAACTCATCGGTTGAAGGCGATCAAATTATTTATCACGGAACTGAACATTTAGGAATTGCAGTCGACACTGAACGTGGGCTACTAGTACCCGTAATTCATAGCGCTGGAGATCTTAATATGGGAGGAATCGCCCGCAAGATCTCTGATTTAGCAGAACGCACTCGTGAAAATAAAGTCACTCCCGATGAACTCGGTGGAGGAACATTTACGTTAACAAACACTGGAAGTCGTGGCGCTTTATTTGATACGCCGATAATTAATCAGCCGCAAGTTGCAATCCTAGGATTAGGAGCGATTGTAAAACGCCCTATGGTCGTAAAAGGTGAAGATGGTGGCGAGACAATCGCAATCCGTTCAATGGTCTACCTAGGGCTTTCATACGATCATCGCGTCGTAGATGGAGCAGATGCTGCGCGATTCTTAGTAACTTTGAAGGAGCGCCTTGAAGGCGGCGCATTTGAGTCAGATCTAGGACTCTAATTTTTATGGCTGTCGCGCAAAGAATTGCTGTCACCGGGGCTTCAGGATTAATCGGAAGCGCTCTTGTTGGCTATTTAAAATCCGAAGGACACACTGTTCAACGTTTGGTGCGTCGCGCAACAGTAGCTCCCGATGAAATTAGATGGGATCCAAAGACCGGCTTCGTTGATCTTGAAGCGCTCCGTGGAGTAGATGCAGTCATTCACCTAGCCGGAGTTGGTGTGGGTGATAAGCGTTGGACGAAGCGCTATAAATCAGAGATCTTGAATTCTCGTTTACTGGGTACAACAACAATTGCAAATGCTGTCGCCGAGGTTAAACCACAAGTTTTTATTTCAGCTAGCGCTATCGGCTGGTACGGAGACTCCGGAAATCGCGCAGTGGTTGAAAGTGATTCCGTAGGTCAGGATTTTCTTGCCGCAGTGTGTCGCGAATGGGAAAGTGCAGCAGATTTAGCGGGAGATGTTCGAACCGTAAAACTTCGTACTGGATTAGTTCTTGATCCGACTGGTGGAGCGCTAGGAAGAATGTTGCCGCTCTTTAGATTTGGTTTAGGCGGTAAGTTGGGTTCAGGCAAACAATGGTGGTCATGGATCACGTTGCACGATGTTGTGCGAGCCATAGTTTTCACGCTGGAAAAGAAAATTGCTGGCCCAGTCAATTTAACTTCACCCAACCCGGTTACCAATCAAGAATTTACCGCCGCTTTGGCGCGGGCCATGAAACGACCTGCACTCTTTCCTGCACCAGCGATCGCACTAAAAATTGCGCTAGGTGGATTCTCTGGTGAAGTTCTCGGCTCAAAGAAGGTTATGCCAAGCGCGCTAACCGAAGCAGGTTTTCAATGGGATTACCCCCATATTTCAACAGCGCTACAAGCTCTCGTCGAGCATTAACTCTTCCGCTGCCAAACGCCCGGAAAGCAGCGCACCATTTTGTGAAGGCGCAGTTAAGTAATCTCCTGCGCAATAGACATTTTCACTAACTCGCAAACTATTGGCGCGGTCTGCTCCTGGAGCAAATAGCGGGAGCGCAGAGTGAATTTCATACTTTGCTAAGAAGCACCAATCCCCGGTATTTGTCCCCCACATAAGCGCTAGATGACGGCGAACTTCTGATTCGGAAGCGTGCGAAATTGTTGTAGAAGAAATCAACGATCGCCCCTTGGGCGCATATTTACTCGAGAGATTCGAAATTACGATTGAATTAACTGCTGGTCCACGATCTTGTGAATCAAGAACCAATTGCGCAGTTTCAGTAGGCGCCTTATCGGTTGCGTGATACCAAGTGATCGAACTCAGTAACGGGTTGACCTGATCAGAGCCTAAGAGTTGCCCGGCTGTTGTCAGATCGGTTGCCAAAATGATCTTTTCAGCTTGGAATTCACCATTGTTCGTTATTACATTCTTATCGCGTATTGCTTCGACCCGAGTATTCAAATGTAAGTTATTAACTCGCTTAGCAAGCGCTAGCGGCAGAGCGCCCACACCGTCTGCTGGAATACCCGACCGACCGGATATGAAACTACCGATAATCTCCCTGCCAACTACCGCGCTAACTCTTGCGGGATCGGCGAGAAATACTCCTTGTAGAAAAGGTTTCAATACTTTCTTGTACAAATCTGCGGTTCCGCAACGTAATAAATGGGCTGCAACGCTCTCTGTTTGCAACGGCTTGGAAAGTAAATACTTTACGAAAGATAACTTAGAAGACAACGACCCAGATTTCATAGAAAAAGCAGAGAAGAAAGCGCTACGCGGGTCACCCAGAGTTACATAATCTGAATCAAATGAGACACGAACTGAGCGCGGTACCTCCTTGAAATCTAACTCCTGATTAATCCCCCACCGTTTTATTTCCGGATAATTCAGATTAAGTAATTGAAATCCACGATCAAGAATAAAACCGTCAATCAGGTCGCTCGCGACTCGGCCGCCAGCTCTATCTGATGAGTCTAGGACGGTGACTTCAGCGCCGGCATCTTGCAGAGTTAGCGCAGCGCTTAGGCCAGCGAGACCTGCGCCAATAACTACATACATCTAAATTAAAAGACTTACTGATTTTGCAATTTAGATGGCCACCAGATTTTTGGTCCAATGTCATGTACTAGCGCTGGAACTAAGATTGAGCGAACAATTATCGTGTCTAGTAGAACTCCAAAGGCAACGGCAAAGCCAAGTTGGGCAAGCGGCACCAGGGGAAGAAGTCCAAGTACAGCGAAAGTTGCAGCTAAAACGATTCCTGCAGAAGTGATTACCGCACCTGTAACTGTGACTCCCTTAATTACTCCAGCGCGGGTTCCGATCTTCGCACTCTCTTCTCTGACTCGCGTCATCAGGAAGATGTTGTAATCTATTCCGAGTGCCACAAGGAAGATAAAGGCAAATAGTGGGAATGAATTATCTCCACCTGCAAAACCGAATATGTGATTGAAGACCAACGCACAAACTCCGAGAGTTGCGAAGTAGCTTAGAACTACCGTACCCAACAAGAGGATGGCGCTAAGAATGCTGCGGAGCAGAACCCCGAGAATGAGGGTAATCACTAATAGAATGATCGGAATAATCGTTTTATTGTCGCGATTATTTGCGGTGCGCACATCAAAGTAAACTGCGCTAGTTCCTCCAACGAGGGCTGATGCATCAGCAGCTTTCGCAAGTTCGCGAATTTTAGGAATGTCATTTCCGGCTTCAACGCTATCTGGCGCAGCAGAGAGAGTGACATTGAGAATTGCGCGCCCATTTACAACTTTTACATCTGGTGCTGGTTGTCCGGCAACCGGCATCCCGTTGAGCATAGGAACAACTTCTGTGACGCCAGGTGCTGATTTGATTGCGGCAGAAACCACACCAATTTTATTTGCATCAACGACTATCTGAGTGGGATCGCCTTCGCCACCTGGGAAGTGTTTTACAAGTAGTTTCTGTCCTACAACAGATTCTGGATTACCGGTAAATGTATCCACAGTGCCGATTCCATCAGCCTTTAGGGTTGTTGAAGTTAAGGCAAAGCCCAATAAGACTATTCCTGTAATAACCCAAGATTTACGGGGGTTACGGCCAATGCCAGTAGCAACTTTTGACCAAGCGCCGGTCATAACGTGATCATCACCGTCATTCTTCGGTACACGTGGCCAGAAGATCCAACGTCCAAAGAGCAAAAGCAGCGCTGGTAGTAAAGTTAAAATCGTAATCATTGAAACGAAGATTCCGATTGCTCCTATTGGACCAAGGCCAGCAGTGTTGGTTAGCTGGCTAAAGAGCAGAACCAAAAGTGATATTGCTACCGTTGAACCGGAGGCAAGAATTGGTTCCCAAACGCCCTTATAAGCAGTGCGCATTGCCTCAAATCTATTGTCAGTAAAATGAAGTTCTTCGCGATAGCGCGCGATAAGTAAGAGCGCATAATCTGTCGCCGCACCGATAACAAGAACCGAGAGAATTCCTTGCGACTGACCATCGACATCAATAATGTCGTTCTTTGCCAGCAAATAAACAATCCCGCCTGCAGTTGAGAGAGCAAAGAGCGATGAAAGCAAAGGGATAATCCATAAAACTGGAGAGCGGTAGACAATGATCAAAATAACTGCAACAACACCAAGCGTTGTTAGCAACAACGTTGAATCGAGCGAGCCAAACGCACCGAACAAATCACCTAATAATCCACCTGGGCCAGTGACGTATGGAGTAAAGCCATTGGCTTCAGCAATTGGTTTTATATCTTCGCGTAGCGCTTCAATCGCTGCAGGAAGAACTGGCTCGTCGTTAGGCAACAGCTTAGAAATTGCGCTTCCATCTAGTGGAATATTCGCTAATAGTGCCTTCCCGTCTTGAGCGGGGAATACCGAAATTGCTTGACCAGGCGCTAAGTAATCACCAATTTTTGCAGATGTACCGCCTAATGTTAGATTTCCAATTTTGGAAACATGATCGCTAACGGCGGCAAGCGTTGCCGGCGTAAAGCTACCTTCAAAAAGTACTAGCGCTGGAAAATTAAACGAGTCTTGCGATGAAAACTTCTTAATTTCATCCGCGGCTAAGGTTGCTTCAGCGCCTTTGGGTAAGAACGAAGAATTATTATTTTCTTGAACAGAAGTTAATTTTCCAAATAGCGGACCGAATATACCGGTAATGATGAACCAGGTGATCACCACCAACATTGCGATGGCATACGGTTTACGATTCTTTTGGGCGCGTTGCATAGTCACGATATAAGGGCCTTTCGGGCTTGAGTTCGAGCAGATTTCGCTAGGAGTACAGCCTACCTTTAGGCTGTACCTGTGCCACTTCATTCATCCGCAAGCACCACTCAGAGCGCACCAGAAATTGTTGTAGATCACACCGGACTGCTGGCATATGAGAGCGCTCTGGCGTTGCAGCGAGAAATTCACGCAGAAGTTGCTTCGGGAACTCGAGCAAATACTTTGCTCTTGCTCGAACATCCATCCGTTTATACGGCGGGAAAGCGCACCCAGAGTTTTGAGATGCCAAGTGATGGAACACCGGTGGTGCAAGTCGATCGTGGTGGGCGAATTACTTGGCACGGACCAGGTCAATTGGTGGGATATCCAATTGTTAAATTGTTAAAACCGACTGAACTAGTTGGATTTGTGAGAACGTTAGAAAGCGCACTGATTAAAGTTTGTGAAGAAGTTGGAGTTATCGCACAACGAGTCGATGGCAGGTCAGGTGTGTGGATTTGTGACAGTAAAGGTGATCGCAAGATCGCAGCTATTGGAATACGTGTGGCCAGCGGGGTCACCATGCATGGTTTCGCCTTGAATGTTTCTCCTGACCTTTCAAAATTTAGCCAAATAGTTCCCTGCGGAATTGATGACGCGGCCGTGACTTCTTTGGCGATCGAACTTAAGCGCACCGCCGATATTGCCGAAATTACTCCAATCGTTGAGAAGCATCTCCTTGATGCACTGGGTAAGGTAAGCGCATGACTTTCGCACCTGATGGCCGCAAGCTGCTCCGGATCGAGGCGCGCAATACCGAAACTCCAATTGAGCGTAAACCGGAGTGGATTAAGACGCGGGCAAATATGGGGCCCGAATACACCAGGCTTCGCGCGCTCGTAAAGAGTGAAGGTCTTCACACTGTCTGCCAAGAAGCCGCCTGTCCAAATATTTTTGAATGTTGGGAAGATAAAGAAGCAACCTTCCTGATTGGTGGAGATCGCTGCACGAGACGTTGCGACTTCTGCAACATCGATACCGGCAAACCATTGCCGATTGATCGCGAAGAGCCACGTAAAGTTGCGGAATCAGTGAAATCCATGGGGTTGCGATACGCAACTATCACCGGTGTAACTCGTGATGACTTGCCTGATGAAGGCGCGTGGTTATATGCCGAAACAATTCGTAAAGTTCACGAATTAAATCCTGGTTGCGGCGTTGAAATGTTAGCGCCAGATTTTCACGCAAAGGCTGAACTCTTAAATCAGATTTTCGAAACTCAACCTGAAGTATTCGCTCATAATCTCGAGACAGTTCCGCGCATTTTTAAGCGAATTCGCCCGGCATTTACCTATGAAAAATCTCTGCAGGTAATCGGTATGGCTCGTGACTTCGGCTTAGTAACAAAATCCAATTTGATTCTTGGCTTGGGAGAGACTCGCGAAGAAGTCTCACAGGCTCTCATCGACCTTCACAGCGCTGGTTGTGACTTGATAACCATTACACAATATCTTCGCCCAACAAATAAACATCATCCAGTAGAGCGTTGGGTGAAGCCAGAAGAATTCGTAGAGTTAGCTGCTGAAGCAACAGCCGTTGGATTCTTAGGAGTAATGAGTGGGCCACTAGTGCGCTCGAGTTATCGCGCAGGCCGTCTCTACAAGCAAGCGGTCGAAGCGCGCACCAACCAGGGATTACTGCGTGGCTGAAGTTGTTTATCCGCCAGTGATTTTGGTGCTAAAAACCTTTTGGAAGTACTTAGGGCTGCAATTTCATTTTGAGGGCGATGCTCATGTTCCGCGTAAAGGCGGAGCGATTCTGGCGATGAACCACATTGGATATTTAGACTTTGCCTTGATTGGTACTGCTGCGCTCCCCGCAAATCGCTTAGTTAGATTTATGGCGAAGAAAGAAATCTTTGACAATAAATTAGCTGGTCCACTTATGCGCGGCATGCATCATATAAATGTCGATCGCAACAACGGTTCTGCCTCCTTTGTCGCCGCTCTTCGCAAACTTCGATCAGGTGAAATAGTTGGAATTTTTCCAGAAGGCACGATCTCAAAAAGCTTTGAAATTAAAGAATTAAAATCTGGCGCGGTGCGTCTTGCTATGGGCGCGAACGTTCCTGTTATTCCAGCGGTAATTTGGGGATCTCAACGAATTTGGACAAAGGGCGTAAAGCGAGACTTGCGTCGAAAGAAATTCCCAATTTATGTTTCATTTGGTGCGCCCATGTACTTTGATAAATCTGCAGATGTTGACGCGGGTGAGAAAGCGCTCCGCGAAACACTTTTAAATCTCTTGCACGAAGTGCAAGAAAAATACCCCGATAACCACCGTGGCCAGCGTTGGGCACCGGCTCGTCTTGGTGGTACAGCGCCCGCTCCCCTAAACTGAGGCCATGTTCAAAAAGAAGAAGGCGAAAGAGCCAAAGATCAAAAAAGTCCGTTTCCAAACTTTCCGTGACGCCTATCGGGTTACCAAGAACGTAAAGCCTTGGATTGGCGCCGGCATATTCGGCGTATTCTCAATCACTTGGGCGATTGGTATTTCATTTGGTATTTTCATCGGGCATCCAATTTATCTAGGCTTCGTTTCTCTTCCCGTTGCTGTTCTTGCCGCGATGTTCTTCTTCACTCGAATTGCATCCTCTGCCGCTTACGTTTCAATAGAAGGACAGATGGGCGCTGGAGCCAGTGTTCTTATGGCAATTCGTAAAGGTTGGATAACTACTCCTGCTGTTGCTGTAACCAAAAATCAAGATATGGTCCATCGCAGTATCGGTCGTGCGGGAATTGTATTAACTGGAGAAGGAACTCAAGCGGTTCGGGCAATGTTGCAAGACGAGCGCAGAAAAGCAGAACGCTTTGCTCCTGGTGTTCCAGTTACTGAAATTTATGTTGGTGATGGCGCCGACCAAGTTCCGCTTCGCAAGTTGCAGAAACGTTTGGCTAAACTTCCAAAGAAATTGTCAGCGCATCAAATGCGCGAAGTTCGTGCCCGCTTTAAAGCTGTTGGTGGAATGTCTATGCCAATTCCAAAGGGGCCGATGCCAAAAGGGATTCGCGTTCCAAAACGCTGATTACTTTCTACCTTTTCGCGTATCAAGCAATCTAGTTCCGCTAAGTCGCTCGTGAATTCCGCGACCATTTTCGTCGTAGGTAATGGCGGTGACGACCAAGCAGAGTAGAACCGTCCTGACTAACGCCTGAACCGGAGTTGGGTTTCCTCCGCCATTGAACTGGATGACTCTCAATCCAACGATTCGATGGCCAGCAGTTGCGCCTCCGAAGGCAGTTAACACCAATACCTCGATGAAGAAGATGATCAGATGTGGGATTCGGGCTTGTGGGGCTCGTTCGGCAAATGAGGCGCTACCTCCAAAGAAACCAAGGGCAATCGCGTAACACATCAGCCAATCGATGCTCAGACCTAGAAAGCGGCGACCCAAACTGATCTCGTGTTTCATATGGGTGAGCGTACAGACCCGAAAGAGGCGCTGCATGTTTTACATGGCTGTAACACTCCAGTTATGCCAAATGGCCTTTGGAGTCTTAGGGTTTACCCAGATCGGTCGCCCTCAAAGGTGAAGGCCCGAGTAAATCTGACTTTACACTCGAAAATTTCGAAGATACGAGGAGCAAGCTTTATGTTTAAGAATTCCGCAGAAATTTTTGCCTATATCAAAAAGGAAGATGTCAAACTTGTTGATGTTCGCTTTACCGATCTTCCTGGTATTCAGCATCACTTCAACGTTCCAGTTGAATCTTTTGACGAAGCAGTATTCACAGATGGCTTAATGTTTGATGGCTCTTCTATCCGTGGCTTCCAGTCAATCCACGAATCAGATATGAAGTTGTTGCCAATTCCTTCATCAGCATTTATCGATCCATTCCGCCTTGAGAAGACACTGATAATTCTCTTCTCAGTTCATAACCCAAGTGATAACACTCCTTACTCACGTGATCCACGTGGCGTAGTAGCCAAGGCGGTTGATTATTTGAAGTCAACCGGAATTGCAGATCAAGCATTCTTCGCGCCAGAAGCCGAATTTTATGTCTTTGATGCAGTTCGTTTCAGTACCGGAATAAACGAGTCTTACCATCACATCGATTCTTACGAAGGCGCTTGGAACACAGGCATCGTTGCAGATCCAGATGGCACTCCAAACCGCGGATATCGCACACGCATCAAGGGCGGTTACTTCCCTGTTTCACCAACTGATCAATTCGCTGATTTGCGCGATGAGATGGTTATGGAACTCGGTCGTGCAGGACTTCTTGTGGAACGTTCACACCACGAAGTGGGTACTGCAGGTCAGATGGAAATTAACTACCGCTTCACGGACATTCTCAGCGCTGGCGATGAATTGATGAAGTTCAAGTACATCATTCGTAACGTTGCATGGGAAGGTGGCAAGACTGCGACCTTTATGCCAAAGCCACTCTTCGGCGATAACGGTTCAGGTATGCACGTGCACCAATCACTTTGGAAAGATGGAAAGCCACTCTTCTTCGAAGCAGGAACATACGGCGATCTTTCCGATATGGCGCGTTGGTACATCGGCGGACTTCTAAAGCACGCACCTTCACTTCTTGCCTTCACCAACCCAACGGTTAACTCTTACCGTCGTTTAGTTCCAGGATATGAAGCGCCAGTTAACCTCGTTTACTCAGCGCGTAACCGTTCTGCTTGTATTCGTATTCCAATCACTGGATCATCACCAAAGGCAAAGCGCATTGAGTTCCGTTGCCCTGATCCATCATCTAATCCATACCTAGCATTCGCTGCAATGTTGATGGCTGGTATTGATGGAATCGTAAATAAGATCGAACCACCTGCCCCAGTTGATAAGGATCTATACGAACTCGAAGGCGCAGAAGCTGCTGCTATCCCTCAAGTTCCAGGATCACTTGATGCAGTTCTTGACAGCCTCGAAAAGGATCACGAATTCTTAACTAAGGGCGGTGTCTTTAGCGAAGATTTGATCTCAACTTGGATTGAATGGAAGCGTAAGAACGAAGTTGATTATGTTCGCTTGCGTCCACATCCAGCTGAGTTCGAACTCTATTTCGATATCTAAAAAGTAAGTAAAAAGCCCGCCATCTAACCGTGGCGGGCTTTTCTTTAATTCGATATTTAATTCGAAAGGGTCATTGACTTTGTAAAAGGCGCTCGGATCAAGTCTTCTTGCTAGGATGCCGTTATGGAAATGACAATCACCATTCTGATTTTTGCGGTCGCTTACATTTTTATTGCTTTAGAAAAATTCAGTCGTATAGCAATCGTCTTGGCAGGCGCTGCCGCAATGGTGATTGTCGGATCCACCGACGCAGATAAGGCTTTCTACAGCCACGAGACCGGAATTGACTGGAATGTAATTTTTCTTTTGCTTGGAATGATGATAATCGTGGGAATCGTTCACAAAACAGGGCTTTTTGAATTTCTCGCTGTTTCGGCAATAAAAAAATCTAAAGGTAGCCCCAAGAGCGCTCTTGTGTATCTCATGGTGCTTACTGCATTAGCTTCGGCAATTCTAGATAACGTCACGACAATACTGTTAGCCATCCCAATGACTATAATCGTTACTAAATATTTAAAAGTATCGGCGGTTCCATTTATCCTTTCCCAGGTATTCCTATCAAATATCGGTGGAGCGGCTACTTTAGTTGGAGATCCACCTAACATAATCATCGCTAGCAGAGCGGGTCTCTCTTTCAACTCATTCTTAATCCACATGGCGCCGATGGTTGTCGTTGTGATGATCGTAATAATTCCTTTATTGGTATTCCTATTTCGCAAGGAACTGGTTAACACTCAGAGTGATCGTGACGCCGTAATGCAACTCGAGCCAAAAGTATTCATAAAAGATTCAGTTCTGCTAAAAAAATCCTTAGCCGTACTTTTCATGGTTATGGTTGCCTTTGTCCTGCATTCAGTCCTTCACTTGGAGCCAGCAGTAGTTGCACTTCTAGGCGCCGGTGTCCTCGTGGCCATTAGTGGCTTACAGCCAAAAGATTATGTCCAGGATGTGGAATGGGCAACTCTAATCTTCTTTGGTGGGTTATTTATTATGGTTGGTGCCCTCGTAAATGTTGGTGCTCTTGGAGAATTCTCTGATTACTTGAGTGATCTGTTCGGCGATAACACGCGACTTGCAACAGGTGTAATTCTAGGAATCTCCGCTGTTCTATCGGGATTGATCGATAACATTCCCTACGTTGCATCGATGTCTCCGGTTGTAGCTGAATTAAGTGCAGGGCTGATTGGCCGACAAGAGCACGTACTTTGGTGGTCACTTGCTTTTGGTGCAGATTTTGGAGGCAATGCAACCATCATTGGGGCTAGTGCCAACGTAGTTGCAATTGGATTGGCGCATCGCGCGGGAATTAAAATAACTTTTTGGACTTTCGCCAAGTATGGCCTTATCGTTACCGCCGTAAGCGTTGCAATGGTTTATCCATACTTAATGTACTTCTACTTTTAGCACTCTTCTTATTCTTGAGTAGATATCTTCTTTCTTGAGAGAAGGAAGTGCCCAGAGAAACCAATGAATAACGCAAAAATCACGCCCACATTTGCAAAAGCCCAGGGTCCTTCTTTGCCTCCGATTAGAAAGAGTAGATAGCCCTGCCACGAGAGCCAACTTGCGAATGAATTGGTTACAAATCCCCAACCAGTAAATGAACCAACCGCCATTATTAGTAGTGGCCGCCAATTCCAAACTCCATAACGACCCGACATCGAGAATAGATCTGCTTCCACAAATGGATTGCGCCGCAACAGGACATCGGTCACGAAGATGGCAGACCACGTTGCAATTGGCACTCCTAGGGTGATTAAGAATCCTTGGAATGGGTAGAAGAAGTTATCGGCTATCCAAACGATGTAGATAGTTCCTGCCAACATAATTAAGCCATCTATTGATGCGGCAAAGTACCGCTTAATTGGCAAACCTGTAGATATCAACGTTAAGCCAGATGAGTAAAGATCAAGAATTGCACCACCAACTAATCCCAAAATCGCGATCAAAGCAAAGATCGCCAGATACCAAGTAGGAAGTAAGGTAGTCAGAGCGCCGATGGGATCGTTGGCAATGGCTTGCGCTAATTTTGGATCGCTTCCTGCGAGAAGTGCTCCGTATATAACAAGAAAAATTGGCACTATCGAGGCACCAAAAACCGTCCATCCAACTACTGCACGACTAGAAGTTGTACGGGGTAGGTATCTGGAATAGTCCGCTGCAGAATTCACCCAACCAAGACCAATTCCAGTGATACCAAAGATGAGCGCTCCGATGAAGCCTTGGAAGTTTCCATTCGGTATTGAACTCACGTTTTGCCAATTAACGCTATCTATCGTTAAAACGATATAGATCACCGTTGCAATTACAGTGGTAATTGTCAGATATTTCTGAAGTCGCATGATCACGCTGTGGCCAAGTATGCCACCGTACATAGTTAGGGAAACTGCTAGAACGAATCCAATGATCATTGCAATATCGTGGTCAATACTTCCAAGGCGAATAAATATTGTTCCAGTTGCCAGCGTTGCTAGCGAGACTAAAACAGTTTCCCAGCCAACGAAGACTAGGTATGAAAGGAATCCAGGAACCAAATTCCCTTTGATTCCAAATACCGCTCGGGATAAAACCATTGTTGGTGCATTAGATCTTTTACCTGCAAGTGAACTAAAACCAACTAGCAAGAAAGAGAGGACGGTACCGACAATTGCTGCGCAGGTAGCCTGCCAAAAAGAGATACCAAAGCCAAGAAAGAAAGAACCGTAAGAAAGCGCTAGCAGCGAGACATTTGCACCGCACCACGGCCAAAAGAGAGAAGAAGCTTTTCCGGTACGTTCAAATTCGGAAATAACATTGGTGCCATTTAGCTCTAAATTCAACTTATCTTCCCTTGTTAAAAAACTTTGCTACGAAGTGGGCAACGATACCGACTCCTATCCCCCAAATCAGGTCAACTAGCAGTGTGACTGCTGCGGTGATTATAAGCACTGATGCTTCGGCATAAGTCGTCTTCAGTGATTCGCGAATCGATGCTGGATTCAAAATTCGATAACTTGTGCCAATTAACACTCCCGCGATCGCCGCTGTAGGAATTGCACTAACCAAGGGCGCAAAGAGTAGAACAATTAGCAGGAGTATTACCGCATGAGTCATCGAAGCGACTCTACTTTTTGCGTGGTTACGAACATTTACACTAGTTCGGGCTATCGCTCCAGTTGCAGGCATTCCCCCAAAAAGCGAAGAGCCAATTGTTGCGAGACCCTGACCAATCAACTCTTTATTCGGATTGTATTTTTCATTCCCTTGAGCATGAACCATGCCATCGGCTACCCGTGCCGAAAGTAGCGACTCGATCGCCGCCAACAGAGCGATCAGAATTGCGGGAAAAATTAAATGACTAAGGGCATTGAACTCGATTAAATTACCGGACCACTTTCCAATCGAACGAGGGATATCTCCGATCGTGCTGAGGTTTAATTGTGGCGCAAGCGATCCAGCCGTAATTACAACAATTGCAACAATGCTGGCTGGAACATGAACCTTGAATTTAAATCGATGGGCAATCTTTGGATAATTGAATTTAATCAACAGAGTCAAAACGACCGCTGCGATTGAATTCCAATTTAATCCAGCGCTAACAGCTCCTTGCACTGTATGCCAAGCAACTAGATAGGTACGATCGCCACTTCCTTTTGGAAAATCTAAAGCAAGCGGAATCTGTTGTAGTGCGATTACAAGTGCAATCCCAACTGTGAATCCTTCGACAACGGCCCACGGAACACGATTTATGACAGAACCCGCTCGCAACACCGCAGCGATTAGAACGATTGCTCCAGCCATCACGCCCAAAGCAGGAATTGCCGCTGCGCCGTATTGAGTAACAATTGGAATCAGCACCACAGTCATTGCCCCGGTTGGTCCACTAACTTGATATCTAGATCCGCCGAAGAGCGCTCCCAAGAATCCCGCGATTATTGCAGTAGTAATTCCGGAAGCGGCCGACATCCCTGTAGTGACTGCAAAACCTATTGCGAGCGGAAGGGCAACTATTG
Organism: Bifidobacterium breve; assembly: GCA_945866305.1. Classification (GTDB taxonomy): domain Bacteria; phylum Actinomycetota; class Actinomycetes; order Nanopelagicales; family Nanopelagicaceae; genus Planktophila. The sequence continues at coordinate 17,074 of CAMBGS010000022.1, forward strand.
CAACAGTTAAGCCTGCGGCAATATCACCATAAATCTCTGATTTACTTTTAGGAAAATCACTTCTTGAAAAATAGTAGCTCCGCATAATCTTTAATCGAGGAAGAAATCAAGGAGGAAATCCTTAGTTCCTGGAACTACTGAATACTTCTCAAGATCAGTAACGCCCACTGATGCTAAAACTTCATCGTCTACAAAAAAGTTTCCAGTGGTTTCTTTAGATGGTCGATTTAAAATTACATAGGCGGCATCGGCCAAGATCTCCGGGGTGCGACAAGCGGCGGTATCTATTCCAGGAATCATTTGCAGCGCGGCGGTATCAATTGCCGTGCGTGGCCAAAGCGCATTTACTGCGATACCAGTCTTACGGAATTCCTCTGACATACCAAGAACACACATAGACATTCCATATTTCGCCATTGTGTAAGCAACATGGTGCTGAAACCATTTTGCCTTCATGGAAAGTGGTGGTGAAAGCGTCAAGATATGCGGATTGCGGCCCGCTTCGGCAGAGGCGCGAAGATGTGGAATCGCAGCCTGGGAAGTCAAAAATGTGCCGCGGACATTTACATCAAACATCAAATCAAACCGTTTAGCTGGTGTCGCCTCAGTCGGCGTTAAATTGATTGCACTGGCATTGTTAATGAGAATATCAATGCCACCAAATTCTTCGGCGGTTTGCGCAATAGCCGCGGCTATTTGATTTTCATCTCGTAAGTCGCATTGAATGGCAAGGGCTTTTCCACCTGCCTCCCGAATCTCTTCAGCCGCGGTGTGAATGGTTCCTGGCAATTTTGGATTTGGATCAGATGTTTTGGCAGCGATCGCGATAGATGCGCCATCGCGTGCGGCACGTAGGGCTATCGCTAGACCAATTCCGCGAGAACCTCCAGTAATAAAGATTCTCTTCCCTGATAAATCTCCAGTGATTGTCATTGCTTCCCCTTCTTAGCCATAAAGTTCATAAATGCTTCCATCGCTTCTTCTGATTGAAGTGCAAGTGAGAAGAGTTCGAATTCCGCTTTCATTACCGCCGCAACTGCATCGTGTTTACTGGCTTTTAAAAGAGCTTTGGTATTGATCATCGCTTGCGGTGGATTTACTGCTATAGCTTTTGCTAACTCCATAGCCGCAATTAATGGATCGGTTTCGACAGATGCGACCATCCCCATCTCACGCGCACTTTCGGCACCGAAACTTTCTCCGGTGAAAAATATTTTTACCGCTCTTTGATATCCGACCAAAAGTGGAAACAAGTAACTCGAACCAGCTTCTGGCACCAATCCGAGTGATGCGAAAGGCATGGAGAATTTTGCTGTCGGCGATGCAATAACTACATCGCAATGCAAGAGCATCGTGGTACCAACACCTACCGCATTTCCCTTTACCGCTGCAATAAGAGGTTTTGGAAATTCGAGAAGTGAACCTAAGAATTTTGCGACATCGCTATCTTCACCCGTCGGCGGATTGACAAGAAAATCTGAAATGTCATTTCCAGCAGTGAAGTGATCTCCCTCGCTGGTGATGATCACGGCACGAACACCAAAATCTCCCGCTGCCTCGTTTAACCCGTTAGCTAAGCCGGCATACATCTCGCGAGTGAGCGCGTTCATCTTGGCGGCACGGTTGAAAGTTAGTACCTGGATATTGCCTTCGCGGCGGCTGATTATTTCGGACATTTAGGTATCCTACTGGTTGGTAACCTAGGAAAGAAAGAGGATGATGGACGCGACGGAGAGGTCACTATGGCAACAGATATAACAATTACCGCACGAGAGCTAAACCCATTTGAACAACTGGTGCTCGGCTTGTTATGTGAAGGCAAAACCAACTCGGCGATTGCTCGGGAAACTTCTCATACCGAAAAGGTTATTGAAAATACCATCAGTCGATCAGCTAAAGCATTCAACATTAAATCTGATCCAGACACAAACATTCGCGTCCTACTTGCTCTCGCTTTTCGCACCCACTTTGGAGACGCCGCCTTTGATCGCTTAAATGTTCCGTGTTCTCATTTACAAATGGGTCCCGATGGTCAATCGCTTTGTAATCGCGATATACATTAAATAGATCACTTTTTTCTCGGGGCTAGCACTCACCAATTTCGGTGAAGGGCTAGCCCTATCTCTTATCCTCTTGGTCTTAACCTCTAAGGAGTATTAATTGACCTGCACCTAACTATTGGGTGCCTAAAAGGGAGAGTATTAAAATGAAGAGAAAGAGTTTTGACAGAATAGTTACAGCAGTTGGTTTTGGTCTAGCTGTTTTTTTATTGATTGCAGCGGGACTACTTAACTGGGGTGCAAATTTTGCATCTGACGCAGTTAGCTCACAACTAAAAGCACAAGAAATTACAATTCCGGCAGTAACTGGGAATCCTGAAGAAGCAGCAGATGTTACAAAGTTCTTCACTGATAATGGTGACAAAATTCTGGCTGATGCAAAACAAGCTCAGATGTATGCTGACAATTTTCTTGGTTTCCATTTATCGAAGATGCCAACATACGCCGCAGCAACTGCAGCAAGCCGTGCAGCCAATGCCGCAGTAGCGGGCAATCCTTCGGATGAAGCACTTAAGTCTGAAGCTGCCGCAAAGTTGGCGATGGTAGATACAGTATTTAAAGGCACAGTCCTTCGCGGAACGCTGCTGACAGCATATGCGTTCGGAACATTGGGATCCATCGCAGGAATTTCTGCATTGGTTTCACTTGCCGGTTCTCTAGTGATGCTTTTGCTCTCGGTTCTTGGGTTACTTCATATTCGTCGCGTCCCCGAGGATGCGACGATTTAACCCTCAACTCTCCGTGAGGGCGCCCCTC
>CAMBGS010000023.1 GCA_945866305.1 Bifidobacterium breve
TGGAAAAATGCGTAAGGAGATGTCATCTCAGGATCTAGCCAGATCGCTCCCCCGGCAGTTTTTCCAAATTTGCTTCCATCTGCTTTGGCGAGCAATGGAATTGTCAGAGCATGACCACTTCCACTTTCAACACGACGGATCAAATCTAAACCAGCAACAATATTTCCCCATTGATCAGAACCACCAAGCTGTAGCGTGCAATTAAAGCGACGGTATAGCTCTAAGAAATCTAAAGATTGGAGCACTTGGTATGAGAATTCTGTGTAGGAAATTCCCCCACCTTCAAGCCGCGATGACACAGAATCTTTCGCCAACATTTGATTAACGCTGAAGTGTTTTCCAATATCACGCATGAATTCGATCGCCGAAAGCGGTGCGGTCCAATCTAAATTATTAGCCACAATTGCGGGGTTGCCGCTGGCGTTAAAATCAAGGTATTTAGAAACCTGAGTGCGAATGCGCTCTACCCATGCCGCGACAACATCAGTTGTATTTAGTGAGCGTTCTTCGCTCTTTCCGCTGGGATCACCAATTAAACCGGTAGCTCCCCCAACAAGTGCGATTGGATTGTGGCCGGCTAACTGAAAACGACGCAGCACCAGTAAAACAACGAGATTGCCCACGTGAAGGCTTGGCGCTGTCGGATCAAATCCAATGTATAAAGTCGTAGGCTTAGAAAGCGCTGTAATTAGCGCCGCTTCATCGGTTGATTGCGAAAACAAACCGCGCCATTTCAGGTCATCAATCAGCACTTTAGATTGCGGCGCAGTCGAACTCATTGGCTCATCATCTCGGAAAAGTTGTTGATCTGGGTGGATATTTTCGTCTTATAGTCCTTCGTTTCGGCCACAGCATCTTTGAGTTGAACGGCTAACGCCGCTCCCCCAGTAGCGCCGATCGTCTTTCGTGATGCGATTGCGCCAGCCACAGTTAACGAAGTGCGAACTTCAGAAGTTAGGGACGGATGAACGCCCACAAAATCCGAGTCACTGAGTTCATGAAGTTGTAAACCTTTTGATTCACACAATGCGACACATTTGCCGGCCGCTTCGTGGGCTTGCGCAAAGGTGACACCCGCACGAACTAGGAAATCCGCGATTTCGGTTGCTAAAGAAAATCCCTGAGGAGCAGCGGCGGCCATTTTCTCGCGATCAAAAGATGTTGTAGCAACCATTCCGGTGACTGCAGGAAGGACTAGACGCAAAGTATCGATGGAATCAAAGAGTGGCTCTTTATCTTCTTGCAGGTCACGGTTGTAAGCAAAAGGCAAGCCCTTCAACATTGCAAGAACGCCAGTGAGATTTCCAATTAAGCGACCTGCTTTTCCGCGAGCCAGCTCTGCCACGTCGGGGTTTTTCTTCTGCGGCATGATTGATGATCCAGTTGAATAAGCATCGGAAACTTTCGCCCAACCAAATTCAGTAGTCGCCCAAATGCACCACTCTTCCCCGATACGTGAAAGGTGTACCCCAACCATCGAAATGATAAATAGCGCTTCGGCAACAAAATCTCGATCTGAAACACCATCGATACTATTTGCAGAAGAGCTGCTGAACCCCAAATCTTTTGCTGTTACTTCTGGTGCTAAACCCAAGCCGGAACCGGCAAGTGCTCCAGAACCTAATGGACTCACCGAAGTACGGGTCAACCAATCTGAGATGCGATCGAGATCTCGAGCGAAGGCATGTACGTGCTTTGCTATCTCGTGACCAAATAAAATTGGTTGTGCATGTTGCATATGGGTGAATCCCGGTGCTGGGGCATCGCTGTATTCACTCGCTTTAGCGATAAGTGCTTCCTGTAGGCCAATTATTTGATCGGCGATATCGAGCATATGATCTATCGCGAAGAGTTTCAGATCTGTTGCAACTTGATCATTTCGTGAACGACCTGCGCGCAAAGCACCGCCTACTTCGCCAATCTTCTCGGTTAGGCCACGTTCTAGCGCGCTATGAACATCCTCATCTGCTGCATTAGGTGAAAACTTCCCAGTCGCAACATCTGCGATCAAATCTCGCAAACCACCTTCAATCCTTTTCGCAGCATCTGACTTTATGAGTCCTGAATTTTGCAACACTCTTAGGTGGGCAAGTGATGAACGTAAGTCATAAGGAGCAAGACACCAATCAAAGTCAACGCTCCTCGAAAGTGCGAAGACGGCATCGGCTGGTGATTCAGAAAAACGTCCACCCCAAAGTGCCATTATTTTCTCGCCTTCCGTTTACCGTTTGAATGTTTTGAAACCTTGCTAAATGAGAGTAATTCTTTCGCTAATTCCGCCCCACCGTTGGACTTCTTGGATACAACCAAGACCGTGTCGTCGCCTGCAATAGTCCCGATAATGCTGGCGATTCCAGAGTTATCTAATGAGCTCGCTAAGAATTGCGCTCCACCAGGAGGTGTACGGACAACAACCAAGTTACCTGATGACTCAACTGAGAGAATGAGGTCGGAAGGCAGCGGCATGGATTTAGCGATGGCACCATCTGAACTAGATCCGATCTGATAGATAAGTTCCCCAAATTCATTTCTAGAGCGAACTGCACCAACTTCTTCCAAGTCGCGGCTAGCGGTTGCTTGAGTTACGACAAACCCCGCTTTCTTGAGAAGTTTTACCAAATCAGATTGTGAGTGGACCACACCCGCCTTTATGAGTGAGATTGCCTTAGAACGGCGCGCAGAAACCGATGACGAGTTAAGAACCTTAGCCACGATCTACCTCCTCCATACATTCCTTAAAAACTGTTATGAACTTATCAATTTGAACTTTGGTGACGATCAGCGCTGGAGCGATTCGGATTGTGTCTTCACTTGGGGCATTAACCAAGATTCCACGTTCAGACAATTTTCCAGCTAGCGACTTTGCATAGTTGCCATCGAGACCTATACCTATGAGCAAACCACGGCCACGAACCTCGGTTACTCCCCTAATCGCTCCTAACTTTATCTTTAGGCGCTTCTCAAAACTCTTTGCCGAAACCATTAAACGATTCTTAGTGATAAATTCGATTGCAGCTAGCCCAGCTGATGCAGCCACTGGATTGCCCCCAAAAGTTGTACCGTGTTCACCCGGTGCAAATTGCGGACAATTACTTCCAAGCGTGATCATCGCTCCCAATGGCAAGCCTCCACCTAGACCTTTTGCCAACGTGATTACATCAGGACGAATCTTCTCTTCTTCGTATCCAAACCAAACCCCGGTGCGTCCAATGCCTGTTTGCACACAATCGAAGACGAGTAAGACACCGTGTTCGCTACACAAATCCCGCAGTTGTTTTAAATATCCAAAAGGCGGCACAATCACTCCAGCCTCGCCCATTATTGGTTCCACAATCACCATTGCGGTCTTCTTGTTAACCGCTTTGCGCATCGCTGTAATGTCGCCAAAAGTTACGTGCTTAACATTTTTTAAGAGCGGTTTAAATGGATTTCTCTTGCTTGGTTGTCCCGTAAGGGAAAGTGCTCCCATAGTGCGCCCGTGGAAGGAATCCGTAGTAGCCACAACTTTAGAACGTCCTGTTTTGCGCGATAACTTCAGTGCCGCCTCATTTGCTTCCGCACCGGAGTTGCAGAAAAAAATACGTGAAGTGTTATCGCCGGTAAGTTCTTGCAATTTCGCAGCCAATGCAATTCCTGATGGATGGCTGTAAAAATTACTGACATGACCCAAAGTCGCAATTTGCTTGGATACTGCACGCACAATGACGGGATGCGCATGACCCAATACATTGGTAGCAATTCCTCCTAGAAAGTCTAAGTACTTCTTTCCCGTGGTGTCAGTGACAACAAGCCCCTTGCCAGATTTCAGCGTGATCGTTGGCACGCCGTAATTGCCCTGCATTACATCGCTCCAACTAGTAATGCTTCTCTTTGCTGAGCTCATTTGGTCACCAACGTTCCTCCGTGATTGTCCAACGCAGCAGCGAAGGCTGATGGATCGGTTCCATCGATAATTCTTACGGCGCTAGCACCGCCTTTAATCGCTTCGAGGCAAGCTTGCACTTTTGGAGCCATGCCTTCTGCAAACGTTCCTTTAATAACACTTAATTCATTGGCTGTAATTTCATTTATTAGCGATGCGGCATCTGGCCAAGAGCGGTAAATGCCGGCAACATCAGTCATGATGATTAAACATTGCGCATCTAAAGCACCTGCAATGGCTGCAGCAGCCAAATCCGCGTTTACATTCAAGCCACCCTTAAACGACTCATCTGTAGCAATTGGTGAAACAACTGGGACTTGACCACCCTTTAGGGCGTTCTTGATGGCTTGCGGGTTAACTGCAGTAATCACGCCAACCAAACCTAAATCTGCCTTCGTCCCGTCAACTAAGTAACGCAATGGTTCTGCAATTAACGACTCGGTTGTGCGTCCCGAGAGCGCAACCGCATTTACTCCTTCGTTTTGTAAGGATTTTGCGACGCTTGGTCCAACTTCATCGGCGAGGACGCGTTCAACAACTGCAAATATTTCAGGGGTGGTAACACGGAAACCACCGAGAAACTCTGAGGTTATGTCTTCTTCTCTGAGTGCAGCGTCGATTTGTGGGCCACCACCATGAACAATCACAAGCGCAACACCATTGTGCTGGGCGGCAGAGATCGCCTTTGCAAAAGCACCGTTTTCATCCCGCATAGCGTGGCCGCCGAATTTAACGACGATCATGTTGCATACGCCGAATTCTCGTGGACATAGTCGTGTGATAAATCATTGGTGAACACTGTCGCTTGGGCGCTTCCCATTTTTAGATTGATGTCGATCGTGACGAGCCGATCAGAAAATGAGACTTGATTTCGATCTGCAAAAGGGGCACTTGATTTTGCCACTTGAACACCATTTAAAGTTACATCGATATCTAATGGGTTCAACTGTGCTTGCGCCGTGCCGACGGCGGCAAGAACTCTGCCCCAATTCGGATCGCCACCAAATATTGCACACTTGAGTAGGTTGTTTCGTGCACAGGCACGCGCCACTTGCACTGCATCCTCTTCGCTTACGGCACCAAAAACTTTAATGGCCACCGTCTTTGTCGAACCCTCAGCATCAGCGATTAACTGTTGGGCAAGTGATCCACAGACCTGCATCAGCGCTTCTTCAAATTCTGTCGGTGTTGGCGTATATCCACTAGCACCAGAACCCATCAACAGAACGGTGTCATTTGTTGAGGTGCAGCCATCTGAATCAATTCGGTTATACGTTCTATCACAGACTCTTTGAAATATTTCTTGAGCCTGATCAGGAAGTTGAGCATCAGTCATAACAACCGAAAGCATTGTCGCCAACGCAGGAGCCAACATTCCTGCTCCTTTAGCTACACCGGCTACCTCGAAGCTAACCGATTTAAAGGTAGCAATCTTGGCAACGCTATCCGTTGTCATAATCGCTTGGGCTACATCGGATAAAGAATCAGTCGATAGATTCTTGGAAATTACATCTAACCCGTTAAAGATTTTCTCCATGGGCAAAAGTTCTCCGATTAGTCCTGTTGAGCAAACGACAACTTCGCCAGAGGAAATATTAAGAAGTTCACCCACGCGCTCGGCAGTTTGGTGCGTATCTGCAAAGCCCTGCGGACCGGTGCATGCGTTAGCTCCACCAGAATTAAGAATGGCCGCTCTTACGATCTTTCCTTTAGTGACCTGCTTGCTCCAGATAACAGGAGCAGCAACAACTTGATTAGATGTGTAAACGGCGGCGGCATCAAATTTCGGTCCGTTATTAACCACCAAAGTCAGGTCCAGAGCGCCTGAACTCTTCAGCCCAGCTGAACATGAAGCGGCAGTAAAGCCGTTAGGCAACTTCACGCTCCAATACCTTGGCTAGTTAGACCCATATTCTCGGGGAAAGCGGAGATGATATTTGCATTCTGAATCGCTTGTCCTGCGGCACCTTTTACAAGATTATCGATCGCAACGCTGACTACCAAACGATTGGTGTGTTCATCAACTGCAACCTGCATCGTAACAAAATTGCTTCCCAGAACCGAAGATGTCTTAGGCATTTGGCCTTCAGGAAGCAATTGCACAAACTCTTCTACGTTATATGCTTTTTCATAAGCGCTACGGACTTGCGTGATATCTACCCCAGTTTTCAACTTCATCGTGATTGTCGCAAGAATGCCGCGCGGCATCGGTGCCAAGATCGGAGTAAATGAAATCTTGGATGATTCACCCGTAGCACGAGTGATGGCTTCTTCAATCTCTGGAGTGTGCTGGTGTACTCCCCCAAATTTGTAGGAGGTCAGACTGCCCATAACTTCACTCGCAATTAGATTAATTTTTGCACTGCGTCCTGCTCCAGTTGTACCTGAGGCGGCGACCACAACTACATCGTCAATGTCTGCAATATTGGCTGCCGGTGCGACTCCTAGTGCGATCGCTGTTGCGTAACATCCAGGATTGGCCACTTTCTTAGATTTAGCAATTAGTGCGCGCGCTCCTGGTAGTTCAGGTGCGCCATAGGTCCATGTTCCTGCGTGCTCTCCGCCGTAATATTTCTTCCACCTCGCGCTATCTTCCAATCGATAGTCTGCTCCCAAATCGACGATCTTTGCGGCGCTATGCAATGAAGCGATAACGCCAGCACTCTCACCGTGAGGGAGTGCGAGAAAGATCAGCTCGCAACAATCAAAATCCTTTGGATCGAAAGCACTGAAATTCTTACCAACATAGCTGGATAGATGTGGGTGCACTGTTGTTATCGCCTCACCCGCATTGGAATGTGCGGTGACGGTACATACTTCAAATTCTGGGTGACCCGCCAAGAGACGTAACAGCTCTCCCCCAGCGTAACCGCTCGCGCCAATGATCCCGATCTTCATATGCAGAGTGTAGCATAATTATGCAACCTAATGCATAATTATTCAGGCTCAATTCGTGCGGAGAATCGCCCCAGTAGCCTTAACGGCAGTTGCGACCGCGGATTCGCGCATCGCTGTTACTTCTGCGCCGGTCAGGGTGCGATCAGCTGCCCTGAAGGTCAGAGTAAATGCCAGTGAAATCTTGCCGTCACCGATCTTGTCGTAACGATCGAAGAGAGTGATGGACTCAAGCAGATCCCCTGCTCCTTTTCGCAACGCTTCTTCAACTTCGCGCGATGAAACCTTGGCATCAACTATAAGAGCGACGTCTTGTACAGCTGCTGGCATTGTGCCAACACGAGTAGGGCGCACGATCTCGGAATCTGGCAGCGCGCTCAAACCAACTGCAAAAGCAACGCTTCGTTCGGGTAATCCATACTTGGCAATAATTCGAGGATGAATTTCCCCGGCATGGGCAACTGCTTTGCCATCGACAATCAACTCTGCACAGCGACCAGGATGCCACGGCGCGAAATCAGAACGTTTAATACTCCATTCCAGATTACATAGACGAAGAATATCTTGCGCGTAAGCAATCGCATCTTGCCAGTTGTAAGCGCGTGACTTGCCTTGCCAATTCTCTTCTTCACTTTTGCCAACAAGTAATCCGGCGACGTGGAAGGCCTGTGGGGGTACGCTGGCATAGATTGCAGAAATCGTTTTCGCATCTGGACGAGACCCGATTACTGGAGAAATCGCTGGAACCAATTTTTGGGCGCTTCTAAAAATTGCACCCATTTCAAAAATAGCAAAATCTTTTGCGCCGCGACTGATATTGCGTGCGGCTACTTCAATTAGACCTGGAACTAAGTGAACGCGCATCAGTGGTACTTCATCTGACATCGGATTGGCTATTCGGTAAGTTGCCGCTCGTTCACCAACAAACCCCATCTGGTCAATCGTTTCTTGATTTGTAAATGGAAATGTTTGAACCTCCGCCAATCCGCGCGCTGCCAACATTGCAGAAATCGCGCGACGCCGCTTCTGTGTTGAAGTCAGACTGGCGTGATTTGGTCGCGGTGGCAGTATTGATGGGATTTTGTCGTAACCAATCATGCGTGCGACTTCTTCGGCTAAATCGGTTGGAGTAAGCAGATCCAGGCGCCAAGATGGTGGGTCAACAACGAAAGTTTTTTCATCAACATCGCATCCAATTATGCGCAGCACGCGGGCGATCTCCTTGGCGGATATTTCAAGACCCAAGATTTTAGGTATAAAGCCGGGATCTAGATCAATGAGTGGTGCATACCTAGGCTTTCCAACAACAACGGTTGCGACATGTTTTGCAGAGCTATGCGTGGTCAAAAGTTGTACGAATCGCGCTGAAGCAAATTCGGCGAGAGATGGATCAACACTTCTTTCTAAGCGACGGGACGCTTCGGAAGAGAGCTTGTGGCGTCTAGAGTTCCTAGCGATACACACTGGATCAAATCGCACTGCTTCCAAGGCAATCTCGGTAGTGGTCTCAGATATCTCAGAAGATTGTCCTCCCATGGTTCCGGCAAGTGCAAGTGGAATTTTATCGTCGCAAACCATTAGATCGTCAGGATCGAGTTGGCGCACTTGGCCGTCTAAGGTTGTGAAAGGTTGGGCCTTACCCGCACGTTTAATGGTTAGCCCAGCAGAAATTTTGGACTTATCAAATGCGTGCAACGGTTGCCCAAGTTCTAGCATCACATAGTTGGTGACATCGACAACTAGAGAGATAGAGCGCATCCCCATCTTTTCGATACGTTGGCGCATCCACATAGGAGTTCTTGCCGTTGGATCAAAATTCGAGAGGGTGCGCAAATAGAAGACTGAAGCGGTGGATGGATCATCGATTTTCGCACTAACTCCGGTTCCAGTACTCTCAAATTCAATATTGCGCAAAGCATCCACTGGATCTATGAAGTTAAGGCCGAGTGATCCGGCAACTTCCCGAGCCACTCCACGAATACTTAGCGCGTAACCTCTATCTGGGTTTACGGAAATATCAAAGATAGTGTCATTAATTTCCAGCCCAACGATGGCATCGCTTCCGACCGCAACATCACCTTCACCAAAAACCATAATTCCCGAGTGGTCTTCACCAAGTCCTAGTTCACGTGAGGAACAAATCATTCCATTGGAAGTTTTGCCATACGTCTCGCGGGCGGCGATCTTAAAATCCCCTGGCAGAACTGCCCCAGGTAGTGCGGCCACAACCAGATCCCCAACAACGAAATTGGTTGCACCACAGATTACGTAACGGACTTCTTTCTCACCGCAGTCAAGCCCTACATAACGAATCGGTTTTTTGAACTCAGTGATCTCTTCGATGGACAACACTTTGGCGAATTTAAGTGGTCCAGTCAGCCCAGCACCACTTTCAATAATCTCCTCAACCTCAAAACCCACCCGAATCAAACCTTCAGCGATTTGATTAACTGAAATGTTTTTCGGAATCTCGACGAATTCGCGGATCCAAGAAAGTGGTGCGCGCATTTACAGACCAACCCCAAATTGACGAGTAAAGCGCAAGTCGCCTTCAACAATGTCGTGCATGTCAGTTACGTTGTGGCGAACCATTAGCGTGCGTTCTAGTCCCATACCGAAAGCAAAACCAGAATAAACCTCAGTATCAATGCCACACGTAGCTAGAACTTTGGGATTCACCATTCCGCATCCACCCCATTCGATCCAGCGACCATTAAAGAAAATATCCACTTCGGCACTTGGTTCGGTGAATGGAAAAAATGATGGACGTAAACGAGTTGTTACATCAGAGCCAAACATTGCCTGCGCGAAATTATCTAGAGTTCCCTTTAAATGAGCCATAGTTATGCCCTTATCAACTACCAAGCCTTCGACCTGATGAAAAACTGGGCTATGGGTTGCATCTAACTCATCGGCGCGAAAAGTGCGACCTGGGCAAATCATGTATATGGGTGGTTGATGTTCCAGCATTGAACGAATCTGGACGGGAGAAGTCTGTGTGCGCAAAACCAAGCCCGATTCGACTGGCTCGATAAAGAAAGTGTCTTGCATTGTTCGCGCTGGATGATCGGCTGGAATATTGAGCGCGTCAAAGTTAAGCCATCCTGACTCGAGTTCGGGTCCCTCTTCAACGCTGTAGCCCTGTTCAATAAAGAAATCGCTAATTTCATTTTTTATTATTGAGATCGGATGTAATCCTCCGCGATGTGCACGACCAACAGGGAGAGTTATATCGACGACTTCTTCTAAAAGAACTTTGGCATCACGATCGGCTTCCAGCTTGGCTGTGGCGCGTTGTAGCGCATCAGTGATCGCCGCCTTACCTTCACCAATGATCTTGCCCGCACTTGCTTTCTCCTCCGCTGGAAGAGATCCCAGCGCACGACTTGCTAAAGAAATTTCAGCCTTATCTCCAAGGTGAGCCAAACGAGCTATCTTCAATTCGTCTAGATCTTTGGCGGATGTAAAAGCGGCTTCGGCAGCAGCGATCCAACGCTTAATATCTGCGGGATTCATGCGGGAATTCTAACCTGCTCCCTTGCAACTATGAGGGATATTTGATCAGTTATGCGAGAGGTGAAAGATCACAATTGCCGCTGCGGCAGCGAGATTAAGGCTCTCGGCATTGCCCGTCATCGGAATACTAACTTGCAATACATCGGATTCGATTAGTGCATCGATACCACGGGCTTCATTTCCAAAAATTGCCACAACGTTGTCTAGATTTTTGATATCAAGAAGTGACTTATTTCCTTGCGCACTAAGTGCGATTTTGGTGACACCAGGGAGTTGCTCATTGAGTTGTGCGAGAGTTACTCCAGTAAAGAGCGGAACATGCCAAAGCGAACCAGCGGTGGCGCGAACTACTTTTGGAGAATACATATCTACGCTGCCAGGCGAGACAATCACTGCATCGATCCCCATAGCATCTGCGCTACGGAGAATGGTTCCGGCGTTGCCTGGATCTTGGATTTCGTGAAGATATATAAAGCGTGATTTACCTGAAGGTTTAACTGTGGTGAAAGCATTATCGGCTACAGAGCAGATCGAGATAATTCCTTGTGGCGTAATAGTCGAAGACATTGCCGCCATAACGGGTTCGCTGACCATCACTACTTCAGCACTTGATATATCTAGACCTGCTTGGTCAACACGAGATTTTCCACTCTCGGTCAGATAAACGGTTTTTACACCGGGGCCTTGTGTTGCAGTAAATGCTTCACGGGCGCATTGCAGTCCTTCGGCGATAAATTCTCCATGGGCCGCACGTTCTTTATTTCCACGGGAAGAAATAAGAGCCTTCACCCGCGCGATATGCGGCGAGTGAAGGCTCTCGATCATCTAAGTTGTCGACTGAGTTTATTAAGCAGTGACGACGTTTTTGCGCGCTAGATCTACTAGCGTTTTGAATGTTGCTGGATCGTTCGTTGCGATATCAGAAAGAACGCGACGATCGACCTCTACACCGGCAGCCTTTAAGCCTTGGATGAAGCGGTTGTAAGTCATTCCGTTTTCGCGAGCAGCAGCATTAATTCGCTGAATCCACAGCTGACGGAAATCGCCTTTCTTATCTTTACGATCATTAAAGGCGTAGACCATTGAGTGAGTAACTTGTTCCTTCGCCTTTGTGAAAAGACGGGAACGTTGCCCACGGTATCCGCTGGCGCGTTCGAGGGTTGTGCGACGCTTCTTAGCAGCGTGAACTCCACGTTTTACTCTCATTTAATTCACACTCCTTACTTAAGACCAAGCATGCGCTTGGCTGTCATAGTTACGGTTGGCTTGGCTGATTGCTCAGTACTTAGTCGACGAGTTACGCGAGATGACTTACGCTCCAAAAGGTGGCGCTTGCCGGCACGCTCGTGCATGATCTTTCCTGATCCGGTGACGCGAAAAGTCTTCTTCGCACCACTATGGGTCTTCATCTTTGGCATCTATCTTCTCCTGTACTTCGTCGTGTTTTAAAAACTATTTATCTTCTGAGGCCGCAGCTTGCGCTGCTTCCTTTTCTTTAGCAGCTCGCGCCGCCTTTTGTTCTGCTACTGCTTCGGTCTTCTTCTTCGTTGGACCGAGCACCATCGTCATATTTCGACCCTCTTGCTTTGGGGCGAATTCAACAAAAGCAACTTCTGCCACATCTTCTGCAAGACGCTGCAATAGTTTGTAACCAAGTTCGGGGCGAGTTTGCTCGCGTCCGCGGAACTTCATCGTGATCTTTACCTTGTCGCCACCCTTAAGAAATTTCACGATTGCGTTACGTTTTGTTTCGTAATCGTGATTCTCAATCTTTGGTGTCAATCGCACTTCCTTCACCACAATGTGGGTCTGGTTCTGACGAGCTTCACGGGCCTTCTGGGCTACTTCATATTTATATTTGCCGAAGTCCATGATTTTGCATACAGGTGGAGTTGCATCTGGCGCGATCTCTACGAGATCCAAGCCGATTTCATCTGCCATCTGTAGCGCTGTCTCGATATCTACAACTCCAACTTGCTCTCCGGTATGTCCGATGAGACGAATTTGGGGTGTGCGGATACGGTCATTAATGCGCGGTTCAGTTGTGATTTGTTCTCCTTAGTTGGTCTGCTACTTGTCTTTTGACTTAGGTAGCCAGGCTTATCGCAAAAATCGCGCACCGCTAAGGAAAGTTAAGAACGCCCGTAGGCGGATTACTTTCGACAAACCAGCCAGCTCTACATTTGTAGGCCGAGAAGGTGGGAGCGGTGAGCTCCTCTTGCAGTAGCCAAGGCCACTGGTCTGGGGGTTACTTTACCTTCAGGCACCCATGGCGTGCAAACCGCCGTCTACGTGGATGATTTCTGCGGTGGTTTTCGGGAACCAGTCAGAAAGCAGGGCCACTGCAGCCTTTGCCGCAGGCACTGGATCGGTCACATCCCATTCCAGTGGTGATCGGTCATTCCATACTTTTTCAAATTCATCAAAACCTGGAATCGATTTTGCCGCCATTGTGCGAATCGGACCGGCAGCGACAAGATTTACTCGAATATTTTCTCCACCTAAATCACGTGCTAAATATCTCGATGTTGATTCAAGAGCCGCCTTCGCCACACCCATCCAGTCATACTTCGGCCAGGCGACGGTTGCATCAAAATCTAGACCGACTACGGATCCGCCACCGTTGAAGAGTGAACGAGTTGCCATAGTCAAAGATTTAAGCGAATAGGCGGAAACTTGCACGGCGGTTGCTACATCTTCCCACGCGGTATTAAGGAAATTTCCTCCAAGTGCCGCTTCAGGTGCAAATCCAATTGAATGAACCACACCATCGAGATGCGGAACGTATTCCCGCACTCGATCTGCGAGAGCATCTAGATGTTCCTGATTTATAACATCTAATTCAATTACTGGCGCTGGCTGAGGCAATCGTCCCGCTATACGGGTAGTCAGACTCATCACGCGTCCATAGGATGAAAGCAAAACTGTTGCGCCTTCTTCCTGTGCCAGCTTTGCAATATGAAAAGCTATTGAACTGTCGGTGAGTACACCGGTAACCAGAATATTCTTGCCTTTTAAAATCCCCATATTAATGACCCATCCCTAATCCACCATCAACTGGTATCAACGCCCCAGTAATGTACCCAGCGTCATGTGAAGCAACGAATGTCACTACCTTTGCAATTTCATCGGTTGTACAAAATCTCCCCAAAGGAACTGACTTAGCAATCTCTTCGCGACGTTTCTCGTCCAAAGATGCTGTCATATCGGTTTCCACGAACCCAGGAGCAACAACATTTGCAGTAATTCCGCGCGAGCCTAGTTCGCGCGCAAAAGAACGTGCCATGCCTAGTAACCCGGACTTACTTGCTGCGTAATTAACTTGGCCACCTGCGCCGACTCCCCCGACAACTGAACCGATAAAAATCAATCGACCACGCTTTAATTTCAGTAAACCCTTGGTTGCGCGACGGGCAACGCGGAACGCACCACTTAAATTCGCATTAACGACATCTTCAAAGTCGCTATCGCTCATGCGCAGAACTAATCCATCCTTGGTAATTCCTGCGTTAGACACAATAATCTCTGGCGTTCCCCATTTTTCTTCAATTTCATTGAAGGCAGCCTCCACACTCTCCGTGGAAGTTACATCCATCTTTACCGCAAGAAATTCTGAGGGTGCATTACCGGTTCTGTATGTAATGACAACGCGGTGGCCGGCACTTGCTAAGGAGTGCGCGATGGCTAATCCGATTCCACGATTTCCACCAGTTACGAGGGCGAGTGAAGAATTATCTTCTGACATATGGCAAAACTTACCCTGCTACTTATGCGTAACCAGCATTTCCACCTCGCGCCCTGCCTTAACGCCCCATAGTCTTGTCGCATGGCTGGGATATTTCGTAAGAAGCAGAGAAAAAAGGCTGCCGTACCTGTTTATGACATTACCGCTGCTCCCGCATCTCTAACACGTGATCAAGCTGGAAGACAGAGGCGTTATTTCATCTCGATGATGATTCGTACTGCATGCTTCTTGCTCACTGTGATTTTACCGAGTCCCTATCGCTGGTTTGCTTTACTCGGAGCGGTGACCCTTCCTTACATCGCAGTTGTTGTTGCTAATGCTGGACGCGAAAGTTTTGCTCCAGGTGAGTCCTTGGTTAGCGATAAAGCTAAGTCATTAGAGTAATAACGGTTCGCTAGACTCCGAGCATGACTGATAGGCCAGTTCGAGCTCGTGAGCCACTGGCTTTTACAAAATCTCTTTTAGCGTTTGCCTTAATTGTGCTCTGTCTTTGGGCGGCGCAATGGCAATTCCAACGAGGTATCGATCGCCAGGATCGCAATTCCAGAATTGAATCCCAACTGACCCTCTCCGCTTTAAATATTTCTGAGATCTCAGCAAAAAAAGATACAGATATTTCCCAATTTGAATGGCGGAGTGTTAATGCAACTGGTTCGTTTAGATCCGAACAGCAGATCCTCCTAAAGAATAGATACTTTGAGGGTGTCTATGGCTACGAAGTTTTAACCAGATTTGAATTATCCGATGGCAGATTTATCTGGGTCGATCGTGGTTGGGTTAAGGCGGGCAAGGATGCGAAGACCGCCCCCGAGATAACCGCAGTTCCAAAAGAACCTGTTTCTATTGTGGGCCGAGTGCGTTTGGATAAATCCCTCCCAGTCGGGGCATTCTTTGCACTACCTAATTCTGGCGATGGGATGATTTCCAAATTGAATGCGCAAACTGGATTTGCAAGTGAGGGTTTCTATTTAGATCTCATCACTGGGTCAGATAGTTCATTAATTCCAAAAGCTCCTGCGCAAGTTCCTGAACTGAGCGATGGCCCGCACTTGGCGTATTCCTTCCAGTGGGTCTTTTTCGCCGGTCTATTTGTTTACGGGCGAATTTTAATTAGGCGTGGTCAAATCTTGACGCGCAAAGAGCTCTGAGTACAGGCCTCCCGCTCGGACTAAATCTTCATGTTTTCCGCGTTCCCGAATTAACCCATTCTCCAAAACAATGATCTGATCCGCACTCATCACCGTACTCAAACGGTGGGCTATGACGATGCTGGTTCGCCCGCGCAATGCACTAGCAAGAGCTCTCTGAACTAACTCTTCATTCTCCGAATCTAAATGCGCAGTTGCCTCATCTAGAATTACGATGCCTGGTGACTTAAGGAGCAACCTAGCGATTGCTAAACGCTGTTTTTCGCCCCCAGAAAGACGATGGCCACGTTCACCAACCATTGTTTCTAATCTGTTCGGAAGAGAGTCAATCAGATCCCATATCTGTGCCGACTTACATGCTTCTCGCATCTCATCATCTGTGGCATCATTTTTGGCATAGCGAAGGTTCGCGGCGATCGTGTCATGAAAAAGATGCGAATCTTGCATTACAACACCAATTGATTCTCGCAGTGAGGAAAGTGAAAGATCCCGCAAGTCGTGACCATCAATCTTGATTGCTCCGCCTGTTACATCGTAAAGGCGCGGTAGCAGTGCGCTTATGGTTGTCTTGCCTGCACCGGATGGACCAACAAGCGCAGTTACGGTACCGGGCAAAGTAGTGAAAGTAATGCCCTTTAATATCTCTTCAACTGCACGAGTTTCTGGAATTGAAACTGCCTCGAGCGATTGTAAAGAGATCTCTTCCGCTTTTGGATATGTGAAACGAACATCGCTAAATTCAATCGCTGGCGTTTTACTTTGTAAAACTTCCGCATTGGCCTTTTCCTGAACCATCGGTTCAAGATCAAGTACTTCAAAGACTCGTTCAAATGAAACAAGCGCGCCCATCACATCAACGCGCACGGTAGCAAGAGAAACCAAGGGTGCATATAAGCGAGCTAAGAGAGTTGTTATAGCGATAAGACTGCCAACGGTAATTGCGCCGTCGATGGCCAAATGTCCGCCAATTCCATAGGCGATCGCTGTAGCAAGGGCTGCAATACTAATTAGAGCTATGAAAAAGAAGGTACTGAGCATCGCCATAGAGATTCCGATATCAGCGACGCGGCGAGCTTTCTTTTTAAATACTTTAGATTCCTGATTAAGGTCACCATAAAGTTTTACAAGAAGTGCACCTGATACGTTGAACCGCTCGGTCATCAGCGATGACATTTCCGCGTTTGTTTCAAAAGAATCGCGTGTATACCCCTGTAATCGAGCACCGATCCATTTAGTCGGCGCCAGAAAGATAGGAAGTAAAAGAAGGGATGCGATCGTAATCTGCCAACTGAGCGCCAACATAGTTCCAACAACCAAGATAAGAGTTAATACATTACTGATTATTCCTGAAAATGTAGAAGTGAAGGCTCGTTGTGCTCCGATCACATCAGAATTCATACGAGTTATTAGAGCACCCGTCTGGGTGCGAGTGAAAAATGCGATCGATTGCTCTTGCACATGTCGAAATACTTGTGATCGCAAATCATAAATCAAACCTTCGCCAATTTTTGCAGAGATCCATCGCACCACAATGTTAACTACGGCAGTTAGAATCGAAAGAATGGCAACAGCAATCGCCATCTTGGTTACAACTTCACGATCTTTCGGAATAACACCTTTGTCGATTAACTCACGGAGTAGTAAAGGAGTTGAAATGGTTAAAACTGAGTCAACTATTAGGCAGATAAAGAAAAGAATGAAGGTAGGGCGGTACGGAATCGCGTAAGCAAAAATCCGCTTTAACGTGCCTGGGCGTAGCTTCGCATTCTTGACCGATTGATCTGAACTTAAAGTTCGAAGCGCCATCCAGCCAGCTTGCATGGACAAGAGAAGCTCCGATCTAAAGTAGTTGGAAGATCTTTAAACAGTAAACCCAAGAGCGCGCAATTGTTCACGGCCGTCATCACTGATCTTATCTGGACCCCAAGGTGGCATCCATACCCAATTGATCTTCACATCTGAAGTTAGCGGAGCTAGCGCTTGACGAGTTTGATCTTCAATTACATCCTGCAAGGGGCAAGCCGCTGAAGTTAAAGTCATGTTCAACACAGCAATATTGTTATCGTCAACCATTACATCGTAGATCAATCCGAGATCAACAACATTGATGCCAAGTTCGGGATCAACAACATCCTTCATCGCCTCTGTAACATCATCAACTGCAGCAACCATAATTGAACCTCTCTCCTGGTTTTCTAGTCTAGTTTAGATTTTGCTTGCGCTTGAACGCTGGCATCTTTAAATGCCATCCAGCCCAAGAGCGCGCATTTGATTCGTGCAGGATATTTTGAGACTCCGGCTAAGGCGATTGCATCTTCCAGCACCATCTCGTCGCCGGATACGGCACCCTTGCTCTGCATCAGTGCGACAAATTGATCAAAGATCAAATAGGCCTCATCGATCTTCTTTCCAGTTAACAACTCAGTAAGGATCGAAACACTTGCCTGGGATATTGAGCAGCCCACCCCATCCCAAGAGATATCGCTGACGATGCCATCTTTTATCGTTAAGTTGAGATCAATTTCATCTCCGCAGGATGGATTGACGTGATGAACTTGCGCATCATAATTCGCGGAGAGCTTTTTATTCTGAGGGTGCTTATAGTGATCTAGAATCACTTCTTGATAAAGGTTATCTAATTGCATTAGGCAAAGTATTTCTGTGCATCAGATACAGCATCAACAAGGACATCTATGTCATCTAAAGTGTTATACAAATAGAAAGAAGCGCGAGTAGTTGCGGCAACGCCCATCTTACGTGTCAACGGCCAAGCGCAATGATGCCCAGTGCGAACCGCAACTCCTGAGTTATCCAAAAATTGCCCGAGATCATGTGGGTGTATTTCTCCCAAAGTGAATGACACCGCTCCCCCGCGCAGATTCATATCTGTGGGCCCGACAATCCTTAATTCATTAATTTCTTGAAGTTTAGAGATCGCGTAACTTGTAATATTTATTTCATGGTTATGGATTTCTTGAATTCCAATATCAGTCAAATAATTTAGGGCCGTACCTAATCCAACAATCTGCGCCATATTTGGCACGCCTGGCTCAAATTTTCGTGGCGCTGATGCCCAAGTTGCATCAGTCATGGTGACACTTTCAATCATTGAGCCGCCGAAGAGGAATGGTGGAAGTTCGGCAAGCAAGCTGGCGCGACCCCACAAAACACCAACGCCGGTCGGACCAACCGCTTTATGTCCGGAGAAGACTAAGAAATCAATATCAAGTGCTGCAACGTTTACCGGCATATGAGGGACAGATTGACAGGCATCTAATATAAAGATTGCCCCGACATCGTGAGTGCGCTTAACCAATTGAGCTAATGGATTGATTGTTCCGAGGACATTCGATTGATGAGTTAAAGCAACGATCTTGGTGCGGCTCGTAACAACGCTATCAATATTTGAGAGATCTAAACGTCCATCGGGATTAACTTCAAACCATTTAAGAACCGCGCCAGTTCGTTTAGCGAGCTCTTGCCAAGGAATTAAATTGGCGTGATGCTCCATCTCCGAAACCACGATTTCATCGCCAGCTTTGAGATGAAACTTATTTCCTACAGGAGAATTGCCAATTGAATAGGCCAATAGGTTGAGTGCCTCTGTTGAGTGCTTGGTAAAGACGATTTCATCGACTGTGCCACTCAGAAAATTGGCGACTACTTCTCGCGCAGATTCAATCGCTTCGGTTGCTTCCTCAGCTAATTGATGTGCGCCTCGATGCGCTGCGGCGTTGTGCTTTCGATAAAAATTGGATTCAGCGTCAATAACCACTGCTGGCTTTTGGCTGGTTGCACCGCTATCGAGATAGACCAACCGTTTTCCGTCGCGAATACTCCGATCAAAGATCGGGAAATCCTTCCGAATTACAAGCGGGTCGTAGGCCATAACAAATTACGCGGTGACGTACTCCGCATAGCCGTTAGCTTCCAATTTATCGGCAAGCTCCGGTCCGCCTTCTTCAACAATCTTGCCATTGGCGAAGACGTGAACGAAATCTGGTTTGATATATCGCAAAATACGGGTGTAGTGAGTAATCAAGACCACGCCAATATTATTGCTTTCCTTGGCGCGATTTACACCTTCTGAAACTATTCGTAAAGCATCAACGTCAAGACCTGAATCGGTTTCATCAAGAATCGCAATTTTTGGTTTCAACAGTTCTAGTTGCATAATTTCGTGGCGCTTTTTCTCGCCACCAGAGAAGCCTTCGTTGACGTTACGTTGTGCAAATGATGGATCCATGCTGAGCGCTTCCATGGCACCCTTAACCTCGCCAACCCAAGTACGTAACTTCGGAGCCTCACCGCGTAGCGCAGTTACAGCTGTACGAAGGAAGTTTGAAACTGATACGCCAGGAACTTCAACTGGGTATTGCATTGCCAAGAAGAGTCCCGCTTTAGCGCGTTCGTCGACTGTCATTTCCAGAACATCTGCACCATCTAGAGTTACGGTTCCGCCGGTGATGTTGTACTTCGGATGTCCCGCTATTGAGTAAGCCAGAGTTGATTTACCGGAACCGTTAGGTCCCATGATTGCGTGCGTTTCGCCTGATTTAATTGTGAGGTCTACGCCTTTAAGAATCTCTACTGC
>CAMBGS010000024.1 GCA_945866305.1 Bifidobacterium breve
ACCTCCATGCCCAACATCGTGAAGCCAGTGACCCAAGTGATGCCGCTAAAGGTGCCAAGGATGATTACCGTGAAAACTGCCATTACAAGATTTGGGATTAGGGCGAGTAAGACGAGGAAGAAGCCTGCGGTTGTAAGGGATGCGCCAAATAAACGCCGGCGTGAGAATTGTGCAAATATTTTTGGGCCAAAGGCGATACCTATTGCAAGACCGGTAAAGACTGCGCCGAATAAAACACCATATGCCGCATCGCCGCCACCAAGATCGCCCACAAATGTTCGAGCAAGACCAATGACCGCACCTGCGGCAAAGAAGGCACCGATCATTCCAACGACAAGGCCGCGCACAATCTTGGTTTGGCTAACTGCTTTCCAACCATCGTGAAGGGATTTAAGGACGCCTTCATCTTTTGCTTTCTTAGCAGCCGCACCTTTTGGAATTTCTTTCAGGCCCCAAATAGTAATTGCAGCAAATGCAAAGCTGGCTGCGTTTACATAGAGTGCGATATCAATTGAATCGCCGATGGTAAATGGGAAGAGTGATTCAATCGCGTTTGCAAATAAAGTAAGGAGTGAGAATAAGATCGCTGCAACTGGTGCAGTGCCGTAGGCGGCTAAGAGCGAAACTTGGTTGGCGCTTTCTAGCCGTTCTTTACCAACTAAATTTGGAACCGTTGCTTCTTTGGCGGGTGACCAGAAGAGGGTCAAACATTCAACCAGGATCATCGCGGCGTAGAGCCAGAAATATGTATTAACGATTGGTATTGAGATATAAAGTGCGGCGCGCAAGATGTCGGAGGTGACCATTAACTTGCGGCGATCAAAACGGTCGGCAATCACGCCAGCGATTGGGCCGAGAAAAACTGCGGGAAGTAAGCGCGCGATGAAGACACCAGCAATTGCAAAGTTTGCTGTTGCATAAGATCCGCCGGAAAGTTTTTGGGCAAGGGCTGTGGTTGCGAGAAGTCCAAGCCAATCGCCTAAAGATGAGAAGACCATCGAGTTCCAGAGCTTGCGAAATGCGGGGATCGCCAGAACGTTGCGAGTTTCATCCTGCGCGGGGGCGGCAGGGGTCGGCAAGCTGTTTGGCATGCGGGAAGTCTATCGGGCGAGCCAGAGGCGATATAGAGGCCTTGTATTTGGCTTGTATTAGTAGATTTTTGTTAGTAGCACATTCATCTGATGTGCTACTCTTGCCATATGACAACCGCTGCGCGAAAGACAAAGCCAACTACTAGCAAGAAGAAAGCAGGAACCAAAGCACCTGCGCTGAAAGTGGTAAAGCCTGCGCCGCTGCAATCTGTTGGTGTTCGTGAATTACGACAGAACGCTTCGAAAGTTTTAGATGCGGTTAAGGCAGGAGCGATTATTGAAATCACTGAACACGGTATTCCGGTTGCGCGCTTGGCACCAATTAAGCGATCTTTGTATGACGAATACATTGAAAGTGGCTTGATTAAGCCGGCAGAAAATCCAGATTGGCGGCCGACTAAGAACCCAGTGAAAATTACTGGGAGCAAAACTTCCACAGAAGTTTTGATGGAGATGCGCGCTGAGGAAAGATATTGAGTTGGTATTTAGATAGCTCTGCAATATTGAAGTATGTGTTCGCAGAACCTGAAAGGCCTGCAATGGTCAAAGCACTCACATCCCAAGCTATCTCATCTGAACTTGCTCGCTTAGAAGTAAAGAGAGCAGTGTTTCGAATCAATCCAAAAGATATTGAGCTTGCAAATGAAGAGTTATCACGTATTAATTTTGTGTCTATCTCAAATCAAGTACTTACTGTTGCAGAATCATTCACGGGATCTGTAACTCTTGCGACACTTGATGCAATACATGTTGCGACAGCCATAACACTTGGTCATCAAATCGAAGGAATCATTACTTACGATAAACAAATGATTTCCAATGCCGCGGTTATGGGAATTAAAGTTCTCTCACCTGGCGCCAAGCTTTAATTAAAAGAGGCTGCGGATACTTTCTTCCAGACTGTATTTAGATCTAAAGCCCATCTCTTTTGCCGCCAACTCAACATCTGCGCATAAGAAAGCTGGATCTCCGGCACGACGTGGCGCCTCAATTACTTCGGTATTGCTCTTATTTACGGCATCTAGGACCAAGTTGATGATCTCGCGCACCGATGCGCCGCGACCAGTACCGACGTTGATTATTGCTGGGATTAGCTTGGTGGCATTTGCGGCGGTTAGGTGAGCTGCGGCGATATCGCGCACATCAACATAATCACGTACACACGTGCCATCTGCAGTCGGGTAATCAATGCCGAAAATAACTGGTGCATCACCTTTATTTAACTTGCCTAAAACGATTGGGACCAGATTTTCAACCGAGTTATCTAGCAACTCTTGTGATGCTGCACCGACAACATTGAAGAAACGAAATGATGAACCGCTATTTCCTGGAGCATTTATAAATTCAGTTACTTTGCTTTCGGCATCTAGCTTTGTAGAACCGTATGGGGATATCGGTGACAGTGGACCATTTTCTTTACAAGGCTCTGTTGTGTCGGGACTGCCGTATACAGCAGCAGTTGATGAGAATAAGAACTTCTTCACTCCATACTTTTGAGCCAGCTTTAAGAGTTCAACTGTTGCTGTGAAATTAACTTCCTTATACTCATCAGGTTTTTCAACTGATTCGCCAACTGCTTTAAGTGCGGCGGTGTGCACAATGCCAGTAAAAGTTTGGCTTTTTAAAATATTTTCAACGGCGGTGTAATCACGGATATCAACCACGTGAAGCGGAATCTCTTCGTTATGTTTCTTGCGCAAGTAAATTACTCGAGACTCAAGGCCTTGATAAAGTGAATCCAATAGGACCACATCTTTGCCGTCAGCAATGAAAAGATCGGCAACGTGTGTGCCGATATAGCCCGCACCACCTGTGATTAACCAAGTTTCAGTTGCCATGGTTGAACTCTATTCCGCTTTCTTTGCGGCTTTGCCGGTAGCTTTTTTGGCGGCCTTCTTTTTTGTTGCCGCTTTCTTAATCGTATTCTTTGTAAGGGATGGCGCGCTATCACCAGCCTTTACTTTCGCGGCCTTCTTTTTTGATTTCTTTGGCGATGGGCCGTTTTCGGCCTCCCATGCACGGCGTCCAGCAAGAAGTTCAAGTGCGCGTTCAATAGTTAGGGCTTCGAGTGTGTCTCCGCGGCGAAGCGTTGCATTTGTTTCGCCATCGGTCACATACATGCCGAAGCGACCATCTTTAACAATAACTTCTTTCTCGGTTGCCGGATCTTTACCGAGTTCTTTAAGCGGAGGCTTTGCTACGCCGCGACGACGCTCTTTTGGCTTTGAGTAGATTTCTAAAGCTTCATCAAGTGAGAGTGAGAAGAGTTGATCTTCGCTAGTTAGCGTGCGCGAATCGACGCCAGCCTTTAGGTATGGGCCGTAACGTCCATTTTGAATAGTTATATCTTCACCTGCAGAGTTTGTGCCAAGGATGCGTGGAAGAGATAAAAGTCTTAGTGCATCATCGATTGTGATCGTATCCAGAGTCATTGTGGAAAGAAGAGATGCGGTCTTTGGTTTCGGTGCATCTTTCTTTTTACGCTTCTTTTTTGGCTCACCTTTGTCATCTAACTCAACCGGTTCTGGTGGAAATACTTCGGTGATGTAAGGGCCAAAGCGACCAGACTTTGCGATAACTTCTAAGCCGGTTTGTGGGTCGGTTCCTAACTCGCGTTCACCAGAAGGTGCGGCGAGTAGCTCAATTGCTTTAGCAAGAGTTAACTCATCGGGCGCGAGTTCTTCTGGGATGTTCGCAAGTTTGCGATCTTGATCAGGAATATTTTCTTGAAGGTAGGCGCCATAGCGGCCAACGCGGATTTCAATGGTGTCGGATAAATTCATTGTGTTCGTTGCGCGAGCATCAATGCCACCGAGATCAAGGGAAAGCTCGTTGAGGCCTGGTTGGCCGTCGACTCCGTAGTAAAAATCACGGAGCCAATCAACGCGGCCGGCTTCACCGGCTGCGATCTTGTCGAGATCTTCTTCCATTGATGCGGTGAAGTCGTAATCAACTAGCTTCGTAAAGTGAGTCTCTAATAGGCCGGTAACGGAGAATGCCAAGAATGTCGGAACGAGTGCGCGACCACGTTTGTAAACATATCCACGGTCTTGAATTGTTTGAATGATTGATGCAAATGTGGAGGGGCGGCCAATGCCGAGTTCTTCCAACTTTTTAACAAGAGTTGGTTCGGTGTAACGAGCGGGTGGTTTGGTGTCGTGGCCTTCGCAGTTGTATTCGCTGACCTTGATGGATTGACCAACAGTCATTGCGGGAAGGCGCTTATCGGATGCTTCTTCATCAACTTTTGCGTTCTCGTCGACGATGTCATCGTATGCGGCGAGGAAACCTGGGAAAGTAATAACGCTTCCGTTGGCGCGGAAGATTGTAGCTTTCTTATCTGATGTGGTGGCATCAAAGTCAACACGCATCTGCATCTTCTTGGCATCAGCCATTTGGGATGCAACGGTGCGCTTCCAGATTAAATCGTAAAGTGAGAACTCATCGCGTGAAAGTTCTGGGGCAAGTTCACCTGGAGTTTTAAAAGTGTCTCCTGCGGGGCGAATCGCTTCGTGGGCTTCTTGGGCGTTCTTTGTTTTGCCTTGGTAAACACGAGGTGCATCTGCAACATGGTCTGCGCCGTAAAGTGCTTTTGCAGCAGCACGTGCTGCGTTGACCGCTTGTGCTGAAAGATTGATTGAATCGGTGCGCATGTAAGTGATGTAACCGTTTTCGTATAAACGTTGGGCCACACGCATTGTGATCTGTGCTCCCCAGCCGAGTCTTGAACCCGCATCTTGTTGCATAGTAGATGTTGTAAATGGTGGCTTAGGGCGTTCGGTGCGGGGAGATTCCTCGGTTGATTTAACGGTGAGCGGAGTTGATTTCAGTGATTCAACTAAAGCGCGGGCACCGGTTTCATCAAGTAACAAGATATTTTCAAGTGACTTTTCTTTAACTGCGCCATCTGCCCCAAAGTCACTTGTGGACGCTACTTTCTTGCCTTCGACTGAAAGTAGGCGCGCGGTGAATCCAAGTTCGCTGGTTGCATTTAAATCCCACCAAGATGATGAGATAAAGGCCATGCGTTCGCGCTCTTTTTCAACAATTAACTTGGTGGCAACTGATTGCACGCGGCCAGCCGAAATTCTTGGCATAACTTTCTTCCAAAGAACTGGAGACAGTCGGTAGCCAAAGAGGCGGTCGAGAACGCGACGAGTTTCTTGAGCATCAATTAAGTTGTAATCCAAATCTCGCGTGTTAATCACGGCTGCTTGAATTGCTTCTTTAGTGATCTCGTTAAAGACCATTCGCTTAATTGGAATCTTTGGCTCGAGTACTTCTACTAGGTGCCAAGCAATAGCTTCACCTTCGCGGTCTTCATCTGTTGCCAGTAATAACTCGTCGGCGCCTTTCATCAACTCTTTAAGTTCGGCTACTTTTGCTTTCTTATCGGGGTTGATTACATATAGAGGTGCGAAATCATTTTCAATATCGACGCCTTCTTTTGACCAGGCAAGTTTCTTAACGTCTTTAGGAATGTCAGCTGCGCGCTGTGGCAAATCGCGAATGTGACCGACGCTAGCCTCGACGATGAAACCATCGCCGAGGTAATCGCCAATCTTGCGCGCTTTTGCTGGTGATTCAACGATCACCAGTTTCTTAAGCTCTTTTGCCATGAATTCCTAAGATCGGGGAAGTTAAGTTCTTAGTATTCGATTGAAGTTGCTTGGCGACGGCTGCGGATTAGCGCACCGACGATAAGCAGAACTGCAACGAGTGCAATAATCATTGATGTTCCCTGCTGAGTTGGAAGTGCAAAACTTACAATCGCAGGTGTAATCAAGAGCGCAACCAAGTTCATAACCTTGATTAGCGGGTTAATTGCTGGGCCTGCGGTGTCCTTAAATGGATCACCAACAGTGTCGCCAACGATTGTGGCAGCGTGTGCATCAGAGCCCTTGCCGCCGTAATTTCCATCTTCAACCATCTTCTTCGCGTTATCCCAAGCACCGCCTGAGTTTGAAAGGAAGACCGCCATAAGCGTTCCGGTGCCGATTGCACCAGCAAGGTATGCACCGAGTGCGCCAACGCCAAGGCCGAAGCCAACTGCGATTGGTGCCATCACTGCAAGAAGTCCTGGTGTTGCAAGTTCGCGAAGTGAATCGCGAGTACAGATGTCAACAACGCGACCGTATTCAGGCTTTTCGGTTCCCTTCATAATTCCAGGGTGTAACTTGAATTGGTTACGAACTTCCATAACAACTGCACCCGCTGCGCGAGATACTGCGTTGATGGCAAGTCCTGAGAAGAGGAACACAACTGCTGCGCCAATAATTAGACCAACGAGGTTACGTGGATCTGCAACATCGAGCACGCCTTGGAATTGAAGTGCAACATCTGTGCCTTCACCAACAGCCTTAATAACTGCTTCCTTGATCGCATCAGTGAATGCACCGAAGAGTGCGGTTGCGGCCAAAACTGCTGTGGCAATTGCAATTCCTTTAGTGATCGCCTTAGTTGTGTTTCCAACTGCATCTAGTGAAGTAAGGATCTGTGCGCCTTCGCCCTTAACATCACCTGACATTTCTGCGATGCCTTGTGCGTTATCGGAAATTGGTCCGAAGGTATCCATCGCAACGATTACGCCAACTGTTGTTAGCAAACCGGTACCTGCGATTGCGATTGCAAAGAGTGACAAGGTAATGGATCCACCACCGAGTAAGAATGCTCCGAATACTGATGCTGCGATCAAGAGCGCTGAGTAAACCGCTGATTCGAAACCAACTGATATACCAGCCAAAAGCACTGTTGCAGCGCCTGTTTGTGAAGATGCGGCAACATCATTTACGGGACGCTTGCCAACTTCGGTGAAGAAGCCAGTTAATACCTGAATTGCTGCAGCAAGTGCGATACCAATTAGAACTGCGCCAAAGGCAAGAACACGTGGGTTGATATTTCCCGCATCTGCTAGAACCTTAGGTGAGAAGTTTGTTAGTTGATCAAACTTTGCTGGCAAGTATGTAAATGTTGCAAGACCGGTTAGGCCTGCAGAAATAATTGCAGATAAGAAGAATGAGCGGTTAATCGCGGTCATTGCTGATTTATCTGTAGAACGCAATTTAGTAAGGAAGATGCCGATTACGGCGGTGAGAATTCCGATTGCAGGAACGATCAATGGATAGATCAAACCTTCGTTACCGAATGCAGCCTTACCTAAGATAAGTGCCGCAACAAGTGTTACTGCATATGACTCAAATAAGTCAGCGGCCATACCAGCACAGTCACCGACGTTATCACCGACGTTATCTGCAATTGTTGCTGGGTTGCGAGGGTCATCTTCTGGAATACCTTTTTCAACTTTACCGACAAGGTCAGCTCCGACATCTGCTGCCTTGGTAAAGATTCCGCCACCAACGCGCATAAACATTGCGAGCATTGCAGCGCCGAAACCAAAACCTTCAAGAACTGTTGGTGCATTTTCGCGGAAGATAACAACTGCTCCGGCTGCGCCAATTAATCCAAGACCAACAGTTGTCATACCGACAACGCCACCTGTGCGGAAGGCAATCTGAACTGCTTTTTCTGCACTCTTTTGACGAGCAGCTTCAGCAACGCGCACATTTGCGCGAACTGCGAGCCACATTCCGTTGTAACCAACGAGCGCGGAAAAACCTGCGCCCATTAAGAAGAAGAGCGAGCGCCCGATACGAATTGAAGTTGTATCAGCAGGAAGTGCGAAAAGTAGAAAGAAGACGATTCCAACAAAATAGGAAAGTGTGCGGAACTGGCGCGTGAGATATGCGGCGGCGCCTTCTTGCACGGCTTCAGCGATCTCGCGCATCTTGTCGGTGCCATCACTGGCTGCCAAGACTTGTGCGCGCAACACCCAAGCGATGGCGAGAGCGAGGAGTGAAATCGCTAGGACCACGTAGGTGATATTTAAGTTTGTGCCGGTTACTTGCACATTGGACAGGGCGGCAGATGCTCGCATTGGTTCTCCTCCGTTGGAGATTCAGGGCGTCCTTTCGAGTGCGGACGCGAAGATGGCGAGAGTTTACGCATAACCCACCCCTAAACACCAAAATTAGAGCGATATACCTCTTATATATAAAATTTTTACGCTGGGGCTGATCGGGTTGGTCGGCTAACCTTGCCGCAATGAATACCTCAGTAAACCTCTTGGATGCCCATTCCATCATCTCCACCCTCGGGCTGGTCGGAATCTTGGCGATCATCTTTATGGAGACCGGGCTGCTAATCGGGCTCTTCTTCCCCGGCGACTCGCTGCTCTTTCTTGCCGGTATTGGCGCATCTGGGGCAGCTGCCAAAATTTTTGATGGTGTTCAGATCGATATTGTCGCTTTGCTGATCGGTGCACCGTTGGTTGCGATTATTGGTTCGCAGACCGGGCATTTCATTGGCGCAAAATTTGGCGTGAAGCTCTTTGATCGCCCCGACGGTCGCATCTTCAATCAGAAGAAGGTAAAGGCGACTGAAAAGTGGCTTAATAAATACGGCACAGGTAAAGCCTTGGTGCTGGCACGTTTTATTCCATTTGTGCGCACCTTGATAAATCCAATGTGTGGAATTATCGGAATGCCGGCAAGGAAATTCTTCTTCTGGAACTGCGTTGGTGCAATTTTGTGGACTGATGGCTTAATAATCGCCGGTTATTACCTAGGTGAAAAACTTGAAGGCAGTGTTGATAAGTACTTGTTGCCTGTTGTTGGGCTAATTATTTTGGTAAGCGTTTTGCCTGTTGCTGTGGAAATCTTGCGCGAATGGCGTACAAAGCGCCATTTAAGTTAACAACTGCTGAAGTTAAGAGTTACAGACCTAAATCGGCAGGTTGAAATGCTGCGCGGTATTCGTATCCAGCATCGATGATTGCTTGCTTTGCGCCGCGTTCCACAATTACTGCAACGCCTACAACAATCGCACCAGCTTCTTTCAGCGCTTCAACCGCAGCTAAAACTGATCCGCCAGTTGTAGAAGTATCTTCGACTGCTAATACCCGCTTACCGACAACATCTGGACCTTCAATGCGACGCTGCAAGCCGTGCGCTTTTTCAGCCTTACGAACTACAAAAGAATCAATCGCTTTACCGTTACGTGCTGCAACATGCATCATCGCTGTTGCAACTGGGTCTGCGCCAAGTGTTAAACCACCGACTGCCTCGTAATCTAAATCTTTGGTTAGATCCAACATAACTTCACCAACAAGCGGTGCGGCAACGTGATCAAGGGTCACGCGGCGCAGATCTACGTAATAATCCGCTTCTTTTCCAGAAGAAAGAATGACTTTTCCGTGCACAACTGCCTTGTTTATGATCTCTTCTCGGAGAAGTTGATGTGAATTCATAACATAACCTTACATTGTTAACCCAACTGCCCTAGCGTTCGCTTATGGATGCAAAACGGCTGGAGATCGCAAGGTTATTTAACCGCTTTGCTTTCGGGCCACGACCTGGAGAGTTTGCTGCAGCCTTAAAATCTAGTCCTGCAAATTTTAAAAATTCGCTGCTTAATCCACCAGTTGTTGATGCAGGGGCACCGAAAGAACCAGTTTTGGCAGACCTTGGTCCGCGCCCGGCCCCCAAGAGCGCAGACTCAGAGCAATTTTCACAAGCGCTTCGTGCACAAAAAAATGAGCTAACTCTTTGGTGGTTAGACCAAATGGTTCTTACTCAGAAACCACTGCAGGAGAGAATGGTTTGGTTCTGGCATGGACATTGGGCCACTTCAATTGGAAAAGTGAATTATGCACTTCCAATGCTGACGCAAAATCAAACTTTTAGAAAGCATGCGCTTGGCAACTTTAAGGATTTATCGCAAGCGATGCTTGTAGATGGTGCGCTGCAAGTTTGGTTAGATGGAAATGAAAATACTTTAAAGGCACCTAATGAAAATTTGGCGCGAGAAGTGATGGAGCTATTTGTTTTAGGTGTTAATCGATACACCGAAAAAGATGTTAAAGAACTTGCCCGAGCGCTAACTGGATATCAGGTGCCTAGAAGTACCGGTGTTGTAACTTTAAATCAGAAGCGTCGTGATACTGGCGCGGTAACAATTTTGGGTAAGACCGCAGTGATGGGTGGGCCGGAAGCAATTAGCCATCTTGTAGATCAGGCAGATTGCCAACGCTTTTTAGCAGAACGAATCTGGTACCGCTTTATTTCCAGCACCCAACCCTTACCTAAAGATCATCCGCTTATCAACGCCCTGGCAGGAAAAGATATAACGCAAGGGTTAACCACTTTATTAAACGGTAAGGATTTAGCTAACTCGAAGTATTCAACTGTTAAATCACCGGTTGAATGGTTTGTGGCTGTGTGCAAAGCCCTTGAATTAACGCCTTCTCAATTGAATTCCTTCTCAAAACTAAATGGTTATTTAGATAAGTTGGCGCAAATTCCCTTTTCTCCACCAAATGTAGGTGGTTGGCCTACTGATGAAGCTTGGCTTAGCTCTGCAAGTGCGCAATTTAGAATCGCTTTCGCAGATTGGTTGGTTAAGCAGGCTAATCTTTCTACGATTCAAGCAATCACTCCAGGAAATAGAATTTCTTATCTCGCTGATCTATTGGCAGTTCCTGAGTGGACGGCGCGAACTTCAACCGCTCTTGGTAATTTGCAGAACAATCTTCCTCGTTTAGTTGCCCTTGCAATTTGTAGCCCGGAATATGTGGTGAGCCAATGAACGAAATTCCTACTATGTCTGCTGAACAACTTGGAATGTCCAAGTACACCAGGCGGCAATTCTTAAAATTCTCGGGTGCGGCAACAGCAGCAACGGCCGCCACCGTTCTTTCAATGAACGATGTTGCAGAAGCTGCGATTACCAGGCCACTTCCGCTGGGCACACCAATATTGGTTGTAGTAACTCTCTACGGTGGAAACGATGGTTTAAACACAGTTATTCCTTACAAGGATCCTGCGTATTACGCAGCGCGCCCTGATTTAACTTATAAAACTGAAACGTTACTTCCGCTTTCAGATGAGTTGGCTTTAAATCCGGCAATGACTGGAATAAAAGGTTTGTGGGATGAAAAGAAAGTAGCAATTGTCCGCGGAGTCGGATATCCAGAACCAGATCGTTCGCACTTTTCTTCGATGGCTATTTGGCAGACGGGATCGCCAAAAACGCATCTAAGTACTGGTTGGTTGGGAAGATGGTTAGATACCCAGAAGATAGATCCAATGACTTCAATCAGTTTAGGTTCAGTCCTGCCGCCGTTATTGGTTGGTGCAAAGAACAGTGGATCTGCACTTCCTTTAGGTGGTTTGGTTATTCCATCTGGTGTTTACGCACAAGCTTGTGATCAATTGTCAAAACCTTCTCGCGCAGATAATAAATTGATGGCGGCTGCGGCTTTATCAATGCGCAATCTATTTAGCATCTCTGGAAATATCACACCTATTTTGTCTCAAGCCACACAAATGTCAGATGATCTACCTACTGTCGGTGGTGGTAATGCTGGTGGGGATTCGAATTTAACTCAACAATTAAATGTTGTTGGAAAACTAATCGCCGCTGGTGCTCCAACTAAAGTTTGGTCTGTTTCACTTGGTGGTTTTGATACTCACGCCAATGAAGCTAATGCTCAAGCAGCGCTCCTTGGAACCGTTTCAACAAGCATTACTAAGTTCTTGTCTCAAATGAAGGCATCAGGGCGATCAAAAGATATTACCGTTCTGGTTTACAGCGAATTCGGAAGACGTGTTAGAGGAAACGGTTCTGAAGGCACTGATCACGGAACGGCTGGACCGGTCTTCTTAATTGGTGACCGTGTAAACGGCGGTTTCTATGGCGACCAGCCTTCACTTACTAAGTTAATTGATGGTGATTTACCTGTCACCACGGACTTCCGAGATATTTACTCAACAGTTCTTGAAGGGGTTTTGTTAACGCCAGCTGAAAAGGTATTGGGTAAATGGAACGGCAGAATAAAAGCGATTAAACCTGTTTAATCCTCTTTGTAGACGATAACTTCGCTTTTACGGCGTGTAGCAAGTGCTTTTGGTGGGTTCTCTTTAAGGAGCGCATCTACTTCTATCCGCAACTGCGCTACTTCAATAGCCATATTTGCCATTGCAGATTCAAGTTCAATGATGCGCTTAATGCCGGCGTGATTAATTCCTTCACCAACTAAGCGGCCCACCATTCGCAGCGATGCGATATCGCGCAACGAGTAACGACGATTGCGCCCAACTGTTCGGTTTGGTGAGACTAAACCTAAGCGATCGTATTGACGAAGTGTTTGTGGGTGCAGACCAGAAAGTTCTGCGGCAACCGAAATTACATAAAGGCCAGCATCATCATCTGGTGTTTTGTTATCTTGCGGTTCATTACTCATAACTCCGCCTTACTTTTTAGGCCACTGCGCACATCGATCTCAGATGTTGCTTCTGCATATTTCTGTAAGGCTTCGACCGCTGCACTTGGTAAGTCTTGAGGTACCTGCACTTCAACGGTTACGAGTAAATCTCCAGTGGTTGCACCTTTGGCAATCCCACGACCTTTAACGCGCAGCACGCGACCATTTGATGTGCCAGGTGATAAACGAAGTGTTACTTCTTCACCCGTCAAAGTTGGAACTTTTATATCAGCACCAAGTGCTGCTTCGGTAAAAGTAACTGGCACAGTGATTGCAATATTTTCACCTTTACGTGAAAAAATAGCATGTGCTTTAACGTGCAGCATAATAAATAAATCACCAGGGCCAGCATCACCTTGACCGCCTTTACCTTTAACGCGAATCTTTGCGCCATCATTTACTCCTGCAGGCACGCGCGCTGAAATAGTTTGTGATGGTCCACCATCGGTTGATAAACGAAGTTCTAAAGTGGTGCCAAAAGCCGCTTCTTTAAAGGTAATTGTTGCCTCTGTTTGTAAATCTTGACCTTTACGTGGACCGCGACGTCCCCCGCCACCAAAAAGATTTGCAAATATATCTTGCGGATTTCCGCCCCCGAAGATGTCGGAGAAATCTCCACCTTGGAAATTTTGTCCGCCTTGTGGTGCGCGCATTCCACCGCGTTCAAACATGTCGCGCGCTTGATCGTATTCCGCGCGCTTTTTACCATCAGATAAAATGTCATAGGCCTCAGAGACTGCTTTAAATTTTTCTTCCATTGCAGCATCGCCCTTGGTTTTATCTGGGTGAAGCTCGCGCGCTAAAGAACGGTATTTCTTCTTAATCTCATCGCCACTGGCAGATTTGCCAAGTCCGAGGATCTTGTAGAAATCCTTCTCGTAAAGGTCTTTAGCGGCCATAGAAGACTGTTACTCCGCAGCTGCTTCAGCAGGATCAGTAACTGCAACACGAGCAGGGCGCAGGATACGTTCTTTATATTTATATCCCGGTTGCAAGATCTTTGTCGCCGTCGGCACCGACACTTCGCTGCCAGTGTCGTGCATCAGTGCTTCGTGAATCTGTGGGTCAAATTCATCGCCGGCAGTTCCGTACTTTTCCAAACCTAAGCGATTTGTAATCGCGGTGATCTGATCGGAAACTGATTTAAATCCACCGGTTAACTCACCGTGTTCGGTGGCGCGATCAATATCATCCAAAGTTGCAAGGAGTTCAGTTAGTACTGCACCAATTGCAAGTTCGTGCGCCAAGGCGCGATCGCGTTCTACACGCTTTCGGTAATTGGCATACTCAGCCTGAAGTCGTTGTAAATCAGCGGTGAGCGCCGCCACCGGATCAGTTTCCTGAACCGGGGCAGCCTCCACTGCGTCCTCCGTTTGTTGCAAAGCATCATCGGCTTCCATTTGAGTACTACTTTCTGTATTCATTTAATTGATACCAATTCCGCTCCTCGGCATTTTTATGCCTCGTCTTAATCCTTGCCTTCGTCAACTACTTCAGCATCTTCGACGCCATCTTCATTGGCTGATCCATCGCCGGCTGCTGCACCTGCTGCTGCATACATTGCAGCGCCAAGTGCTTGGCTAAGGGTTGCTACCTTTTCGGTATTTGTCTTAATCGCTTCAAAGTTTGCGCCGCCGAGTGAAGTCTTAAGTTCGACAAGTGCTGCCTCAACTTCAGTCTTCTTCTCTGCTGCTTCACCTTCAGATAACTTTTCTGTGTTATCTGCAATGAACTTTTCAGTCTGATAGACAAGTGAATCTCCATTGTTGCGGATTTCAGCTTCTTCACGACGTTGCTTATCTTCTTCCGCGTGAGATTCAGCGTCTGCCATCATGCGATCGATCTCTTCTTTTGAAAGAGAAGATCCACCGCTGATTGTGACTGATTGTTCTTTGCCGGTTGCAAGATCTTTTGCACCAACGTGAACGATTCCGTTTGCGTCAATGTCGAAGGTAACTTCAACTTGTGGAACACCGCGTGGTGCTGGTGCAAGTCCAGTTAATTCGAACATGCCTAGTTTCTTATTGTGCGCAGCCATTTCACGTTCACCTTGGTAAACCTGAATTTGTACAGCAGGCTGGTTGTCATCAGCTGTCGTAAAGATTTCGCTGCGCTTGGTTGGGATCGTTGTATTGCGCTCGATCATCTTGGTCATAACTCCACCCTTGGTTTCAATACCAAGTGTTAGTGGTGTGACATCGAGAAGGAGAATGTCTTTAACTTCACCCTTGAGCACGCCTGCTTGAAGAGATGCGCCGACGGCCACTACTTCATCAGGGTTTACGCCCTTATTTGGCTCTTTTCCGCCGGTTAAGTCGCGAACTAAATCAACGACTGCTGGCATACGAGTTGATCCACCGACAAGTACAACGCTCTTGATATTGCCAATTGCGATTCCAGAATCCTTTAGTACTTGCTGGAATGGCTTCTTGCAACGCTCTAGTAGCGGTGCGGTAAGTGTTTGGAATTGTGCTCGAGTTAGAGTCTCATCAAGGAACAATGGATTCTTTTCGGTATCAACAGTGATGTATGGCAAGTTAATGGAAGCTTGCTGTGATGATGACAGTTCGATCTTTGCTTTTTCGGCTGCTTCACGAATACGTTGCATCGCCATCTTGTCTTTAGTTAAATCAATTCCATTCTTAGAACCGAAAGTTTGAACTAAGTGATCGACAAGTACTTGATCCCAGTCATCTCCACCAAGGTGGTTATCACCAGCAGTTGCCTTAACTTCAACAACGCCATCGCCGATTTCAAGAAGTGAAACGTCAAATGTTCCGCCGCCTAAGTCGAAGACCAAAATAGTTTGTTCTTGTTCTGCTTTATCTAAACCGTATGCGAGCGCTGCCGCAGTTGGTTCGTTGATAATGCGGAGCACATTAAGTCCGGCAATCTCGCCGGCTTCCTTCGTTGCTTGTCGTTCTGCATCAGAGAAATAGGCAGGAACAGTAATAACTGCGTCTGTGACTGTTTCACCAAGGTATGCCTCAGCATCGCGCTTTAGCTTTTGCAGAATGCGTGCAGAAATTTCTTGTGGTGTGTACTTTTTGCCATCAATATCCGTTGACCAGTTAGTACCCATGTGACGCTTTACGGAACGGATTGTGCGTTCAACGTTAGTCACCGATTGACGCTTAGCAACTTCACCGACGAGAACTTCGCCATTTTTTGCGAAGGCAACGATCGATGGGGTTGTGCGAGCGCCTTCTGCGTTGGCGATAACTTTTGGCTCTCCACCTTCAAGTACCGATACGCAGCTATTTGTTGTTCCGAGGTCGATTCCGACTGCTCTAGCCATTTATATTGCTCCTTTTAACTAATTGAACTTTTAGCTCATCTCAAGCCCAATTTGGGGTTGAGGCTGGTCTAACCTGAGTCGATCTTACCCGAAAGAGTGAGTCGGAGCGACTCAAGTTTGGACCATCCCGTATAACTCCTAGCCTTGCCCAGATATTCCCGCCCCACCTCGGTAACCTCGCGTTATGCGTATCGCCCTGGCCTCACTCTCGTATGCGATCACCGTCTTCGCACTTGTACTGCTCGCTATTCGGGTGCCGCAGTTGATAGGGATTTATCGCAAGGGCCAACCGGATCCAACTCGCAGGAATGATCGTGGTTCACGTTTGATGCATATGTTGCACGAAGTTTTGAGCCACACCAAGATGCTCAACTTCACTGCAACCGGAATTGCGCACTGGTTTGTAATGATCGGTTTCGGTGCGCTCTTTGGAACTTTGGTTACTGCTTATGGGCAAGTTTTAAATCCAGAATTTGCGTTGCCGTTTATTGGCCACTGGGTTGTTTATGAACTATTTGCAGAATTTATCGCAATTGCTACCGGAATCGGAATTGTCACGTTAATTGGAATTCGACAAGTTACAAGATTTCGAATGTTAAATCGTTTTGCAGGATCTGGAATGTGGAAAGCATATTACGTTGAAGCAACAATTTTGGCAATTGTTTTCTGTGTATTTGCATTGCGCGGTCTGGAAGGTGCACTCGCTGGTGAAACTAGCTGGAATTGGCATTACGCAATTTCATGGCCGGCGGTTCTTGTCTTCAATGGGTTAAGCACTGCTGCACTTGAGAGCGCGATTCTTTATATTGCAACTGCCAAGATTGTTGTATCAATGGCGTGGTTTATTGTTATCGCAAGTAATTTAACAATGGGAATTGCTTGGCACCGCTTCTTGGCCTTCTTTAATATTTATTACAAGCGCAATAGCGATGGCAGCGCTTCACTCGGCGCACTTCCTGAAATGCTTTCTAAAGGTAAGCCAATTAACTTTGAAGATCCGGCCGAAGATGATGTCTTTGGACTCGGCAACCGCCAAGATATTTCTTGGAAAGGTCTGCTTGATATGACTTCTTGTACCGAGTGTGGACGTTGCCAATCGCAATGTCCTGCTTGGCACACCGATAAACCGCTGTCGCCGAAGCTTTTGATTATGGCGATGCGCGATCACGCAATGGCCAAGGTGGTTGAAAGTGAAGCGATAGTGGGCGAAAACGGCCCTATTTCCCCAGATGTTCTCTGGTCTTGCACCATGTGTGGCGCGTGCGTAAATGAATGCCCGGTCGATATCGAACACGTCGATCACATTGTAAATATGCGCCGCTTCCAAGTTTTGGTTGAATCAGAATTTCCATCCGAACTCGGTGGCACTTTCCGTAATTTGGAAAAGGCCGGCAATCCCTGGGGTGCTAATAAACAAGATCGTGAAGGTTGGATCGCAGAATGTGATTTCCCGGTGCGTGTTGTTGAAGGTGTGCTGCCAGATGAAGTTGAGTATTTATTCTGGGTTGGTTGTGCAGGTGCCTATGAAGAACGCGCCAAGAAAACTACCAAAGCTGTTGCAGAACTTTTATGGATGGCCGGAGTTAACTTTGCGGTTTTAGGCAAGCGCGAAACTTGTACGGGAGATCCGGCACGTCGATCCGGAAATGAATTCTTGTATCAAATTCTCTCCCGCGAAAACATTGAAACATTTAACGAAGTATTTGCGGGGCGCCCAAAGGGTAAGAAGAAAGTTGTGGTTACTTGCCCGCATTGCTTTACAACAATTGGACGTGATTACGCACAAAGCGGTTTTGAACTTGAAATGTTGCACCACACACAATTGCTTAATACTTTAATTAAAGAGAAGCGTTTAAAGCCAAGTCCGCATAAGAGTGAGAAGAAGTTGACCTACCACGATCCTTGTTACTTGGGTCGTCACAATCAGATTTATGCACCACCGCGCGAATTGTTGGAAGCATCAGGGTGTGATGTAACAGAGATGCCGCGTAATCAAGAGCGATCATTTTGTTGTGGTGGTGGCGGTGGCCGGATGTGGATGGAAGAGAAAATTGGAACGCGTATTAATTTAAATCGCGTTGATGAAGCTATTTCAACCGGCGCAGAAGAAGTTGCAGTTGCTTGTCCGTTCTGTCGCGTAATGGTTGGTGACGGAATGGTTGCGCGACAAAGCGATGTCGAGGTTTTAGATGTTGCTCAAATTCTTTTAAGAAGTGTGAAGAAAGAATAAGGAATTGGAAGCGCAAGGACTGTAAAAGGCTTTTCCCCAGTCCTTAGCGAGAATTCCTTATTCTGGAGTTATCCACAGGTTGCATGCACAGGTGTGTATGAATTACACGCGTGTAATTCGCAGTAAAACCGCAGTCGTTAAGTAGCCGCCTATAAGGCCTCCCAGGTGGGCTCGCCAGTCCACTCCGCCCAGGATGAAGCCGAATACGAAGTTCAGGCCGATGATTACATAAATGTCGCGCACGCCCTCGCTGATCATTTTGCGCATTGCAATAAAAGCACCGAATAAACCAAAGACCGCACCCGATGCCCCGACCGAAACTTGAGCAGCGCTATTTAAATAGATCGAAGCAAGTGATCCGGTTAAAAGCGATACAAAGAAAATTACAAGAAAACGCGCTTTCCCTAGCGATGCTTCAACAGGATTGCCAAGGACAAGGAGTGAGAACATATTAAAAAATAAATGTGTGAGTCCGCCGTGAACTAGTGCGACAGAAAACAAGCGCCAGATTTCACCTGATTGAACAAGGGGACCATAGAGCGCGGTGTATTCATAGAGCTGCGGATATAACTGATCTGCGAGGTAAGCAGCACAAATAATTGTGATTAATGAAAGCGTTGCAGAACGCTTCATTTGAAACATCAGTTACTGGTTAAGCGATGGTGACGCTATTGATTACAACTGGTGTAACAGGTACATCTTGCGCACCTGTTGGTGTTGAACCAATCTTGTCTACAACAGCCTGTGAAGCAGCGTCTTTAACTGCTCCGAAGATGGTGTGCTTACGGTTTAACCAAGTTGTTGGTGCAACGGTGATAAAGAATTGAGAACCATTTGTTCCTGGACCTGAGTTAGCCATTGCAAGAATGTATGGCGCATCAAATTGCAGTTCTCCGTGGAATTCATCAGCGAATTGGTAACCCGGTCCGCCGAAACCTTTTCCAAGCGGATCTCCACCTTGAATCATGAAACCTGAAATGACGCGGTGAAAAATTGTTCCGTCGTATAACTTCGCAGTTGTCTTCTTGCCATCACGTGGATCCGTCCACTCTTTTGCACCGGTTGCGAGTTCAACAAAGTTTGCAACAGTCTTTGGTGCGTGATTTGGATAAAGCTCGATAACTACATCGCCGAGTGAAGTGTGCAGAGTTGCTGTTGATGACATGTTTTTAGCCAATCGTTTAAGTGGATGAAATAAATAAGAATTGTGGAGACCAGTTTGTCTGGTTCCAAAATCAAGATTTGTGGAGACCAGGGGAATCGAACCCCTAACCCCCGCCTTGCAAAGGCGGTGCTCTACCAATTGAGCTAGGTCCCCGCGTTGTGTGCAGGGTGGGCCTATGTGGACTTGAACCACAGACCTCTTCCTTATCAGGGAAGCGCTCTAAC
>CAMBGS010000025.1 GCA_945866305.1 Bifidobacterium breve
TACAAATATTAAAGGGGCGCCGGTTTCCCGACGCCCCTTTAACTTTAACTATTTATAAGACGATTAGTGATCGTCCTTCATTCCTTCTGCCATTGACTTCATGCGTGCGATCTTCAAAATTGTTAGACCGAATACGCACTTTGCCAATACGTCAGCGATTGTGTAACCAACCTGTACGCCAACGAATTGCTCAGCTGAAGCCATACCTTCGCCCATACCAAGGATGTATGAGATTGGGTAAACACCCCATGTCGCGATCAAAAGGAGACGCAAGCGACCGATGGTTGCTGCAACGCCTTCTGGCTGGCGATCAAGTGACTTACCAAGCTCTACGAACAAGACATAGAGGATGTAAAGGAATGGAAGTGTTGAAAGAACACCGTAGAGAACCTGTGTGTTCTGGTCGTTTGAGATTTCACCTGGGTAACCAAGTGCGATCATTGCAGCTGATGCTGGAACCAAACGAGTGATGAGTGACTTTGAAACTTCCTTTGCAAGTGCAAGCACTGCAACAACTTCAACAAGAAGTAGAGGAACAGTTAGTAGCCAGTCAACATAACGGTATGCCTCGTTAAATGCACCCTGGTCTCCAGAAACCTTAACAGCCATTCCCGTTGATGATTCTGAGAATGAGTTAAAGATTCTCCAGTAGTGGTAGCCAGCAATGAATGTAACCATTGATGACATTACGAGAGCGTTGCGATACTTAGCAAGTACGCGACCTTGTGAAACAAGTGTGTACACAGTGCATGCAAGCATTGAAACTAGTCCGAACGAGAATACGTTGTAGACGAGGTTCCATTGGTTGCTTGTTAGATTAATCATGTAAATAAGCCTCCGTGGGGTGCTTAATACTTTAAGGACCAGGCGGCCCTTAAAGCCGGATGAAGGCGATGAAATCCTCGAGGAACCTCATTGACCTCAACCAGTGAGAAATATTGTGAACCTTTTGCAAAGAATTTGCACTACTAGCGAGGGGTATTTCTGAGTTATTTTCGGAAAACTCAGGACAAATCACGCTCATTCTTGGGCTATCACCCTAACCACATACCCCGTTTCGGGGATTGGATCGTCCAGGCGCCGTACAGTTTAAGTATGAGTAAGGAATCGAGCGAGCGCGAAAAGTTAGCAGCGGCAGTTCCGCCAAAGTTACGGGGCTGGTTTCACTTAGGTGCCACCCCCGTTGTAATCATCGCCTCGCTCGTTCTCTTCATCCTAAGTGAGAGTTCGCTGAAATTTGCCGTTGCCCTTTATTCGATCAGCGCAATCATGCTCTTTAGCGTCTCTGCTATTTATCACCGCGTTCCGTGGTCCCCCGAAAAGAAGAAAGTTTGGCGTCGTTGGGATCATGCAAATATAAATTTATTGATCGCCGGTTCTTACACTCCGTTTGCCGTGGCATTACTGCATGGCAACGATCGAACAATTCTGTTATCCGTTGTTTGGGTTGGCGCTTTAGCCGGGGTCGCTCTTCGTGTCTTCTGGATCAACGCTCCTCGTTGGCTATATGTCGCCAACTATTTACTTCTTGGCTGGGTCGCAATTGTCTATACCCCACAGCTCTATGAAGAAGGCGGATTCTGGGTCTTGATCCCAATCATTATTGGAGGCCTTTTATATTCAGTGGGAGCCATTTTCTACGCCTTGAAGAAACCCGGGCGCAACGCTAAATATTTTGGTTTCCACGAGTTATTCCATATCTTTGTGCTCGCAGCGTGGATTTCCCAGTATCTCGCCGTTTCCTTCGCAATATACCGCCAATAAATCACCCACTTTTAGAGTTAGCCACTTTGCCCTAATCTAGGCACATGGCTGAGAAGAAGAACTTCCTAAATTGGGTCGGATTTAAAGAGAGCGAAAGCGCTGCTCCATCATCGGTTGACCGTATCCGCGAACTTGAATCTCAATTAAATGACTTGCGCTCTCGCCGCGACATCACAACGCTAAGCAAAGAAGAGTTTGAAATCCTGGCGACCGAAACCGCCATGTCAATGATCAAATCTGCGCAAAGCCGTGAAGCAAAAGCTCTTTCAGCATCAGAGCGAATTACTTTAGAAGCATCCCGTCAGGTAAAGGATGCGCTAGAAGGTGCGGAAACGAAGGCGCGTTCAATTCTCTCTGGCGCTGAAGCGCGCGGTCGCAAATACATTAATGTGGCTGAAGCCGAAGCTGCCGAAAGAATTTCTCAAGCAGAGCGTGAAGCACAATCAATCTTTGATGAAAAACGTCGCGAAGTCACAGCACTGGCACAAGCCGCACGCCGTGAGGGAGAGCGGATTATCACTGAAGCAACTGGTGAAGTTGCCGAATATCGCCAGTGGTTAAGTGGTGTTATCTCTGAAGCGGAGCGCTTATATCGAATTCAAACCCAATCACTCGATGCGGCAGAGAATGCAATATCGCAGAGTCGCTCTCGTTTAGATAGCGCATATTCTCGTTTAGCCGAACTGCATAAAAACGTAACTGAAAATTTGAAGGCTGATAACTCTGTAATTGATACTGGCCCAAAGAAGGTTGTAAGTCAACGCACCAAAGCAGCACTTGCTGCGCCGGAGAAAAAAACTGGTGCAAAGAAATCTGTTACAAAGAAAAAACCCGCTAAGCGTCGGTAATTAAAGTGGCTACCAAGCGCGGTATCCAATACATCCCTGCCATTGATGGACTGCGTGCAATCGCAGTT
Source organism: Bifidobacterium breve (assembly GCA_945866305.1). Lineage (GTDB taxonomy): Bacteria > Actinomycetota > Actinomycetes > Nanopelagicales > Nanopelagicaceae > Planktophila. The sequence goes on from CAMBGS010000025.1 coordinate 2,681, forward strand.
ATAGCCGTCACGCTTTATCACTTAGGAATTTCTTGGATTCCGGGTGGATTTCTTGGTGTTGACCTCTTCTTTGTTATTTCGGGATATGTAATTACCAGGCTGCTCTTGGATTCAATTCAAGAACGTGGCGGATTAGACTTACGTGATTTTTATCTGGCGCGTATTCGGCGCTTGCTCCCACCACTAGTTTTTATGATTGTTGTGACTTCGATAGTAGTTGGAATCTGGGCGCCCGATACAACCAAAAAGTTCTTAACTGATGCACCATTTTCACTATTCGGTGGAATGAATTGGTGGCTAGTTTTCAATCATCAAGATTACTTTGAAACTAGTGGCCGACCACCGCTATTGCAGCACACATGGTCACTCGCCGTAGAAGCCCAGTTCTATCTACTTTGGCCGCTAATCCTGCTATTGGTCTTAAAGTATTTCGGAAAGAAAGTGATTCCAGCCGCTGCGCTAACGATTGCGGCGATATCTGGCGTTGCCTTGATGCTGGTTTCTTTTCAACTAGATGCCGCAAACTCTTCTAAAGTAAGCCACGTCTATTTCGGAACAGATACCCATAGCATTGGGCTTTTTCTGGGAGCAGCCCTTGCAGTTAGTTGGATTCCGCAGAACTTTAATCTGCAAGTAACGCGCCGTGCCCAAGATTTTATTGATGGTATTGGTGTATTTGGTTTCATCGGGATCTTGGCAACATTCGCACTTATCGATGAGACTAAACCAACGTTATATAGATTAGCATTCCCGCTCGCCGGAATATTTGGAACTGCCATTTTAATTTCTATTGTTCATCCTGCATCCAGATTCGCACCTCTGCTGAGAAATAAAGTTTTGTTGTGGATTGGCGAACGCTCATATGCAATTTACTTGTGGCATTGGGTCATCTTTCAAATCTCACGCCCACAAGTTGATCTTGATGGAGAAAATTGGGCGCTCTTCTCGCTAAGAATTTTGCTAGTTCTTGCGATGGCTGACATCTCTCTGCGTTTAGTTGAACTCCCGATTCGCAGCGGCGCTGTTGCTTATTGGTTTGGCGGTATGAAATACAGGACTAAGGCAGTTCGCAGAAAACAGAAGTTGGCGGTTGCCCTTTCTATATCTATCGTCTTTATTGCTTCGGCGACAATTAGTGCAAGTGCAATTGTGCGAGTAGATAAGAAGAATCAAGAACTTATACAACTACTAAAAGATGCCGATAAGCCGATCCTCACTCCTGTCGAGAACGCTGCCGATCCAGGTCTTTGGGTTACTGGTGATTCGGTAATTCTCGGTATTCGCCACGTATTAGAAATGAACCATCCCATCGCTTTGATTAACGCTCGAGTTGGTCGGCAAGCACCTGAACTCTTGGAGGTGATGCTCCGTGATGGACCAATGGTGTTTAAATCACCTGTTGTGTTCAATATTGGCAATAACAACGCACTTACTAGAGCACAAGTAATAGCGATATTAGAGGCAGTAAAAGCAGCTCCGCAAAGAATTGTCGTAAATACTGCTGTTCCAAGGCCGTGGCGCGATGCAAATAATGAATTGATAAATGAAATAGCCGCTACTTATCCAAATACCGTAGTCGTTAGGTGGGATCAAATATCAGAAGGTCATCCCGAATACTTTGCACCAGATGGCGTTCACTTGGTGCCAGCTGGTGCACGGGCGTATGTTGCCGCGATTACTAGCAATCTATAAAAAGTATTAACAAAGAATAAAAATAGCCCCAACCAATTGGCTGGGGCTATTTCTAATTTAGAACTATTTAATTATGCAAACTGTCCAGCGAATCCAAATGCTTTGGCAGTTGCTATTTGTCCATCTGAGTAAACAGATGAAACACGGAATGAAGTTGAACCCTCTGCTGAGCCTTTAGTTAACTCAACTGAAAGTTGTGTTGCGGGGAAAGTTCCTGATTCTTTCCAATCGCCCATTCCGGAACGAACTTCAAACTTATATCCGGTTAACCCAGCAGTTGCAGCTGGTGCTTTCCAGGTAATTACCATTACTGATTTTTCAGCATCTTTCCAATTTCCAATGAAGCGACCTGGAGCTTCAACCGCAGCAACTGGTTCAGTTGTTGCTGGTTCAGATGCTTCTGGTGTCGCCTCTTCTGTCATTTCAGGTGCCGCTGATTCAGTTGCAACAGGTGCTGCATCATCAGATGTAGATGCGGGACGAGAAATAACTATGACTGCAAGAAGTACGATACCGATGATTGCTGCAATTAATACACGTGGTGAAGTGCCTTGCTTAGGTGCAGCACTTGGCTTTGCAGGTGCTGGCTTAGAAGGTGTAGGTGTAGTTGAGACATTTACGCGAGATGAGCTCTTTGCACCACCCAGTGGTACTGGTGGAATAACAATTTTGCTTGCAGAAGTTGATTTTCTAACTGCAGATTTTTTCTTCGCAACCTTTTTGGCAGCAGCCTTCTTTTTCGCTGGTGCTTTCTTAGCAACCTTCTTAGCGGCAGCCTTCTTTTTCGCTGGCGCTTTTCTAGTAACTTTCTTAGCGGCAGCCTTCTTTTTCGCTGGGGCTTTCTTCGCTGGTGCTTTCTTAGCTACTTTTTTCTTGGCAACTTTTTTAGTTGCAGCTTTCTTCTTTGCGGCCACGGTTAAACTCCTTCAGGATTGAGCGATCTCGTATAGGCAAAGTTTAGCCTAGGGTGTTAAGCAAAGTGATGACATGAGGTGCGATAGCGCGGAGTGATTTCCCGCGATGGCTAATTGCATCTTTCGCTTCCGCGCTCATTTGTGCGCTGGATATCTCGAAACCATCTGGACGAAAGATCGGGTCATAGCCAAATCCCTGATCTCCGACTGGGGTGTGGAGAATCCAACCATCGAAGTGAGCTTCCGCAACATGCGTTCGCCCATCTGGCAGTGCCAGCGCTGCTACGCATGTGAAATGTGCGCCGCGCTTTTCATCGGGAACTCCAATTAATGATTCCAAAACTTTTGCAGTATTTGCTTTGTCATCTCCATGGTTTCCGGCCCAGCGCGCAGAAAATATTCCTGGATCGCCATTTAGGTAATCAACACATAGCCCGCTGTCATCCGCAATTGCTGGGATGCCAGATGCAAAACACATTTCGCGCGCCTTTAAGAGCGCATTTTCTTCAAAGGTAGAGCCAGTCTCATCTACATCATGAAGTTCAGGAAATTGCTCGAGACCAACTAACTCAATTTCTCCCGTAGCAATATCTTCCAGAATACGGCGGAACTCTTCAATCTTGCCTTTATTGCGAGTGGCAAGAAGTAATTTGTGCCGACTCACTTAGCAAGTGCCGCTTTCTGAATATCTCCAAGTGACACACATCCTGCAACAGCCAAATCCAGAAGTGAATTTAGTAAAGAACGATCAAATGGCACGCCTTCAGCAGTTCCTTGAACTTCAATAAATCTCCCATCGCCACTGCAGACAACATTCATATCTGTATCGGCGCGAACATCTTCTTCATAGCAAAGATCCAACATTGGGACACCATCGATGATTCCAACCGAAACTGCAGCAACAGAATCGCTCAATGGTTTGGAATCGGCCTTGATATGTCCTTGTGCCTTCGCCCAAGTGATCGCATCCGCAAGGGCAACATATGCACCAGTGATTGCAGCTGTGCGAGTTCCACCATCGGCCTGCAAAACATCGCAGTCAATTACGATTGTGTTTTCGCCGAGTTCTTTCATATCAACGATTGCGCGAAGTGATCTACCGACTAAGCGAGAGATTTCTTGTGTGCGACCGCCTAATTTTCCTTTAACGCTCTCTCGGTCAGATCGAGTATGAGTTGCACGTGGCAACATCGCATATTCAGAAGTCACCCAACCTTTACCGGAATCTTTTAACCAGCGGGGCACACCTGGAGTAAATGAGGCGACGCAAAGTACGCGAGTCTTGCCGAATTCAACTAGCACTGAACCTTCTGCGTGATCTAGCCACTTGCGAGTTACTTTGATTTCGCGAAGCTGGTTTTCATTTCTTCCGTCGATGCGTGCCATTTACTTCCATTCCAGTTATTTGAGTTGCGATATGTGTTGTACAGAACCCACTTCGGGTCCCAAGAATCGTCGTGCCAGAACTTCAAAAGCTGCTGAATCACCAGTCGCTAAAAATGAATGCGTTGCAGGGCCTTTGCCTGAAGCCCGCAGAAGCGAATTCTCAACCAAGGTTCGATAGAGATCTTTCGCCGTTTCTTCAGCGCTGGATACTAACGAAACACCATTACCCATTACATAGGAGATAACACCAGTTAATAGCGGATAGTGAGTGCAACCAAGTACCAAAGTATCAACATCGGCTTTCATCATCGGCGCTAAATAATCACGCGCGACCTTTGTTATCGCCTCACCCGATGTTTCTCCACGTTCTACAAATTCAACGAAGAGCGGACAGGCAATTGAAGTGACTTGTAATTGTGGAGCAGCCGCAAATGCATCTAAGTAAGCCTGCGAGTCAATCGTTGCTCTTGTACCAATTACACCGATGCGTCCGGTGCGTGTAGCGGCGACAGCGCGACGAACTGCAGGCTGAATAACTTCAATTACAGGAATTGAATAACGTTCGCGCGCATCACGCAACATTGCAGCGCTTGCTGTATTGCAGGCAATTACTAGAGCCTTTACGCCTTGGTCTACTAAATAATCTAGAGTTTCTAAAGCGAAAGTTCTAACCTCCGCTAGTGGGCGGGGACCATAAGGTCCACGCGCGGTATCACCAATATAAAGAGTTGACTCGTTAGGAAGTTGATCAAGGATTGCACGAGCAACGGTTAATCCGCCAACTCCTGAATCAAATATTCCAATCGGTGCATCACTCACATAGGCAAGAGTACCTTGAGTATTAGGAGAGTATCAGGAGAGATTTAGGCCCAGAGCGTGCCGTCTAACCCCTCGGTTGCAGCGGCAATTTCACTTCCGTAGATCCCAGTTGATAGATATTTCCAGCCTGCATCGCAGACTATAAATGCGATGTCGGCGTCTCGCTTATCGCGAACTGCTTCCGCCCCCATTGCAATCGCAGCATGCAAAATTGCACCGGTAGAAATCCCAGCGAAAATGCCTTCTACTTCAAGTAATTGGCGTACACGCTTTACAGAATCTTCAGCGCCGACCGAGAAGCGACGAGTCAAAACGGAAGCATCATAAAGTTCGGGCACGAAGCCCTCATCTATGTTGCGCAGCCCATAAACCAATTCACCATAACGTGGTTCTGCCGCAATTATTTGTACATCTGGGTTTTGTTCACGTAGATATCTTCCTGCGCCCATCAAAGTTCCAGTTGTTCCAAGCCCCGCTACAAAGTGGGTAATAGTTGGAAGATCTTTAAAGATCTCAGGGCCTGTGCCGGTGTAATGCGCTCGGGTATTTGCAGGGTTTCCATATTGATAGAGAAAAACCCATTCTGGATTTTTCGCTGCTAGCTCTTTTGCCACACGAACAGCTTCATTAGAGCCACCTGCAGCAGGTGAAGAGATTATTTGCGCACCCCACATTTCAAGGAGTTGGCGACGCTCGGGTGAGGTGTTCTCTGGCATTACGCAAATCAATTTATATCCGCGCACCTTCGCGGCCATTGCAAGTGAAATTCCAGTATTGCCACTTGTCGGTTCGAGAATTGTTGCACCAGGTTTTAACTGACCGCTTTCTTCAGCAGCGTTAATCATTGCAATTGCAGTGCGGTCTTTAATTGAACCAGTTGGATTTCGATCTTCCATCTTCGCCCATAGACGAACATTTGGTGCTGGTGAAAGTCTAGGTAGCCCGATTAAAGGTGTATTGCCCACAGAAGATTCAAGCGAGTCATAACGCGCCAAAATTAGCCGCCAGCGACTGCAGGGAGAATCGTTACTGAATCTCCATCTTTTATTTGCGCATCGAGCCCACCCAAGAAACGCACATCTTCATCATTAATATAAATATTTATAAATCGACGCAGCGCACCATTTTCAAGTAAACGATCACCAATTCCAGGAAATTGTGTATCAAGATCAGTTATTAAAGCATTCAGTGAAGCGCCGTTGGCAGCGACCACTTTTTGATCCTTGGTAAAGGGACGAAGAATTGTTGGGATGCGAACTTCAATACTCATGGCTTCATTATGGCGAAGAAATACCTTAATCGGTAATTGAAACTTCTTCCTCAGTTACTACTCCATCGATTATGCGATAGGAACGAAATTCAATTGCAGGTGCAATCTCTTCGCGACTAGAAACAAGAACATAATGCGCTCCGGGCTCACCGGCATATGCAATATCCGTACGAGATGGATAGGCCTCTGTTTCAGTATGAGAATGATAGATAACAACAATTTCTTCATATTTGTCATCAACTTCGCGATATAGCGCAAGTAAATCCTTGGGATCAAATTCATAAAATGTTGGAGAGTGCGCTGCATTGACCATCGCTTTTAATCGAGAAGCTACTCCTGAGCCTGCTGGACCAAGAATTACACCACAGCACTCGTCGGGATATTCAGCACGTGATTGCTCGACGATTGCATCAACAAATGCGCGAGAAATAGTTAGTGACATAAGAGTTTTATCTTAACTTTCATCCAACTAGCTCTCATCCATTAGGGCTTCGATTAAACCTTCTTGCAGCCAACCGAGCCAGCCATAAACTATATAAACGCCACGTAACGGATCATCCGGAGCCAAGAGTTCTAATTCATCTTGGGTGCGCTCTTGCACATTTAGCCGAACTCCCAAAGCAAGCCGAATATCGTTTACTGCGCCAAGCCAGGCATTTGCTCCGTCATGATCTAAATCAATAATTCCATCTTCGGCACTCTTTAAATACATTCTCATCGCCATGGCATGTGCTTGCTTCTTATTGCGCAATGTTGATTCGGTGTAACGACGAAATTCTGCCGAGTCTGCCTGATCTTGATATGCATTTGGAAGTAAGCGATGTAGTACTTCATCTTCTGGTGGCGAATCGTGGGACGTTATCCCGACCATTGCTGCCAGCGGATCTTCGTGTCCGTGGTCAACGCGCTCGGCGAGCAGTTCAATAATCTGCTCCGCAAGATTAATTAAAATCTCTCGTTCATTTTGTGCAAATTCAGCGATATATGAATTGCTGCCGTGGCGTTTAAATCCCTCTGATGTCATAGCGCTTGATCACCGCGCTGCAATGTTGCCCAGAGTCCATACTCGTGCAATCGCGCAACATCGTGTTCCATCTCTTCGCGACTTCCAGTTGAAACTACCGCTTTGCCTTCGGTATGAACTTTCATCATTAATTCTTGTGCTTTTGATTTGGAAAAACCGAAGAGTTCCATCAATACATAAGTTACATAAGTCATCAGATTAACGGGGTCATCCCAAACAATGGTTACCCAAGGAGTATCGCCAGAGAAGATCGCACGGATCTCCTCCTCGATTTTGGTATCTGTCTTAACCATCACCGGATAATGATAGAGAACTCTGGGGCGGCTACTTGCCGCCAAATTGCATCGCTTTGAACAATGACTTGGTAGCGCACGATGGAACGCTTTTCCCCGCTGATCGCGAAGTTAAAGCCACCTTGTTCATCTGTAGTTGCAGTTGCAACGCTCTTCCAAGCGCCGGCGGTGTACTTCATCAGCGCAACTGTCGCTCCCGCACTTCTTGGACGAACTACACCCGAGATTGCGAATGGTGCACCACTCTTCATTGTTCCTGGCGCGCTTAATGAAATAGTTCGATCAATTTGAATTGCTATCTCATTGCTAACTGATTCAGCCCGCTCCCAGGTGCCTTCTGTTGTTAATCGAACGCTGATCGGTTTACCTAATAAAATTGGGGCTACAAATTTGCCATCATCGCCAGTTGTCACAGATCCAAGTAAACGCCAAGTGATATCGCCAGCGCTCTTACCTTCTATACGCACTGGGATTGTTGCAACTGGAGAAGTATCTTCAAGTGTTACTTGTCCGCTCAAATTAATCGCACGTCCATAAAGTGAAGATGTCTTATCGGTTGCTAGCGCGCTCAATACCTTTGCTGGTGCGATATTTATAGCGGTTTCGCGGATTGCAACCATTGCTAAAGGTTCTTCCATTCCCAAAGTCCAAGCTGTCATTCCCCCAAGCTTGTATTTCGCAACCAAATCAGAGCGCAGTTTATAACTCTGTGCATTCTGGTACCACGCGGTCCTTGTTGCCGTACAAATTGTTGAAAGACCGGCAGCGGTGGTTCCTTCATATGACTTCGTGTAAGTGAAGGTAGCTTCACCCGTCTTTACATCAAAAATAGGCGTTGTGTTGTAGCTAGCGGCAAGTGAAGTGGCATCGCGCATTACAAATGTCGCAGCCTTCGCACCAACCTTTATCGCTTTAGCAAAAGGTGCTGGACATACGCCTTCGACTTTTGTCACCCAATCTCGACCAAAACCAGCAACACCAACATAAACTTTTGATGCCGGCATTATCGATGTTGCATATGCGACTGTTTTTTCAGTCCAAGAGATCGGGCCAATCGGGCCAACTTTTGCAACTGAATAGTCGTAAGTCATAATTCTTAAACGATCTATATATGGCGCAATTTGTGGCCAGGCATAAACGGTGTAGCCCTTCTGTTTTTCAGCGGGATTAAAGTTATATGGAGTTGAAACTGAAAGTATTTTCTTCTTGGCGTGCAACAGTGTGGATAGTTCTTTAACAAAAGCCGTCCAAAGTGGAGCAGTTTTTGCCCAAGTTTTATTTCCATCAACAAATGCAAAACCCTCGAAATCTAAATCAATTCCGTCGTAGTTATTGTTAACTACAAAATCTGAGAGAGTTTGCGCCACCTTCGTGCGATTTGCAGCAGTCGCCATTAAATTAGCTAGAACTAACTTATCCATGCCATCTGTGATTGTTGGAATTATATGAAAGCCCGCACCACGAAGAGTTGCAAGTGGATTTGTGATTGGAACACTTGGATTTGCCGGTGCATATAGGTCTGTTACAACTGCTTCCTTAGTTTTTGAATTAAATTTTAGGGTGTACCAAAATGGCATAACTTCCTTTATGAGATCAGCGTTGTTAACAACGGCTGGAAGCGAAGTTTTAATCGACCAGTATGGGATCCATCCAGTCAAAATTTTACGCGGTTGGTTTGCGCTACTTGCCGGGTTGGTTGAAAAAAGAGTAAACAAAATGGCAAATAAGGCCAAAGATGCGGTTAATGATTTTCTATTCTTTAGGCGTTTTATTTTTGAGTCCGTCATATATTTCTTTGCACACTGGGCAGACTGGATATTTCTCAGGATCACGCGATGGGATCCACTTTTTTCCACACAAAGCTCGTACTGCTTTGCCAGTTACCGCTGATTCAACGACTTTATCTTTCTTCACAAAATGAGCAAAGCGGTCATGCCCACCATCGTCATCCTGTAACTCAGGGCGGGTAAGTAGGTCGGTATCTCCTTCTAAATCAGGAGAGTTCTTACGGAAAATACCCATGCCCGAAAGGATAGTGGTTGCAGGTAGAATTTGAAGATGAAGGACTTGCTGCGTACCGCTGATTTATCGCGCGCTGATGTCGATTTGCTTCTCAATACTGCATCCGACTTTGCGAAGAATCCATTGCGCTCAAAAGATGCGTTAGCTCACAAGAGCGTTGCGATTTATATGACTAAGCCTTCTACACGCACCAGACTCTCATCAGAGACTGCAGTTGCACATCTCGGCGGAACTCCAATATTTATTCGCGGAGATGAGTTACAACTTGGTCGCGGTGAAACTATCGCTGACACCGCAAAGATTATTAGTGGTTATTGTGATGCTTTAATTATTCGTACATTTGCACAATCCGATGTTGATGGACTCGGTGCGAACGCATCAATTCCTGTAATCAATGCATTAACAGATGATGATCATCCGACTCAATTGCTGGCTGACTGGTTAACAATTCGCGAAACATTTGGTAGCGATGTAAAAGGCCGTAAATTTGTTTACTTAGGTGACGGAAACAATATGTCACATGCTTGGTTGACTATGGGCGCAATCATGGGTGCGCACGTTGTCGCAGCAACGCCATCTGGCAAGTGGGCGCCAAATTCTGATGTTGTGGCTAAGGCGCAAGCCATTGCAAAGACAACTGGTGCAACCATTGAAGTAACAAATGATCCAGAAGCAGCCGCAAAAGGTGCAAGCGCCCTTTACACAGATGTCTGGATGTCGATGGGTGATCCCGAGTCAGAGCGCGCCGAGAAAATTAAAGTGCTGGCACCTTTTGCAATTACCGACGCATTAATGTCACTAACTACAAGTGATTCCATATTTATGCACTGCCTTCCAGCACATCGTGGCGAAGAAGTAGCCGCATCCGTGATCGACGGGCCAAAATCTGTAATCTGGCGCGAGGCTTATCACCGCCGCACAACTATCCAAGCCCTCCTTTATCACCTCACTCGCGGCGAATTAAAAGGGAATTAAAAGGGAATTAGTACTTCCCCGCTCAACATCTTTCGCCCTTTTTTAATTGAGCAAGTAAGGTTCGCATATGCGTGTAGCCGTCCCATTAGAGCGTAAAGAAGGTGAAAAGCGCGTTGCGCTTGTTCCCGACATCATCAATAAGTTAACCCGCCTCGGTTATGAAGTTGTAATTGAATCTGGCGCAGGAGATAACTCACAAGGAACCGATGCTGCTTATGCAGCTGCTGGGGCCAGCGTTGTTAAAGGTGATGTAATCGCTAGCGCAGATATCGTGCTTTCGGTGCAGCCGCTAACGCCAGCACAGATGAGTACTTTGAAAAAAGGCGCAGCGACAATTTCGTTCCTATCTACTGTCACTGCAGTTGATTCGATTGAAGCAGCGGTAAAGGCGCAAGCAACTGCGTTCTCACTTGAACTTGTTCCACGCATCTCACGCGCACAATCAATGGATGCCTTAACTTCACAGGCGCTTTGCGCGGGCTATCGCGCAGTTTTAGTCGGCGCGGAAATGTCACCACGTTTCTTCCCACTTTTGATGACCGCGGCGGGAACGGTCACACCGGCACAAGTCTTAGTACTTGGTGCAGGTGTTGCGGGCTTACAAGCAATTGCAACAGCGCGACGTTTAGGTGCAGTTGTTTCTGCATACGATGTTCGCCCATCTTCAGCAGATGAAGTTAAATCTATGGGTGCCACATTTATTGAACTCGAACTGGAATCACTTGAGGGCGCTGGCGGTTATGCGCGCGAGATGACAGAAGAACGCGCGGCAAAACAACGCGAACTGTTGACTCCTTACATTGCAAAATCACATGTTGTTATTACAACTGCGGCAGTTCCGGGCCGCACCGCACCTCGTTTGATGACACAAGCGATGATCGATTCTATGGAACCTGGCACAGTGATCGTTGACCTTGCTGCTGAAACTGGCGGCAATGTTGAAGGATCAAAGCCAGGCGAAGTGGTAGTTACCGCCGGTGGTGTTCGTATTTGGGGTGGCAAAGATGTGCCAAGCCAATTGCCATTCCACGCATCAAGTTTGTATTCACGTAACGTTGTAAACCTACTTACTCTTCTTACAACACCAACTAAAGATGGTGCGCCAGTTGCGCTAAACCTGGATTTTGCAGATGAAATCATCAACGCTTCTGCGGTCACACATGCTGGCCAACGTCGCGACCCAAGTGCAGGAGGAGCCAAGTAATGGAACCGATGGCGATTGTTTCAATCTTCGTTCTCGCAGTTTTCGTGGGTTTTGAAGTTGTTTCTAAAGTTTCATCTACTTTGCACACACCACTTATGTCTGGTGCCAATGCGATCCACGGCGTTATTTTGGTTGGCGCAATCATCGTTGCCGATCACAGCAAAACAAACCTAGAGCTTGGTCTATCTCTGGCCGCAATTGTGCTCGCCACAATAAATATGGTTGGTGGCTTTGTGGTTACCGATCGCATGCTCGAAATGTTCAAGGGTAAAAAGAAGGGAGCAGATCAATGAGTAGCACTCTTTATGACCTAATTGGGCTCGCTGCCGGTGTCTGCTTCATTCTCGCTCTCAAAGGGTTATCGCATCCAAAGACTGCTCGTCGTGGAAACTTAATCGGTGCATTTGGTGCAACTGTTGCCACGCTTGTTGTATTTCTCTATGTAACTCCCCCACGCGATGGTTCCGAAGCGCACTCACTGCCGCTCCATAATCTTGGATGGATTTTGGGTGCGATCGCTGTCGGTTTGATAATTGGTGTTCCTGCTGCGCGAAGAGTGCAGATGACTCAGATGCCACAACTCGTTGCGCTATTTAATGGTGTTGGTGGTGGCGCTGCCGCACTCGTTGCAATCGTCGAGTATTTAAATTTGGGAAGCGATGCAACAACGGCAGAAGTGATCTTCACTGTCTTCACGGTTGTGGTTGGCTGCGTATCTTTCAGCGGTTCGATTATCACCTTTATGAAGTTGCAAGAGTTAATGACAACCCGTCCAGTTGTATTTCCTGGTGGTCGCTTTGTAATTGCCGCAACTCTCGCTGCAGTTCTCGGTGTATCTGGTTGGGTAGTTGCTGCACTTGGCACAACACCTTTATTGGTACTTGCCGCCCTCTCATTGCTATTCGGTATCTTGTTCGTTCTGCCAGTTGGCGGCGCAGATGTACCGATCGTTATTTCATTGCTCAACGCCTTTACTGGTTTAACAGTTGCCGCAAGCGGTTACGTACTTAACTCAACGCTCTTGATTATCGCTGGAACACTCGTTGGTGCATCAGGAACCATCTTGACTCGTTTGATGGCAGATGCAATGGGCCGTTCACTCTTCGGAACTTTGTTTGGTGCATTCACCGCTAAGCCGCAAGATGTTGCAGCTGCTGGCGAAGAACGTCCAGTGCGCTCTGGTTCACCAGATGACGTGGCAATTCTTCTTAACTATGCGCGGCGGGTTGTAATCGTTCCTGGTTTCGGACTTGCAGTTGCGCAAGCGCAGCACACAGTTCGCGAACTCGCAGATTTAATGCTTTCAAAAGGTATCGATGTTGCTTATGGAATTCACCCGGTTGCCGGTCGTATGCCTGGCCATATGAACGTACTTCTTGCCGAAGCAAACGTTCCTTATGATCAATTAGCCGAAATGGATGAAGTAAATCCAACTTTTGGACAGACAGATGTCGCAATTGTTATCGGCGCTAATGACGTCGTAAACCCTGCTGCAAAGACAACGCCTGGTTGCCCAATTTATGGAATGCCAATCTTAGAAGTATCAAATGCTTCAAACGTTATCTTCCTTAAGCGTTCAATGCGCCCAGGATTTGCTGGTATCGAAAACGAACTTCTGTATGACCCAAAGACGATGTTGCTCTTTGGTGATGCAAAAGCATCTCTTACAAAAGTTGTAAGTGCGCTAAAAGCGCTTTAACCAACCATTTCGGTATCGCGCACTTTAGATTTATCGTGCGTGCACTTGGTGTTCGCTGGCAAATCATTGCAGGAGTCGCAGAGCAAAATTAACTCGTGACAGGTTTTGGTACGGCAATTGCGAAATATCTTGCTTGGCGCTTGGCAGATTTCACATTCCCCGATCACCTTGGTCTTAGTTGAGAAATCGATCGCCATACGAGAATCAAAGGTATAGAGCGAACCTTCCCAAAGACCATCATCACCAAACTTTTCACCGTATTTAACGATGCCGCCATCCATTTGATAAACCTCTTTAAAGCCGCGGTTCTTCATCACAACTGACAAGATTTCACAGCGAATTCCGCCGGTGCAGTAAGTAACGACTGGCTTCTCTTTTAAATGATCGTATTTGCCACTTTCGATCTCGCGCACGAAATCTCGTGATGTATCAACATCAGGAACAATCGCATTTTTAAACTTGCCGATCTTGGCTTCACTTTGATTACGGCCATCAAAGAAGACCACATCATCACCACGAGATTCAACTAATTCGTGAACTTGCTCTGGACGCAGATGTGTTCCGCCTCCGATGACACCATTTTCATCAACTTTAATTTCATCTGGATTATCAAATGCCACAAGCTCGTTTTTAACTGCGACGTAAAGTCTAGGAAATTCATCACCAGTGCCTTGCGACCATTTAAAGGCAATCTTCTTAAAGCCAGGATACTTCTTGGTGTTCTTTACATATTTGCGAAGATCATCGATATCGCCACCAACTGTGCCGTTGATTCCAGTTGGAGAAATCAAAATACGGCCCTTTAAATTCAAAGTTTCGCAGAGATTTTTCTGCCAGAGTTGAACCGCGACAGGATCATTAATCGGCGTAAAGCCGTAATAGAGAAGTACCTTCTGCGGGTTCATATTCGTATTCTAACGCGGAAAATTAACCCTCTTGTAGGTCAGTTGGAGCGTTATGAACGTCGAGAATATCCGCAGCCTTCACATCGCCACCCAATTTATCCGTGCGATTCAGCGGGCGCTTGGCATCTTCCTTATAAATCGCAGGGATTGAACCAAGTTTACCTTTCTGGAAATCTTCAAACGCTTGCAAGACTTCGGTCTTGGTATTCATTACAAATGGCCCCATCCAAGCAACTGGTTCTTTAATTGGTTGGCCACCGAGAATGAATAGTTCTAGATTTGGTGAACGAGATTCTTGTTGGTTTGCCGCGCGAATAACGATGCTATCGCCATCCCCAAAAACCGTTAACTGACCCATTTGAATTGGACGCGCTTCATCTCCTGCAAAACCATGGCCAGAGATTGCGTAAACAAGTGCGTTGTAATCTTTGCGCCAAGGAAGACGAAGTTCTGCGCCAGGTGCCACAGTTGCGTGAATTAAAGTTATTGGAGTCTGAGTAGATCCTGGTCCAACGTGTCCATCAAGTTCTCCAGCGATAATGCGAATCAAAGATCCACCATCTGTGCTGGATAAAAGTGCAACATCATTTGCGCGCACATCTTGATAAGCAGGCGGTAGCCATTTCTTCGCAGCTGGAAGATTCACCCAAAGTTGGAAGCCGTGGAATAAACCACCACTCATTACTAAATGTTCTGGTGGTGTTTCGATATGCAAAATTCCGCCGCCAGCCGTCATCCATTGAGTATCGCCATTGGAAATTGT
>CAMBGS010000026.1 GCA_945866305.1 Bifidobacterium breve
ACTTCGCGATGGGGGTAAATATCTCGGGCAATTTGTCGATCCGTAAATTTGCAGACCCACGACATTACGGTCGGATCTGGGGAATCTATATCTCATTATGGCTAGCTGCACTGTCTATCGGCAGTCCACTGCTGGGATGGATAAGTGAAGCATTCTCAGTTAGAAGTGCACTTTACTTCGGAGCGGTCGTTACCTTGATAATCGCGCTAGTAATTCATATATATGTAAAGCGCACTTCTCCTAACGCGGTGAAAGATTCTCTCTCAAGTGAGTAATCGCTTGCTCTGCAACACCGATCTCATTTAGCCCGGCACCAAGATTTGAGAGCTCTATCGCAATAGGTCCATCAAAACCCCTTTGGATAAGGCGATTTACGCGCTTGGCTATATCAATCTTTCCGGTTCCAAAATTTACAGTCGGCCACCAACCAATTGGAGAGCCTTGTACGTTATCTGGCATTTGATCTATCTCTTTAGCTTGGATCATAAAAACTCTTGAAGTATCAATACTTTCCATTAATTGACTTATGTCATCACCAACGCGGTAGGAGTTACCGAGATCTAGGCAGAGTCCAAGATATTGATCATCGATTCCGTTGATCATTTCTAAAAGAACGGGAACGTTAAAGTCGGCGTGATTTTCAACTGAGAGGCGCACACCTAATTGGCGAGCGCGCTTAACCAACACCTCTAGATGTTCGCCTAAGCGCTCCATTCGAATGCGTGGGGCTTCTTCGAAGTTGAAGTGATTGCCAAAGACGATGCGCATTTGTTCTAACTCAAAATCTGCAGATCGCTCTAGCCACTCAGTTGCGCTCTTAAATGCTTCTAATTTCTTACCGCCGTCGAAGCCATTTGGGTGCCCCCAAGTAAATGCAAGGTAATTTTCTTTCTCGCTGACCCAGCGCTTTAGCTCGGAGTGGGTTTCGCTATCGCTTAAATCTAAATATGCGGTCTGAAGCGTGATCAGATCAAGATCGTGCCCACGTGCAAAGTCGATGAAATCTTTAGTCCGCCATTTTATCTCTGCCGGCACTTCCCATTTGGAGTTCTCGCCAAAGAAGCGATGGAAAGAGAAACTATCGATACCAAATCTGACACCACTCATCTAGATAACCATCCGCCATCGACCGGCAAGATCACGCCATGCATATAGTCAGATGCTTCGGATGCAAGAAATAGAGTTGGTCCGACCATATCTTCAGGCACTCCCCAGCGCCCAGATGTAAGACGGCTAAGAATCTGATCATTGCGAATTGGATCAGTCCAGATATGTTTATTGAGTTTGGTCTTGATATATCCCGGTGCAATGGCATTTACATTGACCCCTGATTTCGCCCATTCGTTAGAGAGCGCTTTCGTCATCTGGCCCACGCCACCTTTAGCTGCCGCGTAAGTCGATGCGTTTAAACCGCCCTGGAAAGTGAGCATTGATGCAAAGGTAATGATCTTGCCGCTGCCGCGTTCGATCATCTCGCCCGCAGCCGCCTTAGCTAATTGGAAGTAAGAAGATAGATTAATTTGGATCTGCTCCATCCAAACCTCATCACTGGTATCAACTGCTGGACCGGGCTTTACGCCACCGTGGGCAATTACCAATACATCAATTCCACCGAGAGCGGTTCTCGCCTTTTCAATAAAGGCTCCACATTGTTTTGGGTCGGCGAAATCTGCAAGGAGGTAATGCAGTTTTGTAGTGGGCGAGTTATTTGCGGTGAGAAATTCTTTGAGCGACTCAAATTGAGAAGCTTCTCTTGCTGAAACAAGGACTTCTGATCCAGCATCAACGAATCCCTTTACCAATGCGCTTCCGATGTCACCTGCACCGCCAGTGATTACTACACGGTTTCCCTTAATTTTGAAGGAACTCATTAGCGCTCTCGCAATCTTATTTTCTTAGTCAATTAGTCGTTGATTTTAATACGTTATCTTCCTATTCTTCTTTCATTAGGTCAAGGAAATCTAGATGAGAATAGAGAAATAGGTCGATGGCAATTTCTTGGGATAGTCGCAGCGGACTTGTTGGTAATTGCGTCGTTGTCACCGGAGCAGCCGGCGGCATTGGTGCACCGATTGCGCGCGGATTTGCAGAGGCGGGCGCAAAGGTACTTCTAGTAGATCGTCCTGGACCAGCACTTGATGAAGCTCATGCTTCACTTTCCGGCGATGGCCATAAAACTTTTGCAGCAGATGTTTCAAAAATTGCTGAACATCATTTGATCTTTGAAGCCGCTGAATCCATCGCCCCATTCATCGCCATGGTGCACTGCGCTGCTGTCTTGCGGCGCCGCGCAACAGTTGATGAGGTCACTGAAGAAGATTGGGATTTGCAGATCGATGTAAATCTGAAATCAACTTTCTTTCTCAATAGAACTGCACGAGATGCATTCCGTTCCAAGAGTCGCAAGGGATCAATCGTTAACTTTTCGTCTCAAGGTTGGTGGAGCGGTGGTTTCGGTGGCTCGGTTGTTTACGCCGCAAGTAAAGGTGGCGTGGTTTCGATGACTAAAGGTTTGGCACGTTCATTTGCCAAAGATGGTGTGCGCGTTAACTCTCTCTCACCTGGTGGAGTTGATACACCGATGATGTGGAGTGATACCAGCCAAGAGGCGATGGCTAAGTTTGTGGAGATGATCCCGATGGGTCGTCTGGCCGATCCAAATGAAATGGTCGGTGGCGCAATATTTCTAGCCTCTGAAGCTTCAAGTTATATGACCGGAACTGTTTTAAACATCTCCGGCGGACAGTTGATGTACTAAGAAAAGCAAAAACCACAGAAGCAAACCGAGCATCTAAAGATTGTGAGACTGACATGACGACAGCCCCAATGGATAGCAAAGCCCTTGATGAAACGCCATCTACATTTTCAGATCCAAATCTGGTAGATCAACCGCACGAAGCGCGTGCGGTCATCGGTGTTTCCAGGCGAGATATAACTCCCCCATTTGGAATTTACGGACCGGTGTGGGGATTTTCTACTCACGATGGAAGCTCTCGCGGTACCCACAAACCAATTTATGCAACTGCTCTTGCAATCACTGCCCAACCTGGAGGCAAGCCAACAGTTATTGTCGCCCTTGATCTCGGTACAAGTGGTGATCTAACTGGTTTGGAAGATGAATGGATTAGAGAAAGTGTTGTTAAAGATTTAGGTATTCCAATTTCAAATCTAATGCTCGCATCCTCACACACCCACGGCGCACCCTGGCCATACCGAAGTCGCGTAGATTTTCCGGGCGGAGATTTAATTGAAGGCTATTTAGAATTAATGAAGAGTGCGATTCTGGAAGCATCACGCGAAGCGATTGAGACTGCCGAAGATTGCATCATTACCTTTAAAGATGGTCGCTGTGATTTAGCAAAGAATCGAAACTTGGCAGACCCAGCAAATCCAACACGTTACTTAACTGGATACAACCCAAGTAATAAATCGATTACAGATGACACAGTTATGGTGGGACGAGTTACTCGAGTAAGTGATAACTCAATTAAGGCAACAGTAGTTAACTATGCCTGCCATCCAACCACTCTTGGTGGCGATAATCGCCTTGTTTCACCTGACTTTATTGGAGGTATGCGCGATGTTATGGAAGCAAATACCGATGGCGCGATCTGTCTCTTCTTGCAAGGCGCATCGGGAGATTTAGCACCGGCGTATCAATATGTTGCAGATACTGCCGTTGCTGATCGTTATGGACATCAACTCGGCCATGCCGCATATTCCACATTGCTTGGGATGTATCCAGCAGGACATCGCCTGGAATATGTAAAGCCAATTGAATCTGGCGCACCACTTGCTTACTGGGAACCTCGTCCATATAAAATTGCAAAAGAGAGCGCAATTGATTTCGAGACCGTGGGTCTTCCCTCAAAGGATTGGCCAGGAGTGGAAGAGTTGGAAAAACAGCTCGCTGCCGAAAGTGATTTTAGAATTAGAGAGCGCTTACTTCGCAAGAAGACTATTGCTAACTTCACTCAAGGAAAGGGCGCCATCCCAACGCAAGTCTTTGCTTGGCGCTTTGGAAATCTAATCTTTGTTGGCATCTCTTGCGAAATTGATGTTGCTTGGCAACAGGAAGTAAGAGCAGCATTTCCAGGTTATGGCGTTGTCGCGATTACCGATGTGAACTATTCAGCAATTGGTTACATAGTTCGCGAAGAGTTGTGCGATCACAATCTTTACCAAGCCTGGCAGCCGCCTTACGGAAAAGGTTCATTTACCTCAATCGTTGAGAACTGCGTGCGCTTAATTAAGAAAACGCTCAATTAACCCTGATCTTTATGCGGAGCAGGGTTTCTAATACCAGGACGTTTCCCATCGATTCGAAATGGCAATCCTGGAATCTTCGTCACCTTTGAAGTTGGATCGGGATAATCAACGAGAATATCTAGCGCTGCCGCTTGCGGATCGTTTAAGAGATCTTCGGGAAGTGCTAAATGATCAGCCGGGACCCCACTTGCTGCCAAGAGTTCTACCCAGTGTTTAGATCCTTTTTCGACAAGAACGCGCTCAATTTCGGCTTCTAACTCGGCGTTGTTCTTTACGCGATCCACATTTTCTTTAAATCTCTCATTTTCAATTAGATCTTCGCGATTTAAAACCGCGCAGAGTCGAGCAAAGATCACATTGTTACCAACGCCGATCATGATTTCGCCATTAGCAGTTTTAAATAAACCGTAAGGAGCGAAAGCGGGATGACCGCTTCCCGAGCGAATTGAAGGCGCATTGGTGACTTGAAAAGCAGATAGGTGATAGCTAACCCAAGAGACGCCAGTTTCATAAAGTGAAGTCTCAATAACACTTCCGACTCCAGTTTTTTCTCGCTTGATCAGCGCTGCCAAAATTCCAAGGGCGAGCCAGGTTCCACCGCCAACATCGAGAACAGAAATTCCAGTTCTAACTGGTTCACCACTACGTTCTCCCGTTACTTGCATAATTCCGGTTCTGGCCTGCACGGTTGCGTCATAGCCAGGAAAATGTCGTGATGGACCTTCGGATCCGTATGATGAGAGATTTCCGATTATCAGACCAGGTCGCTTTACCATTAACTCATCTGGCGTTAAGTGATATTCAGCTAACTTCTCGGGAAGGAAATTGGTCAATAAAACATCGGCCGAATCCAGTAAATTATCCAGGAACAAACGTCCTGATTCAGTTTTTAAATCAATGGTGACTGCTGTTTTATTTCGATTGACTACGTGAAAGTATGCCGAACGATCACCTTCAACTGGAGACATTGTTCTTGCGGCGTCAGCGGCTGGAGTTTCGATTTTTATAACTCGTGCGCCGAGGTCGCCGAGGATTGCCCCGCCAAATGGACCAGCGATATTCGATGTTGCATCAAGAACGGTAATCCCTTCCAGCGGTAACTCTGAAGGTGGCTGATCTTTGCTCACTAATTACTCGCTCTCGCATATTGAAATTAGATCTATAAGCGTTGACTTGCGCCTGATACGCCCATACTATAGCAATCGTTTCCAGGAGCGATTTCTAGTGATTTTTAAGGGGGCGCAATGCCAGCAATGCGCGTAAGACAAGCAATTGCAACAGCCATCGCTGATGAGATGCGCACCGATCCAACGGTGATCGTCTTCGGTGAAGATATTGCAGCAGCTGAGGGGCCATTTAAAACAACAGAAGGTCTCCTTGAAGAGTTCGGTCCTATTCGTGTTCGCGATACGCCAATCTCCGAAATGGCATTTACTGGCGCAGCCGTTGGTGCAGCAACAATGGGCTTGAAACCTGTTATTGAAATTATGTTTATGGAATTTCTTGGCGTCGCACTTGATCAACTAGTTACTGAAGGCGCAAAGATGCGTTACTTAAGTAATGGAAAGCTCTCTGTCCCAATGGTGGTGCGCGCATCTGTCGGTGGCGGACTTGGTTTCGGTGGTCAACATTCACAGACTCTAGAAAACTGGGTTGCTGCTACACCCGGATTAAAGGTTTTATCACCAAGTGATGCACAGAGCGCCTACAGTTTGTTGCGCGCTGCGATTCAAGATCCAGATCCAGTTATGTTCTTGGAGCCAAGAGTTACTTACGCCGAACGTGGTGAGGTAGACACAAATCTTAAGATGGAGATCGGCAAAGCCAGAGTTGTAAAACAAGGAAAAGATCTCACCATTGTCGCTCTTGGACAGATGACAAACATCGCACGTGAAGCTGCTGCGGCCAGCAGTTTAGATATTGAAGTCATTGATCTTTGCACGATTGTTCCTTGGGATAAGAAAACAGTTCTTGCATCGGTAAAGAAGACTGGTCGCTTAGTTGTTGTTGAAGAGCAACCACAAAGCGGTGGTTGGGGATCTGAGATTGTTGCTGCTGTAAGTGCCGAGTTCTTTGGAGAACTTAAGTCGCCACCAATTCGAATCACTTGCCCAAATGTTCCGGTTCCTTATAACGGTGGCTTGGAAGCGCGCTTCCTGCCTAATGCAACTGAGGTTAACTATCAGATTGATCAATTGATGGCCACAGGTAAAGCACCGCAACCGTGGTGGATTCGGGAGGGTTTCTAAGATGAGTAAAGGTCTAGAACGTCGCAAGGCGATTCTTTCTGATCCAGTTGCACAGTTTGAACGCGCAGTTGAAATCCGTGAATTTGAGACTCAGGTTAATGCGCTCTTCGCATCAGGAACTATTCGAGGAACAACGCATCTTTGTAACGGGCAAGAAGCGCTAGCAATTGGGCTTGCTAGCGTTCTTCGTACCGATGATCCGGTCTCTGCAACTTATCGAAGCCACGGAATCGCACTTGCACTCGGCTTAACAACAGAGTCGGCAATGGCTGAAATTATGGGTAAAGCAACTGGTTGTTGCGGTGGCCTCGGTGGATCAATGCATTTGTGCGATCTTGAGTTAGGTCTACTTCCAACTTCTGCAATTATCGGCGGCGGTATGCCAATCGCAGCTGGCGCAGCACTTGCATTTCAGGTGCAAGGTAATGACCGAGTTGCGGTTGCTATTTTTGGTGATGGCGCAACAAATATCGGCGCATTTCACGAAACGCTTAACCTTGCAGCAATCTGGAAACTTCCAGTTGTATTCATCTGCGATAACAATGTTTATGCAGAGTACAGCCGCATCAATCTGACCACTCCGATCGAAGATCTACATATCCGCGCCGAAAGCTATGCGATGCCACATTTCGCACTCGATGGAATGGATATAGATGTCGTCCGCGAAGGAATTCAATCAGCTGTTGATCGTGCACGCTCTGGTGGCGGACCTACCTTTATCGAAGCGAAAACTTATCGCTTTGCCGGTCACTCACGTGCAGATCAAGCGCTCTATCGCCCAGAAGGTGAGTTAGATTCTTGGAAGTCACGTGATCCACTACTTCTTTTAGAAGAGCGGGCTAAGAAGTCCGGCAAGATAACCGATGCCCAAATCGCTGATATGAAAGTTCGTAAAGCGAAAGAAATCGAAGCAACAGTTGCTTTATGTCAGAACGCCCCTGAGCCTTCCGCCAAAACCATGTTCGAAAACATCTGGAGCAGAAAGGTTAGTCAATAAATGAGTATCGAAATCACCATGCCGCGAGTTGCCGAAACTGTTGATTCGGTTTACCTAGTTTCTTGGTTAAAAGCTGTTGGAGATATGGTTAACGAAGGCGAAGATCTCTTGGAAGTCGAAACTGATAAAGCACAGCTTTCAGTTCCCTCCCCTGCTTCAGGAAAAATAGTGGAGTTAAGATTTGCAATTGATGCAGAGATTAAAACTGGCGAAGTAATCGCCGTTCTCGAATAAGTAGCTGCGCTATGTCAAAGATCGAACGTATTGAGACTATCCCGCTTCGCGTTCCTCTTAAGCATATTTACAAGGGCTCGTACTACAAGATGCGTAACCGTTGCACCATTATCACCAGAATTCACACCTCTGATGGAGTAGTCGGACAAAGCTACAACGCTGATACAGATGAAGAGCAAGATATTATTTTGGGGATCATCCACGATGAGATTGCGCCGCTAGTTACCGGAATGGATATTCGTCAGGTCGAAAAGATCTGGCACGCGATGATCCCCGTAACTCTTGATCAACTTCGCAATCGCGCTATGCCAATGCAGGCAATTGCTTGTGTTGATAGCGCCGTCTGGGATGGCTTCGGCAAGATTGCCGGACAACCACTTTGGCGCCTCTGGGGCGGATATCGTGATCGAATTCCGATGATTGGTATCGGCGGTTACTACGGTTCGAGTGAAGCAGATCTAGAACGAGAGTTAGCCTTCTTTAAAGATGAAATTGGCATGGTTGGTATGAAGTTTAAGATCGGTGCCAAGCCACCAGAGGAAGATGCCGCTCGACTAAAACTTGCTAAGTCAATTGTTGGCGATGACTTCCTTTTTGTCGTAGATGCAAATCAGGGTTACACTGTTGCAGAAGCGCTTAACTTCCTCTCACTTATCGAAGGTGAAGTTAAGTTACGTTGGTTTGAAGAACCTACAAGATGGCATGCTGATTGGCGCGGCCTGAAGGATGTAAGGCTTCGTGGAAATGTAAATGTTGCAGCGGGTCAAAGTGAGATTCATAGAGTTGGCATGCGCGAGATGATGCTAAATGGCGCTATTGATGTCTGTAACTTTGATGCCTCTTGGGGCGGCGGACCAACTGAGTGGCGCCGAATCGCAGCGCTGGCACTCGCCTTCGATGTTCAACTAGGCCATCACGAAGAAGCGCAGGTTGCATCGCACTTACTTGCTTCGGTTCCTCACGGAACATATGTCGAATCATTTTCTCCAACTAGAGATCCGATCTTCTGGGAAATTCTTGATAATCGTCCAAAGTTGGTCAATGGAGATTTCATCCTTCCGACTGAGCCAGGCTTTGGTTGGAAGTTAAACGAAGACTTTATTGCGCAATATCGAGTCGATAAAAATTAATGGCTTCAGTTGCGATCTATGGTGCTGGCCAACTCGGTCAAGCGGTTGCAGCCGGTCTACGCACGCGAGGAATTCATCGCGTTTCTGGCCCCTTTCGACGAGAAGATCGCGAACTCGCCCTTAACTCTGGTGCAGATGTAGTTCTAATTGCTACAACCACGCTCTTTAAAGATGTTGCCGATTTCATTAGAGATGCAGTTAATGCAGGTTCCAATGTATTGGTCTCTGCTGAAGAGTGCGCATACCCGTGGGCGGTTGATAAGAAGTTGGCAGATGAGCTAGATAAATTGGCGAAAGCAAAGCGTGTCAGCATTGCCGGCGCCGGTGTGAATCCAGGGTTGATCTTTGATGCGCTAGTTGCAACTCTTCTTGGTCCAACTCCTTCAGGGCTTAACAGCGATGGCACACCTAAGACAACGGTTGAAGTAAGACGGACGGTAAATATCTCTGGCTTTGGTGCCACTGTTCTTCGTAGAATCGGTGTCGATGCAACCGAGAAAGAATTTAAAGAGAAAGTTGAGCGTGGTGAGATCCTGGGACACGCTGGATTTCCACAATCGATGAACGTAGTCGCCGATGCGCTCGGATTAGAGATCGAGCGGATCAATAAGGAGTTGCTACCAGTTTTAACTGAACGCGAGATAGATCTGCCAGATAGATTTGTTATTAAATCAGGCTATAGCGCCGGTGTTAATCAGACCTATACCGCAATCGTGAAAGGTAAGCCCTGGTTCTCATCTCACTTCTTTGGCCACGTAGACCTCGCTGGAATAGAGAAGGTTGCCAAAGATGAGATCGAGATCAGTATTGATGGAAAAGTGCATCAAACAATCTCGCTCAACCCAGGGATTGGTGCACAGATGGGCTCGCAAAATATGGTCATAAACTCAATTGAACGGATTATCCAGGCACAACCAGGTTGGGTAACTGTCGCTGAACTTGCACCAGCGATTGCCCGAAGTAGCGAAAGTTTTTCTCATAAATAAAGTGAAATAAACCAAGTAAAGGGAGCGAAAGATGTCAGTAAAGATAAGTAAGGTCGAGGCCTTTCCAGTGAAGTACCAGGAGCCAAATGATTCAATGGCTTGGCGTTATCTCACCTTCGTTCGTATCACCGCATCTGATGGAACTACCGGATGGGGCGAAGCGATTTCACAATTCCCTGGTAGCACTAAAGGAACCGCTGCGATTGTTGAAGATTTAGCAGATGTGATTATTGGAAAAGACCCACTTCAGAACCTTGGCATCTGGCGCGATATCCGCAAACAGACTTGGTGGTACACCTATCGCGGCGGACTCGGTCACTTCGCACTTTCTGCGATTGATATCGCCCTTTGGGACTTGCGTGGAAAAATAACTGGGCAATCACTTATAGAGATGATCGGTAAGCGCGATAGCCAAGAGGTAACTGAGATTCCGGTTCTTGCATCAACTCACGTCTTTAATTCAAATCTCGATATTGAGGTAGAGCGCCACGCGCGATACGTTAAAGAGGGCTATATGGGTTTCAAAATTGGAATGGGCAAGCGCGGTGATGCCCGAATTGGTTATGAGTTAGAACGCGATGTTAACTTTGTCCGCGATCTTCGCCAAGCAGCTGGACCAGATGCCTGGATCATGATGGATCGTGGTCAATCACTTAATTGGACCTTTGAAGATGCTGTTAGGCGCGTTAGCGCTTGGGAAGAGCAAGGGCTCAAGTGGGTAGAAGAGCCTTTTGAGCCATGGGAGTACGAACAATTTAAACGCCTTCGCAACCACACGAAAGTCTTGATTGCCGGAAGCGAACGCGAATGGGATTACCGCGGATATACCGAAACCATTAATTCTGGAACTCTAGATGTAATTGGCTGCGATGTCGGACGTGTTGAAGGAATCACGGGAGCGCTAGCGATTATTAAATTGGTTGAGACCGCTGGGCTCTGGTTTAACAGCCACGCTTGGTCGAGTGCGATCAATACCGCGGCATCGATCGCACTCTCTGCATCCACGCCTCGATGCTTGCTGCAAGAATTGAAGCCAGATGAGAATCCGATGCAACATGAATTAATAACCGAACCTTTCACCCATAAAAATGGAAAGATCGCTGTTCCATCAAAACCAGGTCTTGGCGTTGAGGTGATCGAGAAGGTCGTACAAAAATATGTCTTCTGATAGCGATCTATCTATAGGTAGAGGACTTGAAGGAAAACGGGTAATTGTTACTGGTGCAAGTAGCGGTATTGGGAAAGCGACTGCGCTTCTGCTCGAGCGAGTCGGTGCATCGGTAATCGCAATCGGTCTTGATAGTGACAGACTCTCTCAACTAGAAAGTGAATTCACCAATCCATCGCGTCATCTCATACTCTCTGTTGATCTATCTAGTGAACGCTGTGCTGATCAGATAATGGAGCAAAGCATCGCCCGATTTGGTGGTGTCGATGCGGTGATAATGGCTGGTGCAACGCTGCGAAGAAGAGACTTGAAAGATGTCACGGTCGAAGATTGGGATTATCAATTTGATACCAATCTGCGCTCCACCTTCCTAATTGCTCGGGCTGTAGCCGAACATTTGAAGGAGAACAAGCGTGCTGGCTCGATTCTCACCTTTACCTCCCCTTCTTGGCTAACTGGTTCATTCTTTGGCGCAGATGCTTACTCTGCTTCGAAAGCAGGAATCGTCACTTTCTCAAGAGGCTTGGCAAAGCAATTGGGAGTTTTTGGAATCCGTGTAAATACCATTTCTCCGGGACAGATCGATACTCCGATGCAGCATCGCGATAATACGCCGCAGAACGTGCAAGCGATTATCGATGCCTGTCCTCTAAAGAGAATTGGTCAACCAGAAGAGATCGCCTCAGTTGCGGTCTTCGTTACCTCAGATCACGGATCATTTATTACCGGCGCAACGCTAAATGTCAGCGGCGGAATTCATTTATATTAATTACTTGCCGGCGAGAAAACGCTGTGGATTCTTTCTGGTCAGCGTATCAATCTGATCATTTGTAACTCCAGCGCTGCGCAAGAGTGGCAAGAACTTGGTAATTAGGAATTTATAACCCTCGTTGCCATGAATCTTTAACCTAGCTCTAGCTGCAATATCTGTAGAAATTAGAATCTTATCCAAATAACCTTCACCAATTAAAGTTGCAATTGTCTGGGCGCGCAATTCATCCCGTTGTTTATCTAACTGACCTACTGCGTCATAACCAATCCACACACCGCGCTTTAGTAATTTGCGCGAATATTCGATATCGCGATTGGTGTCACAATGGCCGATCAAGGTGATATCAAGATCTGCTCCGGCTGCTTCTAAAATATTTAATTGCTCAATTCCTACTTCAGTAAATAGCGCATGAGTCCCTATTGGTCGCTTAGTCTCTGCCTGAACTTTTGCTGCAGCTTCCAATACTTTCCGCTCATTTGCTTTAACTCCACGGTGATGTGTTCCAAGCTCTCCCATAATGCCGGCTTTGATACCTGTGCCGGCAAAACCATCGACGATATGGCCGAGCATGCGATTGGCAATCTGAGTAACGCTCCAGCCATCTAACCACTCTGGGTAATACTGCTGATGATAAAACCCAGTGCCAGCAATGATATGAACACCAGTTGCTTTAGATATTTCTGCCAGGCCACTTGGATCTGGGTGTAGACCATAAATGGTCTGATCAACGATCGTGTTTCCACCCGCTGCTTTGTAATCGGCAACCTCATCGCTCATCGTTGCCAGTTCAAGCAATACGCCTTCTGCGCTTCGCCGAACATCGTAGGTGTCAACAAGGAGATGTTCATGCGGCAAGATAAAACCTAATTGATCAGCAGGTACTGGGCCAAGCACTGTCTCAACGTTTTTCATAAATACGAGCCTAATCCAAATCACCCTGTAATACGAGAATTTTCTTCCGCAATTATCGCTGGAACAGAGATGGAATTGCAGCACTTGCTAGGAATGTATCTATTTCAGATCCATTTCAATATACTTGCGCAATGGCGTTTAGATTTAGTGAACTTAACTGGCAGCAAATAGATAGCCTTGATAGAGATAAGACAATATTTCTACTGCCAACCGGCGCTATTGAACAACACGGGCCGCATCTACCAGTTGATACCGATATTTATAATTCAAACTTATTAGTAGAACACGTTGCAGAAAATTCCGGTGGCAATGTAACTGCACTTCCTCCAATTTGGTGGGGTACTTCTCCACACCATAAGGGCTATCCCGGCACGATTTCATTAAAGCTCGAAACGTTCCACCATTTACTAAATGATATTTTCTCATCTCTTACCGCGCATGGCTTCTACAGATTTCTGGTAATAAATGGGCACGGTGGCAACGCTGGAATTCTTACTGCATCAACGGCGGATTTAAGTGAGACTCTTGGCGTATCAATACCTACTTACTCCTATTGGCAGTCAATTAAGCAGGTTCTAATTGATATCGGGGATTCGGAAATTGGCGGAATGGGGCATGCCTGTGAGATGGAGACTTCACTTGCGCTTTATCATCGGCCAGAACTTGTTGATATGAAAGCGATCGCAAAAGACATGCCTGATGTTCGAGTCGCGCTCTCTTGTATTGATTTTCGCCAACCAGGTTTCTTGGGAATACCTTTGGACTTTCGTCGTGATTCAAAATCTGGAGTTATGGGAGATCCAACTCTGGCAACTGCTGAAAAGGGCGAAAAGATATTTAAAGCGGCGTTGGTTGCGGCAACGGATGCAGTTCAAGCACTGCTGAGCGCTGACCGTGAAGTATTGATTACCGAGAGATTTAATTAATGCTCATTCTGGCAGTAAAACTTCTCTTCGCTCCCCTTTTTGTTATTGGAACCTACTTCATACAAAAGAGATTTGGCGCACGCTGGGGTGGAATCTCAATGGCAGTCCCATTTATTCTTGTTCCCATTTTGTTAGTTATTTACCTCCAACATGGCAGTGATTTTCTCTATGACTCAATCGTTGGTTCATATGCAGGACAGATCGCACTACTTTTCTTCATTGCAACCTATACCCGAATGGCACCGCGCTTTAATTGGCCAATTTGTATCGCTGCTTCTACATCAGCATTTCTCATTGGTGTAGCGGTCCTGAATCCTCTAATAAAAGATTTATGGGTAGGTATTGCGCTCTGGATAATTGTTTGGACGATCTCTGTTAAAGAATTCGTTGCCTACGACAGAAATGCCAAACTTCCCCCTGCACCTAAGTGGGATATTTGGTTAAGAGTCGCATCAGCGCTCTTTCTCATATTCACCATTACGCAATTTGCTGAAAACCTTGGGCCGCAATTATCCGGGGCATTTGCAACTTATCCTGTAATGACTTCAATTATGTCCACATTTAATCACTATCGTTTTGGTTCAAATTCTTCGACCGCCCTTATGCACGGTCTGTTGCAATATCTACCAGCTACTTCACTTTTATTTCTCCCGCTTGCTGCATTATCACTTTAGATAATTACCTGGAAATCAATAACTTTTCCAGTAGATAACGGGTAGGAAAAAGCATTGACTTGATCTTTGCGCATTTATAGATTTGGTACTCCAGGCGATTAAATGAGAGTAGGTCCGTCAATGTCCGGTCTAAGAGTTGGTGCTGCATCAGTAAATATCAATCCGCCTATGGGTTTAAGAAAAGGTGGATTTAGACTTTTTGGCGAGCCAATAACTTCGATAGATGATGATATGGAGTTAGGTGTTGCCGTTCTGCAATCAAAGGGTGCAACGATCGCGATAATTGGTTGCGACCTCGGCAGCGCAACCAGAGAAGAGTCACACGAATTTAGAGATACTGTTGCAGATATCTTAAAAATAGATCGTGCCCATGTTCTCTTTAACCTCAGCCACAACCACAGCGCCGCAACTCTTCGAGGAAATAATGGCAGCCCAAGCAATGAAGAAGACCTTCCGCTAGTAAATGAATATCAAAATGGCCTCGTGGACAAGATCGCACAATGCACTCGTTCAGCCCTAGCGAATATGAAAGATGCCCGAATGGCACATGCTTGGGGGGCGGCCGATCTAAATGTTTATCGCCGAGAGTGGAATAACGGTCAAGATATCCTCGGCGAAGTTATCGGACATCCGGTCGATGACAGCGTTGGCGTGATTCGATTTGATGATTTATCTGGCAAAGCAATCGTTACATTTTTTAGATTCTCTTGCCATCCAGTTGTAAATGGCGCTGTCTCAACAACGCTCTCCGCAGATTTTCCGGGGCCGGCTCGCAAACTAGTTGAGGAGAAAGTTGGTGGTATCGGGATATTCCTGCAAGGTTGCGGCGGCAATGTGAATCCAAAGGTTGGCATCGGATACGAAAAAGATTGCAGTGAATCGGTGTACCGCGTTGGTACCGCGCTGGGGGCAGAAGTTGTTCGAGTCGCACTTGGGCTAAATACTCATCGCTTCCAGGGTGAACGGACCACGCTTAACAACGTGCCGAATATTCTCTTTAAGCCTTGGCAAGTGCGAACTGATCATCCAGAAGTAACTCTTGCTGGAGCAGAAGAGGTAGTTAAGTTTAGATTCTCACCGTTACCTGATGAAAAACACCTACGTGAACAAGAAGCGCACTGGCGAAAAGAGATCGAAGATCGAATCGCACGTGGCGCTCTTTCTTGGGAGATTCGTTCTGCCAAGACCACTTATGCCTGGGTTGCAGCAACGCTCGCCAGATTAAGTGACCCAAATCCAACAGATGATTTCTTAGCGCACGCGATACGTATCGGAGATATTGCTTTGGTCGGTCTTGGCGTAGAAGCGTTCTTTCAAACTGGAGAGGAAATCCGAGCCAAATCACCAATGACAGATACCTTTGTTCTTGGTTATTCCAACGGAACAATTATGTATTTGCCTAGAAAAGAAGATTACCCACAAGGCGGATGGAAATATCCAAATACACACGCACTGCCTGATTTACTGCCACAGGTTTACTGTCAGCCAGCTCTCTGGCATCCAGATTCAGAGCAGGAAGCAGTAGCGGCTGCGCTACGGGCACTCGGACGAGTGGCTAGCGTTTAGTTATTTGCTTTAAATAGTTGATTCAGGAGTGCGATCGATTCAGCAGCGATCATCTCCCCCGCCTCTGGTGCAAATGGAGCAGGGTGTCCATATCCCCTTTGGGCAACAGCCGGTTCATAACCACCGTAAGGATATTCTGCGCGCGTTGAGATATAACCTAAAACTCCTTGGCAGTATCCAGCAAAGATCGTCGCCGTAAATGGCGATGCCTGTCTAACTTCATATCCAATTTCAGTAAATACTTCGCCCGGAGTTCCGACAATTGCAACATCCCCAAGTCGCGCCACCCAGAGTTCACCTTCAACAAAAGTTGGTAGTGATGTTGTGGCTGATAAATTCACAAATTTTTCTAGCCAAGCGATGTGATAACCAATTGGATTTAAAACCTCTCGCCCCGCACCAGCGGCTTTTTTCCCCTCAAAATCAGCCTTCTTTGCCACTAATTCATCTTGCATCTCACTAACGCTCATCGCGGGATTTAGCGGTAATTGCAGAACCTTTCTTATTGATGAAATTGGTTGCGCTGACTGCGGTTGCTTCACTCGTTTGCGATAGAGGGCAATTGGAGTAACCGATCCGTACGCAATCCGCTCAATCTCAATCTCGCGTGGCTCTGCATCGGCGACTGCGTGAACCGCCTCAAGCCCCAGACGCTTACCCATCAAAACTTCGGGACCAGGATGATCAAAGAATGCTTCCAGCGGCAGAATATTTCCTGCTGCACCTTGTAGAAAGAGGCAGATTCCACCTCGGATTAATTCCACTTGATTTCTCAGCGGACCGATGAAGTCACTTCCGCTGTAAGGAACTTCGCCGCCCAGTGATACCGGATGACAACCAAAACCAACCAGTGTTGCAATCGCATCTCCAGCGTGGCTATCAATGCGGATCGTCGGAACTTCTTCATCAATAAAGTTTTCTTTATTCCAACCTAGAATTGTTCTTCCATCTTCGGTACGTTCTCTGCGATTTACTGCAATGCCAGGTGCGATTCCTGTGCCACCTGAAATTCGCGCCGGCTTCAATCGCGCCATCGCTTTAACTACTGCGCTTGCATAATCAAAAGGTAACCTTTCAAAATATGCGATCTCGCCAGGAGTCAGCTCTGCATATTCGCCGTGTAACTTCTCACTGTGCTCTCTCGGCCACAATCCAGCGTGTGAGTGGCTAACATTTAAAAGAATTGAGTCATAGTTAATTCCAGAAGCAATTGAGATTGTCGATCTAATGCGATCCGCAAAGTAAGGATCGATATTGGCTAAATCAGCGGTGAGGATTGCCAGTTGGGTTGTGCCATTGCTGATTACGACAGCGCGAACTTGGCATTCATCTAGTGAATCTCGCACAGCAAATGCACGACGGACAAAGCCTTGAGGATCAGCAGGCAGCGGTGGATCGATATTTACAACCGCTGCGCCTGCGAGAAGTTCTGCCATGAGACACCTCAATCAAGGGTTTGAGTTATTGGAAAGGTTTCCAGTAGTGTAAATCATGCAATTTGCAGAGGTCAATGGCTGGAGAGAAGGTTGTCGCATGAATGGAAATCTTCGTCGATCACTGCTCGCTGTTCCAGCAAGTTCTGCAAAAATGGTTGAAAAATCTAAGGGGCTTGCTTGTGATCAAATCCT
>CAMBGS010000027.1 GCA_945866305.1 Bifidobacterium breve
CTCAAGGCTTGGTGTGACTGTGCGTTCTTCAAGTTCTGGATCAAGAATGACCATTAATTCATAGTGACGCATGCGTTAACCCGACCTCCTCTGGACTAAGACGGCCACGGCATTTCCGTGACAGGAGGGTTAGTGCTTCTTTGTTTGGCCCCCGATAGGAGCCGCACGCTGAAGGGTTAAGGGTACGCGTTGCCGCTTTCAAAGAGAAATTCACGCAGGGATCTGTGGGCGAGCGGGCCCTGGGTGCCTCCCGCCAGCCCCCTTCGGACGAAGATCGCGATCAAATAGATAGTGGCGACTATTCGAAGCAAGGTAATTAGCGCATACCCATAAAGCGGCAAACCAAATTTCGCGCCAGTAACACCTGCAAGATGCTGCCAAATTGCAATGTGATAAATAACTTCAGCACCTTGCCAAATCCAGAACGCATGTAAATCGCGTTTATCGGAGAGTGCGATGACGGCAAGTGGAATCAACCATAAAGCATATTGCGGTGAGTAAACCTTGCTGGCGCACATCACTGTTGCGAGAACTATAAAACTTAGTGATGCAAGTGAAGGGGTATTTCGTAGTTCAAGAATGTATATCGCGATTGCAGCAAAGCCAATTAGTAAAAGTAAAATTGATAAATAATTCAAGCTCGGCAAATTAACACCGAGTGAAGTTA
Source organism: Bifidobacterium breve (assembly GCA_945866305.1). Taxonomy (GTDB): domain Bacteria; phylum Actinomycetota; class Actinomycetes; order Nanopelagicales; family Nanopelagicaceae; genus Planktophila. The sequence goes on from CAMBGS010000027.1 coordinate 668, forward strand.
AGGCATACCAAAGTGATCCCCAATCAGAGCCGCGCAATAAATTTAATTGATAAAAGCGGAGCCATCCTTCGGGAGTGGTTAAGTAAACCGGCAAATTAATTGCCGCAAAAGTTAAAGCGGTGATCACTAAATATCGAACTGAACCACGCAATTGATTACGGCGCATAAAGATAAACATTATTGGGAAGAGCAAAAAAATTGGCATGAACTTTGTCGAGATTGAAATTCCAAGTGCTAGCGCGCTCAAATCCAATTTCTTACGATCAAACCAATAGATCGCCCCAATCATTGAAATGATTGCCCAAAGATCCCAATTGATATAGAGCGAGGCAATTCCTGCAGGCGCTAATGGGTATAGGTATGAAAACTCTGGTCGCATCTTGAATACAATTAAAGAAATCAAGATAAATAGAAGTGCGAGAGAAAAGATATTTATATGAAAATAATTTTTTATTGAGTCATCACCACTCGGCGTTATCTGCGCAAAAGCCCACATTACTGAGCCAGTTATCACTGGATACTCAACAGAGTCCGCTCCATTTGAATAGGCCCAATCGCCTTTAGATAGGCCTCTTTCACCAAATAAAGCAGGTATATCTGAATAACACGCATGCACATATTGATCGGGTGTTGCCCAGCCAGAACTTTCACAACTGCTAAATTTTGCAAAACTAATTAGCGAAGCAAAAAGCGCTAGAGCAATGATCGCCCTGGTTTTTGCTTGCGGCACTTACTTCGGTTTTCTTACTTGTGTGCCGCCGCTAGTCATAACAATCGGGTCCAGACCTCCAACATTTGCTGGAGCTGGAAAACTCATCTTTGGTTCGCCCTTTAGCGCACCCTTCATAAATGCTGTCCAAATTCGTGCTGGGAAAGTTCCGCCGGTTACCGAAGTTAAACCGCCAATTCCATTTAGTGATTCAGATGCGCTGTCACGGAAGAGTGCAACCGATGCGGCAAGTTGTGGTGTGTAGGCGCTAAACCAAGCAGATGCATTTGATTGGCTTGTACCAGTCTTACCTGCGGCTGGTCGCCCTAGCGCTAGCGCTGCAGCACCTGTTCCACCGTTTACTGTCGCTTTAAGGGCATATGTTAAATCCGCCATTACATCTTTAGAAAATACTTCTTGGGTTTGCGATTCTCCCTCGAAGAGAACTCCTTTATTTGGACCTGTCACCGATGCAATCAAATAAGGTTTTGAGTAAACACCTTGAGCCGCGAAGGTTGCATATGCGCTAGCTACGTCGATTACGTGTGGGCTGGCAACGCCCAGAACAACAGATGGAGCGGGCACCATAGCGACAGATTCAGGAATTCCTGCGCGCCTTGCAACATCAATAACTTTTTCCAAGCCAGCCTTCTGTCCTAGCGGTACAAAAACCGTATTTACAGAATGCTTTGTGGCCTCAAGTAAATCAATCTGGCCCCAACCTTCATTGCCGTAATTAGATACTTCATATGGCTTACCAAGATCGTCAAATATTTGTGGTGAGTCACCATTCCACATTGATGTGAGTGGAATTCCGGCTTCAAGTGCTGCAATTATGGCAAAGGGCTTAAAGGTAGAGCCGGCTAGCGCAATTGACTGTGTTGCATCGTTTAATTGGCGCGCTAAATAATCAGCACCGCCATACATCGCAATTATTTCTCCAGTACCTGGGCGGATCGCAGCAAGCCCGATATGTAAATTCTCTGGCGCTTTCTTTGGATATAACTTTGTCACTGCATCGACCGCTGACTGTTGTGCCCGTTGATCTAGCGTGGTTTTAATGACAAGTCCACCAACTAGAAGTTGATCTTCACTAAATCCGAGTTTGCCCATCTCTTTTTGCACTGCCGCGACTATGTGTCCTTTAGGCCCGCTGAGTTGTCCAGATTTAGTTCGTGGGATAACAGCGGGAAATTTTGTCTTCGCTGCTTCCTCGGGGGTTATCCATTTTTTATCAAGCAATCCATTTATTACATAATCAAATCTATTCTTTAGGCGTTCCTCATTCTCTTTGGAAAGTGAAGGATCGTAATATCCCGGAGAGCGCAAAATACTTGCAATGACAGCGGTTTGTGAAAGTGATAACTGGTCGGCGTTGCGATTGAAATATTGCTGTGATGCCGTTTGCACACCATAAGAACCGCGCCCGAAGTAAATTGTATTGAGATAGTTTTCCAAGATTTGATCTTTTGAAAGTGAATTTTCCAGCTTTAAGGAAATCACAAGTTCTTTGATCTTTCGCTGAATGGTTCGGCTTGGCGATAAGAAAGCGGTCTTGGCATATTGCTGCGTGATCGTAGATCCGCCTTCACCGTTGAGTGAGCCAGACTTTAAATTGTTAATGAGCGCGCGGGCTATACCCGTAACGCTAAATGCTTTATTGGAATAGAAATTGCGATCTTCAGCGGCCATTACCGCATTACGTAAATCCAAAGGAATTTTTGCAAGTGGCAGAATTTGGCGATTCTGCGATCCGATGCGGCCAATTTCTTCACCGTTTGAATATTGAATGATTGTAGATTGACTATTTACATAAGCATTTGGATCTGGGATTGAAACGGTAAACCAGGCAAATGCAAAAAGTGTTGAGCCTGCAATAAAGCCAAAGCCGGCTAAGAAAATAGCGGCGCGAATAAGCTTTCGGCGGATCATTTCTAAAGGTTACCCTTTAACCCAATCATCATCTTCCAAGGTGCGCACGCGACGGGGTGGCTTTCTCTCAGAACCATCGCCCAACAGATAGGACGCGCATAAATGGTTCCAAGAGCAATCGCGACAGACTTCGACGATATAGACGGCGAATTCTCCGAATTCTTTCTCCATTTCGAGTAATTCAATTTCAGTCTTAATGCGACCTGAGAATTGGCCTAGTTGATCACCGAATGTATAACGAAGTTCAACTAAGGAATCTTTTTTACAAACCGGACATTTTCGTGAAGCTTTCTCACCGTGGTATTTCGCTGCCCTAATTAAATATGGATCGGCATCGCAAGCATCTACAACCCCGCGGAACAAAGCCAACAGGGTGGCGCGCTTATCGAGTGAATAGTCGATGAACGCTCGCTTAGATTTCATAATAGGAGAAGGATAATCCACTTTTGGGTACTTCGCCCGACTACCCTTTAACCATGAACGTTTGGCAACTCTTAACAGATCGCAAGTTTTCGCGGTTGTTACGTGTTCGTTGGACTGGGCAAATGACTGATGGGATATTTCAAAGCGCTTTAGCATCTTTCGTTATTTTCTCGCCTGAACGTCAAGCCGATGCCTTAAGCGCCGCTCTCGCTTTTGCGGTTGTACTACTTCCTTATTCAATAATCGGGCCTTTTGTCGGGACTATTTTGGATCGAGTTTCTCGGCAGCGAGCGATTGCATATTCAAACTTAATTCGTGCAACAACGCTTACCGTGGTGGCGTTATTAATATTTCAGGGTAAAACTGGAATTGAATTAACGATATTTGTTTTGGTGGCATTTGGTGTCAACCGATTGATTCTCGCTGGGCTCTCTGCGGGCATACCTTTAATGATAGAAAGTAAATCTTTAATAACGGCAAACGCTTTGGCAGTAACTGGCGGTTCTGTGTGGGTCGTTCTAGGTGGCGGTATTGGGTTGGGTCTACGTCGCGTATTAGATGGTGCAACAACAGCTGATCACGCAGATGGATACATAATTTTAGTTGGTGCCGTCGGCTATCTCCTTGCCGCACTCTTCGCCGCAACTTTAAAGAAGCAAGAAATTGGTCCACTTGATCACGAGATAAAGAACGCTAGTTTTTCACAAGGATTAATTGAGATGCGCGAAGGAGTTAAATTCTTACGGCAAAATCTTGATACAGCGCGCGGAATTGCTGCAGTCGCTGTGCACCGCGGTGGGATAACAGCCTTAACTTTAATTGCCTTGTTATTGGAACGAAATACTTTTCACGATCCAGCAGATAACGAAGCAGGGCTAGCGGGGTTAAGTTTCGTTCTTACCATCGCTGCGTGTGGCTTTGTAGTTGGCGCGGTGATTGCACCGTACGGTGTAAGGAAAATTGGCAGACATCGTTGGATGAGATTTGCGATGGTGGCAAGTGCTTTGGGTCCACTCTTTATTGTTTTTACCCGCACTCCGCTGACCTTAACTTGCGCTGGTTTTGTCACCGCGTTATTCGGCCAAAGTTTAAAAGTAACTAATGATGCTTTGGTCCAATCAAAAATCGATGACATTTATCGTGGTCGAGTTTTCTCTGTCTACGATGTAGTTGTCAACGGAGCAATCGTTTCAGGAGCAGTTATTGCTGCGCTATTACTTCCTAATACTGGAGATGCTTTCTTGGTTCCATTAATAGTTACAGTGCTGTACTTAATTGCAGGTGCCCGCTTACTTCGCGGAAGGGTTTTCTTTGATCCACCAATCAAGTAGCTCTTTCGTTGCGCGCTCTTGACCGAGCGGCCCATTCTCTAGTCGCAACTCTAAGAGAAAATCTAGCGCTTTACCTACAGCGGCAGATGGTTTGATATTTAACAACTCCATTACTTGTGCTCCATCCAAGTCCGGACGGATTTTTGAGAGCTCTTCTTCTTCCATTAATTTAGCGATGCGCGCTTCTAGACCGTCGTAAACCTTGGCTAAGCGTTCCGCCTTCTTTAAATTACGTGTGGTGCAATCGGCGCGAGTTAAAACGTGAAGGTGGATCAATAAATCTCCAGCATCACGCACGTATCTGCGCACAGCAGAATCCGTCCACTCGCCATCGCCATATCCGTGAAAACGAAGGTGCAGAGCAACTAGTGTTTCAACTTGATCGATCGTCTCTCCATCAAAACGGAGCGCTTTTAGCCGTGACTTTGCTAAGCGTGCTCCAACTATTTCGTGATGATGAAAAGAAACCCCTCCACCTGCAATAAGACTGCGCGTCTTTGGCTTACCAATATCGTGTAAAAGCGCAGCGAGGCGAATTACTAAATTGGGTCCACCTAATCGATCTTCAAGCGCAATCGCTTGCTCCAGTACAGTGATTGAATGCTCGTACACATCTTTGTGGTGGTGATGCTCATCGATCTCTAGGCGTAACTTTGGAATTTCAGGCAGAACAATTTCGGCAAGACCGGTTTCGACCAAAATTGTTATTCCAACTCGTGGCCTGGTTGACATTAACATTTTAGTTAACTCGTCGCGGATGCGTTCGGCTGAAATTATTGACATTCTTCCTGCCATATCTTTCATCGCCTGTAAAACATCTGGTGCAATTTCAAAACCTAATTGGCTAGCAAAACGAGCGGCACGCATCATTCTCAGCGGGTCATCTGAAAAGGAATTTTCTGCAGTAGTTGGTGTACGCAATATCTTCTCAGCCAAATCCGATAAACCATTATAGGGATCTATAAATTCTGGAACTTCAGTAGTTAATTCAAGTGCCATCGCGTTAACTGTAAAGTCGCGTCGCGATAAATCACCTGCGATGTTCTCCCCATAAACAACTTCAGGTTTACGGCTTATTGGATCGTAACTTTCGCTGCGGTAAGTTGTTACCTCAACTGTTGTGTCACCGCGTTTTCCAGCAACGGTTCCATATTCAATTCCTGTTTCCCAAATGTTTTCTGCCCAGGTTTTTAAAATCTTTTTTGTATCTTCTGGTTTTGCATTTGTAGTGAAATCTAAATCGTTTCCAAGGCGTCCAAGTAACGCATCTCGTACTGGGCCGCCAACAAGTGCGAGTCGAAAACCTTGCGCGGCAAAACTCTGGGCAAGTGAACTCGCCAGCGGCGCTCGTTCAATGAGCGAGGCGATCGCAACTTCTCCTGCGGCTCCTAATGCACTCGTCACAATAGGTAAGGTTAGAGCAGTACCCTTGCCCTATGACCCCGGCACCTGGTGCGGGCAGCGAAGGTACGAAGAAAAAGCGGAGGCGCAAGCGCCCCCCACATCGCGCCCCACTTACAAAAGATTTAACTTCCCCTGGCGTTGTTGCGCCTGAAAACGCTGCACAGAAGCGCCCGAAACCCGCCCCAAAGAACTACGCCAAGCGCGTTGATGAAGTCTCCGCCGGTGGTTTGGTGGTTGATCACAGTGGAAAGAACGGGCTCCTCATTGGTCGTATCGACCATAAAGATGCATCTGGTCAGAGAATTTTATGGTCTCTTCCAAAGGGACATATAGAAGCTGGTGAAACTCCAGAGCAAGCCGCATTGCGTGAAGTTGCCGAAGAGACAGGTATTGAATCTTCAATTGAAAGATCTCTCGGAGTAATTGATTTCTGGTTTATGGCCGGTGGCAAGCGCATACATAAAACAGTTCATCACTATCTCTTCCGCGAAACCGGTGGCAAGTTGGCACCACAAGAAAGTGAAGTCGATGAGGTTGGTTGGTTTCCTTTATCTGAGATTGTCGAACGCTTGGCCTATCCCGATGAGAAGAAGCTAATTGCCCGCACAGAGGCAGCTGCAGAGTTGGCAGAACAATGAGAAAATTTGGATTTACCTTAATAACAATTTTCTTGCTTTTTGGATTCTTTCCACAAGCTAACGCCGATACATCTGTGATTAATTTAGTTAGCAAACCACATCAATTATTTGATGGCACTTTCTTAAATGATGATTTAGCAATCGACCTGTCACCCACCGGATCATTAGGTAAGGCGGTAGAGCAGAAACGTACTGGGGTGCGCACTTGGGTTATTGATGCAGCACTTTTGGATGAAGTTGCAGATATGGCAAATGGTTATGAATTACAAAATGAAGTAGCACCATCTGGTGAATTAATCGCCAAAGAATGGTTGGCTCGGCTACTTCTTGCAACATCAGGAGATCGTGTAATTGCATTGCCATACGGAAACCCTGATGTCGCTTTAGCTAAAAAACTTGCACCAAGTGAACTACGCCTTTATTCAAACTATGGAAATGAGCGGGTGGCCTTCTATTTAAACCGACGTATCACCGCTGAAAATAGCGATCTTTGGAGTCCTGGAACTTCTGGATTAAGCGCGCCACTTCGTAAGAAATACACTCAGAATCGTCGAGCGCTAACCATTCTTTCCTCAGTTGTTAACGCTCCAGAAGTGCAAACCCTGCGTGCCAAACTAGCGGTGCTGCTCTCGCCTTCCTTAAAGAAAGATGAGAGCAAGCTATTTTCTAATAACGCTAGTGCAGTAGTCGCCCAGACTTTAGATGGTTTGCGAATCACAAGCGGTAAATATCAGATCGCATCAAACGCTGGGAAACTTCCAGTAACGGTCATAAACAACTTTAGCGTTCCGGTAATCGTGAATATTAAATTTTCGACCCTTAACTCACGTCTTCAGGTTTCAAATATTACAGGGTTGCAAATTCCGGCAAAATCTCGAACTCAATTGGCTATGCCATTTACCGTTATTGCACCGGGAGCGACAACGGTTACCGCTCAAATTACTAATGAAGATGGTGTAGTAGTAGGTAAGTCGACCAAACTCGCAATTAATATCAGTATTTTTGATTCGAAAGTCACTGGCTTCACAATCGGCGCGGCGGTTCTTTTATTCGTCGCGGCATTGACCCAAACTGTTCGCAGGGTTCGAAAGGGGCGCAATGAAAACTAATGACCTTTTCCGCGCCTCGGGCGTTATGGCGATCGGCACGATACTTTCGCGAATTACCGGATTCTTTCGTGCAATATTAGCTGTAGCCGTTCTTGGAACCGCGCTGTTAGCAGACTCCTACAACGTGGCAAACACAATGCCAAATATTTTATACAACCTGTTAGTTGGTGGTGCACTAACTGCAATATTTGTTCCGCAACTTGTCAGATCTTTCTCTGATGAAGATGGTGGCCATGGTTTCGCATCTCGTTTAGTTACTACAATCTCAGGAATTCTCTTGCTCCTGGTTTTAATCGGAGTTATTTTCGCACCTGCATTGGTGCGCCTCTACGCACCAGAATTTGCGACAACTGGTTTTGAGAAAGAGTTCTCGATCGCTGTGGCCTTTACGCGATATTGCCTTCCGCAAATATTCTTTTTAGGTCTATTTACAATGCTTGGACAGGTTGCAAATGCCCGCGGTTCCTTTGCCCCACTTATGTGGGCGCCAATTGCCAATAACTTAGTTGTGATTGTTGTCTTCGCTGGCGTTTTGATTATGCAGAAGACTTTAACCGTTGAAAACATTTCTGATGGTCAGGTTCAGTTATTGGGTTGGGGAACAACCCTCGGAATTGTGGTGCAAGCGCTAATTTTGATTCCAGTTGTTAAACGTTCTGGTATTCGCCTGCGACCAATCTTTGGAGTCGCAGGATTAGGTAAGTCATTTTCTTTAGCAGGATGGACTTTGGTTTATGTCCTTATCTCGCAAATCGGTTATTTAATTACGGTAAATGTCGCAACTAGCGCAGCCGTTCGCAGTGCGCAAGCTGGAATCACGACCGGTGTTGGCTTCACACCATTTACCAGCGCTTATTACATAATGTTGTTGCCATATTCAATTGTGACAATATCTATTGTTACCGCTCTGTTGCCACATTTATCCAAGTTAGCTATTGATAAAAACGTTGACGAAGTTAAGAAACAATTGATCCGTGCAATTCGCATGTGTGGTGTGGTCACCGTACCCAGTTCAGTTGCCTTCCTGCTCTTCGGTTCCCTAATGACTGAGGTGCTTTACTTTGGTATTTCACTAGAAGATTCTCGATACATCGGTTATGTACTCTCTGGTTTGAGTTTGGGTCTAGTCGCCTTTTCTATAAATCTGATTTTGATCCGTGGATTTAATGCTTTCGAAGATACAAAGACTCAGGTCGTTTCAATTTTAATTATTAATATTATTTCTTCAGGGCTTTCATATCTCTTCTTGGCTTCACTGAAGAATGAGTACGTCACAATTGGACTTGGTTTGGCATTTTCAATCAGTTATATTCTTGGCTTATTTGTCACTATTTCACTTTTGAAAAAACACGTTGGAAAATTTGAGTACTCGCACTTTCTCGGACAGCATCTGCGCCTATATTTAGCGTCGTTTTTAGCAATGCTGCCCTTCTTTGCCGTCGCGCTCTTCTTTGGTTGGGTGAGTGATGATGCGCAGCCAATGATTGGTGTTTTACGGTTGGCTTTTGTCCTATTTGGCGGTGGGGCTAGTTTCTTATTACTAGCGCACGCATTTAAGATTACTGAGATAGCCGCGATTAAAGAGTTCGCAATCTCACTATTGCGCAAACGTAAGTCATCTCGTAAAAGATAAGCAGAAGTGGATACGCTGAGCACATGGTAAAAGATCTTGTAATTGTCGGTTCTGGTCCCGCTGGATATACAGCCGCTATCTACGCTGCCCGCGCCCAGTTAAATCCGGTTATTTACGAAGGCTCGGTTACCGCCGGTGGCGCGCTGATGAATACAACTGAGGTGGAAAACTTTCCGGGATTTGTTGATGGCGTGATGGGTCCGGATTTAATGGACAGTATGCGCAAACAAGCTAAACGCTTTGGTGCTGAACTGATCACAGATGATGTCGTTGAAATGGATTTATCTGGTGATATTAAAATTATTAAAGATGGTTCCGGAAATACTGTGCAAGCCAAGGCAGTTATTTTGGCAATGGGATCTGCGTATAAAGAGATTGGTTTAACCAATGAGAAGCGTTTATCGGGCCGCGGCGTTTCTTGGTGTGCAACTTGTGATGGTTTTTTCTTCCGCGATCAAGTGATTGCAGTAGTCGGTGGTGGAGATTCCGCAGTTGAGGAAGCAACTTTCTTAACTAAATTTGCATCGAAAGTTGTTTTGATTCACCGTCGCGACTCCTTGCGCGCTTCTAAAATTATGGCTGAGCGTGCTTTATCAAATCCGAAAATTGAAATGTTATGGAACGCAGAAGTAACTGATGTTCTGGGTGCTGACAAAGTCGAAGGTTTGCAGTTGCGTAATACTGTAACTGGTGAAGAATCCAAACGAGATTTCACTGGCTTATTTGTTGCAATTGGCCATATCCCACGGAGTGAATTGGTTACATCGCAAATAACTTTAAATGAAGAGGGTTACGTCGCTGTCGATGGACGCTCAACGCGTACCAACTTAAAAGGCGTTTTCGCGTGTGGCGATCTAGTCGATTTCACCTATCGCCAAGCAATCACTGCGGCAGGCTCAGGATGTCAGGCAGCCCTTGACGCTGAAAAGTTCCTTTCACACTAGTAGGCTTCAAATATTAAATTTATTAAGTTAACCGATAATGATCAATAAAGGGAGTAAAGATGAGTGCAGGTAAAGTCACAGCGGCTAACTTCGACGAGATCGTTCTCAAGAGCAGCAAGCCAGTTCTTGTTGATTTTTGGGCTGAATGGTGTGGTCCTTGCCGCGCAGTTGGACCGATCTTGGATGAAATCGCTAACGAACACGGTGAAAAACTAACAATCGTGAAGTTAAACACCGATGAAGAGTCAGCAATTGCCATTAAATATGGAGTTACATCGATCCCAATGTTAAATGTTTATGTAAATGGCGAAGTTGTAAAGACAATTATTGGCGCTAAGCCAAAGCCAGCTCTTTTAAAAGAGCTAGAAGCGTTCATCTAATCAACTCGTTGAATTAGGTTAATTATGAAAGAACTATCTCCTGATGAGATTCGTTCTTTTCAGCAAGAACGCGGACTCCACATCACGGGTGAGTTAAACGATTCAACTCGACGCGCACTTGAAGAAGCACGCTGGAAGTTAGGCGATCGCTCACTCAACTTGCAACCTTCACCGATGATGCGCGGTGATGATGTCGCAGCACTACAAGCTCGTTTAACTGAAATGGGTTTTAATGCAGGTCGCGTCGACGGTATTTTTGGAGAGCGCACAGAATCGGCAGTGAAGGAATTCCAGAAATCGGTAGGAATAAAAGTTGATGGAAAGTGTGGTCCAGCCACAATAATCGCGTTGATTCGTTTAACTAAAATAGTTTCAGGTGGTGCGCCGGCGCAATTACGTGAGAACGCTGCGCAAAGAAATCGTGGCCCCGCACTTGCAAATAAAGTAATTGTGATTGATCCGGCATTTGGTGAAACCGAAGCAGAAATTGTTTATGATCTTGCGCAACGTTTAGAAGGACGACTATTAGCACTTGGCGCTAGCGTTTTTCTAACGCGTGGTCCTCGAAATGTACTTACTGAAAGTCAGATCATTTCTTTCTCCAACAAAAATAGCGCCGATCTTGTAATTTCACTTCACACAGATAGCCATAAGAATTCATCTGCACACGGCGTATCAACTTACTTTTATGGAAGCGATGCCCATGGAATTCATTCAATTGTTGGTGAAAGATTCGCTTCCCTTGTACAGCGCGAAATTTGTGCGCGTACCGATCTTCTAAATTGTCGTACCCACGCCAAGACTTGGGATGTGCTCCGTCTTACCCAGGCACCGGCAGTTCGTGTTGATTTGGGATACCTGACAAATGAAGGCGATGCCGCTCGTTTAGCGCGTCCTGATTTTCGCGACACATTAGCCGAGGCTTTTATTATCGCCATCCAACGCCTTTATTTATCCGCTGAAGATGATGCTAAAACAGGAACGCTACGTTTATCTGACCTGAGAAGCGCGGGGATTCGTCGCTAGCGTTAATCGGTTCGCGCTCCCGTGTGAGCATGTGGGAGACTTGATCTTATGTCTGAAGTATCGGTCCGCTTTCAAACGGGTGCTCCGCAACATCTGGAGCAACGATTTGCTACGCGCGCCGCGGGAATGTTGCCTTCGGAAATTCGTTCGCTCTTCGCAGTTGCTTCTCGCCCAGAAATTGTTTCGCTAGCTGGTGGAATGCCAAATCTTTCTGCCCTACCAATGGAGATGATGGCTGGTGTTGTAAATCAATTGATTTTAACTAACGGAGCGGAAGCACTTCAGTATGGAAGTGGCCAAGGCCATCCAAAACTTCGTGAACAGATTTGTGATGTTATGGCGCTAGAAGGCATCCGCGCTAATCCTGATGACATTGTTGTAACCACTGGTTCGCAGCAGGCTTTGGATTTAATTTCGCGAATCTTTATCGATCCAGGTGATGTTGTTCTAGTTGAAGCTCCATCTTATGTCGGTGCGCTTGGAACATTTAGACAATATGAGGCTTCTGTTGTGCACGTTGAAATGGATGCGAGTGGCTTAGTTCCTGACTCTCTGCGCGATGCAATTAAATCAGTGCGCGCTGCAGGCCGTAAAATTAAATTTTTGTATTTGATTCCAAATTACCAAAATCCAACTGGCGTTTTGCTCCCAGCCGATCGTCGCACCGAAATCCTTTCAATCTGCCGCGAAGAAGGAATCTTTGTTGTTGAAGATAACCCTTACGGTCTTTTAGGTTTTGACCGTCCTTCGCCTAATGCGATGCGTGCTGAAGATTCTGAAAACGTTATTTACTTGGGTTCTTTCTCCAAAACAATCGCCTCTGGACTACGTATTGGTTGGGCGCTAGTGCCACCATCACTTAAAGATAAGTTAGTAATTGCATCCGAATCTTCTATTCTCTGTCCTTCAAACTTTACACAAATGACGATCTCTAGTTACTTAGCTGATCAGCCTTGGCGCGATCAGATCGCATCTTTCTGTGAGTTATATAAAGTTCGTCGCGATGCAATGCTTGAATCACTCGAAGAGTATTTCCCGAAAGAAGCTACTTGGACTAAGCCAGGTGGCGGATTCTATGTCTGGGTTAATTTGCCACCAGAAATTGATACTAAAGCGATGATGCCAAAGGCGATTGTTGCCAAGGTGGCGTATGTGCCCGGAACCGCTTTCTATGCGGATGGTTTTGGATCTTGGTCAATGCGTTTGTCTTACTGCCACCCAACTCCTGAGCGAATTCGGGAAGGCGTTAAAGCCCTAGGCGGAATTGTTAAGCAAGAAATGTCGCGCCGCGGTTCTGAGCTTAAATAACTTTATTTACCCTCGATTAAGTCAACAATCCGCTGCAGATCTTCGCGGCCAGCATATTCAATAACAATCTTTCCTTTACCGCTGATTCCTTGCACGCTAACTCGTGTATCTAAATAATCGCTAAGCAGTTCTGCCGCTGCCAAAGTTTCACCACTAGCCGCACCTTTTGTTGATTTACCGGAACCGTTTTTCTTCTTCGGTGAATGAATCGCCACAGCCTCTTCAGTTGCTCTAACGCTTAAACCTTCTGCGACTATTCGCCCCGCTAGTTTTTCAATCTCTGCTTCGTCCGTTAAGCCAAGTAGCGCGCGTGCGTGCCCTGCGGAAATTACCCCTGCTGCAACTTTACGTTGCACCGAAAGAGGCAGATTGAGTAAACGCATCGTGTTAGAAATTAGCGGGCGAGATCTACCCAGTTTTGTCGCTAGCTCTTCGTGTGTGCAGTTGAAATCGGTCAGAAGTTGCGCGTATGCCGCGCCTTCTTCAAGTGGGTTTAATTGACTGCGATGAATATTTTCAATGAGCGCTTCGCGCAATAGTTCGTTATCTGGAGTTTGGCGAATAATTACTGGAATGCTTTTTAACCCTGCAGCTTTTGCGGCGCGGAAGCGGCGCTCTCCCATAATTAATTCATATTTACCAGCAGAAGTTTGGCGTACAACCGGAGGTTGCAAAATGCCGATCTCTTTAATTGAAGCCGTTAATTCATTTAACGCCGTTTCATCAAAGACCGAACGTGGTTGGCGTGGGTTTGGTGAGATTGAATCGATAGAAACTTCGTTCTGTTGCGCTACTTCATTTCCCGCAACTGTTAGTGACGTTGGGATTAATGAATCTAGATTTGTTCCGAGTCCGCCACGTTTTGAACTCATGCAATCTCTCCATCACGTTTGTAATTAATGTTTACTACATTTGAATCAAATTTGATTTCTTCTTTTGGTTTTCCTCGTTCTGCGATTTCGCGCGCTACTTGCATGTAAGCAATCGCTCCCGGAGATAACGGGTCGTAAGTCATTACAGTCTGGTTATAAGAAGGAGCCTCTGAAACACGTACTGCACGTGGAATTGGGATATCAATTAACTCTTTCGGAAAATGCGAGCGAACATTTGCAGCAACATCATTTGATAAACGGGTGCGGCCATCGAACATAGTTAAAACAATTGTTGATAGATCTAAGTTTGCGTTGAGTCTTTTCTTCACAACGCCATACGTTTCAAGAAGTTGTGATAAACCTTCAAGTGCGTAATATTCAGTTTGAATTGGGATCAACAGTTCACGTGCGGCAGCGAGAGCGTTGATTGTTAACAAACCAAGTGATGGAGGGCAATCAATAAAGATGTAGTCATAATTTGGGGAAATTTCTACCAGCGCTTCTTTTAATCGCAATTCGCGCGCAACCATTGAAACTAAATTAACTTCCGCATTCGCAAGTGATGAGTTTGATGGAATGCAATCAAGGGATGGAAACCCAGCAACTTTTTGAACAACTGCTGTAATTGGTTCATTGCCCATTAATACGTCATAGATACCTGCGATATCACGGTGCGGAACGCCCAATGCGGTACTTGCATTGCCCTGTGGATCTAGATCAATAACCAGCACTCGGAGGCCGCCCATTGAAAGTGCGGCTGCAATATTTACCGTTGTGGTGGTCTTGCCGACCCCGCCTTTTTGGTTGGCGACGGTGAAGATTCTGGTTGAGGCTGGCTTAGCCATTGCTTCTTTTAGCCGGCGGACCCCAACAACCTTATTGTCGGAGTTTCCGGAGTTACCAGAATTTGTTTCACGTGAATCAGTCACGCGCTTATCTAAGCACCTTTACGTATGGAGATTATTCTTCCAAGCTCAATTCCATCGAGTTTGATCTCGTGTAGCTCAGCACCTTTAACCCCGACCATCTCGGTAGCCGCTGACTCCCCCTTCATGGCAAGGAGTGAGCCCCCGGTTTTGACCATATGCCAGCTCATCTTCTTTAGCTTCTCAAGTGGTGCGACAGCTCGCGCAGTTACAAAATCAGCGCTCTTTTTAACATCCTGGGCTCGGCCGCGAAGTACTTGGATTGGAAAGGGAAGATCGGTAATCGCTGCAACCGCCTCATTTAGAAATTCGACCCGTCTCTCCAGTGGCTCAATCAGAGTTACCTGTAAATCTGGGCGGGCTAGAGCAATAACTATGCCTGGAAGCCCCGCTCCGGAGCCGATATCAAATAGGGATGCCCCTGTTGGGAGCAATTGGGTTACTGGTAGGCAGTTAAAGATATGACGATCCCAGATCCGCTCGCCTTCGCGGGGGCCGATTAGCCCTCTTTCGATACCTGCGCCAACGAGGAATTCGGCAAACGCTTCGATTGACCCCTCTTGGCCAGGAAAGTATTTGGCGATGAGGGTTTCACGTGAAACTCCTACGGAAGAGACCCCCTCGGAAGAGACAGACTCCGGCTGGAGATTTTCCATCTAAATCCCTACGCGGGGTAGATGACTACGAAGCGATTTGGATCTTCTCCATCAGATTCTGATGAAAGGCCTAAGGTCTGGATCGTGTCGTGGATGATTTTGCGTTCAAAGGCGTTCATTGGGTCCAGTTTGATTGAAGCCCCTGTGGTTTTGGCTTGTCCAGCCATCTTTTCGGCTAGCGCGGTCAGCTCTTTGCGGCGGCCGGCGCGGAATCCATCGATATCAA
The DNA here is from genome assembly GCA_945866305.1 of Bifidobacterium breve. Lineage (GTDB taxonomy): Bacteria > Actinomycetota > Actinomycetes > Nanopelagicales > Nanopelagicaceae > Planktophila. The sequence goes on from CAMBGS010000027.1 coordinate 16,185, forward strand.
GCATTAAACGGCTGCGATCGCCGGTGGATGTTTGAACCGCTAAACGGGTTAGCTCCTGGATTGCATCCAGAACTTCGCCTTTTTGGCCGACTAGGTGGCGCAGCTTCCCGCCGACGATAGCCAGGCTGGCACGGTCATTTTCTACATCGATATCGATATCGCCATCAAGGTCGGCAATATCTAGCAAGCCTTCGAGGTAATCAGCGGCAATATCGCCTTCCTCTTCCAAGCGAGCGATCGTCTTCGGCGCTTTCTTGGTTCCAGTTGTTGCTTCAGCCTCAACTTCACTATCTAGTACTTCTGTAGCCTCTTCACTCATTTTCTTACTCCTTTATTTGGAAACTTGGGTTATTTATGCGTTTTTGATAGTAAATGTCTGAATTACTTCTTCTTTTTCTTCTTTGGTTGCTTTCTCTGACCCTTTACTTCGCCCTCTTGGTTATTTTGGCCGGGTTCTGTCTTCTCTGGGTCAATAACTGTTCCGCTGGCATCACGGTTACTTTCCTTATTTTTATGGATGCGCTTTCGTTCCAACTCTTCATAAGCAGGAGAACCTGGTGTTGGGTTTCTCTTAATTACATAGAACTGTTGTCCCCACGTCCAAAAGTTTGTGGTCGACCAATAAATTAAAACACCAACCGGGAAGTTAACGCCTGAAATTGCAAATATAACTGGGAATAAATACAACATAATTTTCTGCTGTTGCAACATCATGTTGTTACTTGAATCCATTTTAGGCATTCCTTTAACCATCAACTGACGTTGGGTTGTAAAGGTTGTTGCCGACATTACAAAGATCAAAATAACGGTAACGATTTTAACTGTTGTGTCAGGTGAACCTAAAAAGCTCTGTGAAATTTTGGCTCCAAAAAATGTTGCTTGTGCTGCGCTATCTAAGTAATCGCCTTTTAGAAAACCGCGCGCGATCGGCGCTGATACACCTGCATCTGTCTTTGCGGCGATGCCGTTAAGAACTGTAAAGAGAGCGAAGAAAATTGGTGCTTGAGCAAGAATTGGAAAACATGAAGCTAAAGGATTTGTCTTATGT
>CAMBGS010000028.1 GCA_945866305.1 Bifidobacterium breve
CAAAGCCAATTGCAGTTAGGGCAACTATCAATCTTTCGGTACGTTCGGCGATTCCCCCAGAACACTCAATTCCCAATGATTCAGCTTTTGCTCGGATATAAGGAACCAACGTTCCTGCGACAAGCGCGCCCAGCGCAACTGGTGCCAAAGGATCGTTGGTATCAATTAAAGCGAGAATGAGCCCAATCAAAATAGCTGAATCGGTGATTCGATCAATTGTCGAGTCGAGAAAGCCGCCCCATTTGCTTGCACCGCGTTGCGAAATGCGCGCCATAGCTCCATCGAAAAGATCGCTAAGGGCGAAGAAAGAGATAAGTAAGGTTCCGATGAAGAATTCTTGACGTGGATAGAAATACAACGCACTGAAAACTAAACCGATCGCCCCAGCGAATGTAACTGAATTTGGAGTTAATCCCACGCGAAGGGCACCTCGCGCGATTGGATTGATGACGCGGGTTACGGCGGGCTTTAAAGAAGCGCTTAACATCACCACCATCGTAGGCTGAAGGGTAGAAATTCACCTATTCTGACGCCTGTGAGTTCTCTTAAACGTATCCATGTGTACGGCCACGTTTCTGCCCAGCCACAGGCGATCGCCAATCTATTCGATGCACAAATTGCCAGCGAAATTGTCATTGAATCTGACCTCGCAATATTCGCAATAAATCCCGCTGCAGGGATTGATCAAAAAACAATTGATCAATGGCAAGCGCTAAGTGATTATCAATTGCCACGATTAGTTATCGTCAACGAATTAGATGGATCCGATGCCGACTTTGAAGATGCAATTATGTTGGCCAATCGAGTTTTCGATCAATTGGTTACGCCTTATCTAGTACTGCACGCTGAAAATGGAAATCCAGTCGCTCTAATATCTTTAAGTGCTTTACAGATAATTGATTACAGCACCAAACCACCAACGACCTCTGCGAGTGAGATCGAACATCAAGAATTGGTCGCTGAATTTCGGGAAGAATATTTAGAAGAGATCGAAGGTGCCGGGGAAAACGCATTTGCAGCCGGACTTCTTTTTCCAGCTATTCCTATTGTTATCTCAAATGGATTAGGCCTAGATATTGTTAAAGACTTTATTAATCAACTCTAAAACGTCACCAGGCGGCGGCAAGTTCGTCACGAGTCTGAGATAAAAGCATAGGCATAACTTTGGTCTGTCCAATCAACGGCATAAAGTTCGCATCACCCGACCAACGCGGAACCACATGTTGATGGATATGTTCTGCCACACCAGCACCTGATATTGCTCCTTGATTCATTCCTAGATTAAATCCTGCCGGGGCTGACACTTTTCGTAAAGTAACCATTGCGTGTGCAGTGAGATCTGATATTTCATCTCTCTCCTTTTTAGCCAGATCCGTTAGATCCGCAACGTGTCGATTGGCGCAAATCAACAAATGTCCAGCGTTGTACGGATACAAATTCATAACAACAAATGCGTTTTCTCCGCGCGCAACAATCAAACCTTCTTCATCGCTAAGCGTTGGGATTCGGCAAAAAGGACACTCAACTCCATTTGCAGAAAGAGGTCGATTCTCGCCTTTTAAATACTCCATGCGATGCGGTGCCCACAAGCGCGCCCAGCGATCTGGCATGCCAGCGATTTGTTCTTCCATCATTAAACCTGTTTGCGTTCGCTTATTGCGCTTTGTATTTCTGCGATGGCATCAGCTACGGCAATTCCGTTCTTCTGTTCCCCGCTGCGATAACGAATCGAAACTTTTCCTGCCTGTTGATCTTCTTCACCAGCAATTAACATGTAAGGAACTTTTTGCATTTGAGCATTACGAATCTTCTTCTGCATTCGATCATCGGATGCATCTAGATCAATACGAATTCCAGCGGACCTGAACTCTTTAACAACACCAGCTAAATAATCTGCAAATGCTTCAGCAACTGGAATTGCAGTTACTTGCACAGGTGCAAGCCAAGGTGGGAAAGCTCCTGAGTAGTGTTCAGTGAGCACGCCAAAGAATCTTTCAATCGAACCAAAGAGCGCACGGTGAATCATTACAGGACGCTGACGCGTTCCATCAGTTGCTGAATACTCAAGTTCGAATCTTTGTGGCAGTTGGAAATCTACTTGAATGGTCGACATCTGCCAGGTGCGACCGATCGCATCTTTGGCCTGCACCGAAATCTTTGGTCCGTAGAAAGCAGCTCCGCCTTCATCTAGTACTAACTCTAATTTCTGGGCCAGTGCAGCTTTGCGTAGCGCTTCCGTTGCTTCGCTCCAATCAGCATCTTCACCAACAGACTTCTCAGGATTTCGAGTAGATAGTTCCAGGTAGAAATCCTCTAAACCGTAATCACGTAATAAATTGAGGACGAAAGTTAATAGCGAATCAAGTTCATCAACCATCTGCTCTTTTGTGCAATAAATATGTGCATCATCTTGAGTAAAGCCACGTGCGCGAGTTAAGCCGTGAATAACGCCTGATTTTTCGTAGCGATAAACGGTTCCAAATTCAAAGAGGCGAAGTGGAAGTTCGCGGTAGGAACGTCCACGGGATGCGAAAATTAAATTATGGAAAGGACAGTTCATTGGCTTCATGTAGTACTGCTGACCTGCGCGCTTGATGGTTCCATCAGAATGAAGCTCTTCATCCATAATCATCGGTGGGTACATACCTTCGGAGTACCACTGCAAGTGACCTGATTTTTCAAAGAGCGCTGCTTTAGTCAGATGTGGCGAGTAAACGAATTCATAACCTTCATCTTCGTGGCGCTTGCGTGAATAATCTTCCATAGCTCTGCGAATAATTCCGCCCTTGGGATGAAATACCGCAAGTCCAGAGCCGATCTCCTCTGGAAATGAGAAAAGATCTAATTCAGTTCCGAGGCGTCGATGATCGCGTTTCTCAGCTTCTGCGAGTAAATCCAAGTAAGCAGTCAATTCATCTGGCGAGGGCCATGCGGTGCCATAGATGCGTTGCAACATTGGATTCTTTTCAGAACCACGCCAATACGCGGCAGCGCTGCGCATTAATTTAAAAGCCGGAATATGTTTAGTTGAAGGTAGGTGTGGCCCTCTGCAGAGATCTGACCAAACTGGTTGACCGTCGCGACCTAAATTGTCATAGATAGTTAATTCGCTTCCGCCAATTTCAACGCTTGCTTCATCACCTGCGCCTGATTTCAAACCAATTAGTTCGCATTTATATGGTTCGTGTGCAAGTTCCTTCAGCGCATCAGATTCAGTAGTTACGCGACGGCGAAATCTTTGACCATCTTTAATAATCTTACGCATGGCGCTTTCAATTTTTTCTAAATCTTCAGGATTAAAAGGTCGCTCTGGATCGAAGTCGTAGTAGAAACCATCTGTGATTGGTGGTCCGATTCCGAGACGTGTTTGTGCGAAAACCTGTTGTACCGCCTGCGCCATTACGTGGGCGGTTGAGTGACGTAAAACAGATAGACCTTCGGGTGAAGAAATCGAAATTGATTCCACCGCATCGCCATCAGCTAGTTCAGTCCAAAGATCTTTCAGCGCACCATTTACTTTGCAGACAACGATCTCTTTACGTTCTGCAAAGATCTGGGTTGGGCGAGCATCGCTTTCAACGCTGGTCTTTGCACCATCCACGGTGATCGAAATCTGCGACATGTGGCTAGCCTACCGAATGCTTTATCGTCTTCGCCCGAATATCTGCTTCCAGCGCTGCGCAATCTTTATCGATTTTCAGTACCCGACCGTCAATTTCGCTTACAGAAATGGCGATCTTCAAACTGGAAATGACAAAGGCTGCGTCGGCTCGCGCCATGTCTGATCTGCTAATCGCTTTGACTCCAACACCACACCGTTCAATAACAATTGCGCGCTGCACGCCCGGTAGAACTCCTGAAGAAAGTGGTGACGTGATCCATTTGCCATCAATTCGAAAAATGAAGTTGGAAACCGCACCTTCACTTATTTCGCCATCCGAATTAAAGCAGATGATTTCATCAAATCCCTGCTCCTTGGCCGTGGCCAACAAATCTAGGCGATGTTTATATGGATAAGTCTTGAGTGAAACTGCCGTTGCCTTTGATGGGTTAGAAATCGTTACTAATTTGGCTGGCGGTGTTTCTTCTTCATAATGAAAGTGTGCGACCACAAATGAATCGTTTGCAAACATCAATCGCAATCGCCCAACTTGGTGAGGTTCTTTGGCAAGAACTTGAATAATTGCCTTGCGGATCAAATCTTCATTGGGCAGAGCGATTCCTGTCTTTGCCGCCGCATCAATTGCTCTACGCATATGCCGACCCAATTCAAAGACTTCACTATTTTCGGTCTTAATAGTTTCGAAAATTCCGTCGCCACCAGGCCAACCATCCGATGCAATTCCAACCGAGTTGGCCTCAACTAGGCAGTCGTTAAACCAAATCTGCATCAGAGAACTCCCCCAGCAATTGAGATCAACTTTCGCGCTTTCAATTGCGTTTCTTCCCATTCAGCCTTTGGTTCACTCCCCCAGGTAATTCCGGCACCGGTTCCAAACCTGATCTGACCATCTTTAGCGTTCCAGAATGTGCGAATGGCGACCGAGAGTTCAGCGCTGTCCCCCTTTATCCAACCAAAAATCCCACAATACGGTCCACGTCGCACGGGTTCGTGCTGAGAAATTACTTTTAGCGCAGAACTCTTTGGTGCTCCACTGATTGAGCCCGCAGGCAAAAGTGAATTTAGAATTTCGGACCAACTCAAATCTTTCTTTAGTGTGCCAACAACATCCGAAACCAAATGACGCAAACCAGGATGTTCTTCACTGCGTAAGAGTTCTGCAACTTCGACGCTACCGGGCTGACATATCTGCCCGAGGTCATTCCGCATCAAATCAACAATCATCACATTCTCGCTCTGGTCTTTCTTTCCAAAACCTTGCTCAAGAAGTTCTTGTGTGCCCTTTATTGGTGAGGTAATCAACTGATTGCCTGATCGCCGCAAAAAAAGTTCAGGTGAGGCAGATGCGATTTGAATTTCTGGTACTGACAGAAATGCAGCATAAGGCGCTGGATTTTCTTCCAGAATTTTGGCGAAGAGCGAGGCTATTTCGGTTCCGGAAAACTCAGCATTCAAAACTCGGCAGGCATTTACTTGATAGACCCACCCATTTGCTATCGATTGGCGAATTGCTTCAACATAATCGCAATACTCAACTTCATTTAGAGAAGAGCTCCACTTTTCTAACTTTCCATTCCATTGTGAGGGATCAAAAGGAAAAGGTGCCGCGAATTCTTCTGCAAACCTTGCTAGCCGAATTTGTCCTTCATAAGAAATGCTGACCGCCCAGAAATTGCCATCATCTAAACGAGTTAAATCGTCGCTAACTTCAATTAACGAGTGCGCAAACCTGCCCCCCATCCAAAAGCAGTCCTCACGCAGATCCATGGGCGTAACGCTACGGTGAAAGTTCTCGCTTTGGCGCTTAGCCCCTTGCTGCGATAGATTTGCCCCCGCACGAAATGCGGACGTAGCGCAGCTGGTAGCGCGGAACCTTGCCAAGGTTCAGGTCGCGGGTTCGAACCCCGTCGTCCGCTCGGATTAACCGTCGCTTAGGAATTAATTTTTCGGGTGGCGGTTTCTCTATTAACAAGTAGGTACAAGCAAGAAAGAGTTTGGTCGGATGGCCGAGAGGCGAGGCAAGGGACTGCAAATCCCTCTACACGGGTTCAAATCCCGTTCCGACCTCCAGTTAGAAGTAAAAGCAAAGAATGATCAGAGTCGATCAGGAGAAGAAGATGGCAGCAGATGAATCACAGCGTCCTTGGGGGCGTTATGAAATCTTGTCTGAAAGCGACTCGCATAAGGTAAAAACTATCTGGGTAAATCCAGGTAAGCGTCTTTCCTATCAGCGTCATACAAAGCGCGCTGAGCATTGGTTCATTGTGCAAGGTGATGCGCGCATTACCTTAAACGGTGACAACTTTGAAATGGGAGCCGGTGATTCAATTGATATTGAAATCGGTGATTTACACCGAATCGAAAATATCGGCACCAACGATGTCATCTTCATAGAAGTTCAGACTGGAACTTACTTCGGCGAAGACGATATCGAGCGCGTCGAGGACGATTTCGGACGCTAAAGCGCTCGGCTATACTTTCCCAACAATTTAATACATACCGAAAAGATTTAGACCCGGACGATTGGCTCAGTGGTAGAGCACCACATTGACATTGTGGGGGTCACTGGTTCGATCCCAGTATCGTCCACATTATTATTGGGACTTACGTGTATTTAACGATATCAATCAATTAAGTTTTTTACGTTTTGTTAACATCCCTGACTCACACGTGACAATTAATGCTCAAATTCTATCTAAAGGTGATGGACTTGCGCACCGTGAAACTATTTCCAGTCTCAGTACTTGTCAGTGTGTAGGTGAATCCGCAGAGTCCTTTTTGTAGTTTGACAACATTATTGCCTTCAATTTTACAGATGATCGGGCTCTCGCTTATTGCTTTTTCCTCGAATCTCGCCGTAGACGGTAAAGCTACCTGTTTGGCCGAACTTGACCCTTTAATAGCATCGAATCGAATTAATACACCTTGTAACAAATTAACGACTCTCGCCTTTTCCTCAATTTGTTTAGAATATTGAATGACTTCCTTAGAACTGCCCTCGATTTCAGCAGGTGAAATTTTCAAAATATCTCTGTCATAGTCATTTTTTGCCTTGACAGTAACTGTTACAGTCGCAGAATCACTAATTGCTGTTGAAGAATCTGTCACCAAGATATCTTTCTGACTTTCAATTATTGTATTCGTTATTGAGCGAGAAATTACGGTTTGAGTTTCACTTTCAGAAACAGACCCTACGGCCATTTTGGAACATTCAGTGCCTCTTTCTAGCGATCCTTCCCAATCAACACAACGTTCTAGTCCTGGAGTTTGAATGGCTAATTCTTTTGATTTGTTGCGTGCAACCAATTGTTGGCTGCTTGCCTTTGCGATTCGATTAGACTCAGAGACTAAATTTGTATATTGGCTCGGCGAAAGTTTAGTTTCTGCGCTTACTCCAGTTCCGGTATTGAAACTTCTCCCCGAACTATCTGTCGCGATGCCGTCTTTGATAACCAAAACGACTTCAGTATTTGCTGTGGAATTCGAGCTACCAGAATTGCTGGACACAGTAAAGGAATTGGAAGTACTGTCATAAGTTACCCCTGGCTGACCATTGCTTCCATCGCCATGGTAACCGGCAACATTTCCAGATGCAGATTGTGTTGTTTGCAAAATAATTCTTGCTCCGATTGGACAACCCATATATTCAGATGTCATGGTGCGGTTGTTGCCACCGAAATACTCGATACTTCCAACAATTACCCCACAAACATGACCATCTGGGTGCACAACCGCAAAACCACCAACTGCTGGAGCATTTGTGAAACTCTCTGTACCTGCCGAACTACCGCCAGAGATAGTGAAGGATTTTGTAACTGAGTAACTAGCGCCTTCGATTTCAGAATTAACCGTAAGCGTATAAGTACTACCTGGAATAAACCCACTTTTAATCTCATCATAAGCATAATTAAAACTGGAGCAGTCACCTGGCGCGCTCGCAGCACCTGATGACCCCCATTGGCTAGTTTTAGTAGAAAATACCTTTCCTGAAGAATCTGTAATAGTGGATGTTGTATTTATAGGAGCCTGAAAGTGCACCGTCGCTGAACCCTTCAAGCAATATCTTGCATACAAAGATGTGCCCTGAAGATCAAACATCTGAATGCCAATTCCAGTGATTTCAGCCGCCACAGCATTAGGTGCAGAAAAAATAGCTACAAGTGATAATGCAATAAGCGGGATGCGAACTAAACGCTTTAGGTTCATAAAACTACTGTAGACCTTTATTTTGGGATATATAAGACACCTCAGTCTCACCGATTGTTTTGTACCCAAGGTTTTTTAGGGGCATGTTTACCCCTTCGCCTTTGCAGGCTACCTCTCCTCACGACGTACGGGACTACCCGGATAAAGTCCGTGCGCTTCGGATTAGTTTCGGCGCAAAAGTATCGTCCACGTTTTTCAATCAACTTCCAGTAGATTCAACTTATATGAGCACGGCAAAATCAAAACGACTGGACTACATAGAACTTCTCCGTGTAATCGCACTTGGTGCAGTTATCGCTTTTCACTTCTTTTATAGCGCGATCGCCAGAGGCAGAACCCCAAATGTCGCAGAATCCCCGATGATTGGTTGGGCGCAGTATGGATACTTAGGCGTTGAACTCTTCTTCATGATTAGCGGTTTCGTAATGATGTCGTCCACAAAAAATATTTCAGCTGGAACATTTCTAAAGAAGCGCTTTTTACGTCTTTTTCCGATGTACTGGATTGCGCTAATTTTTATCTTTGTAGTATCTCAATTCGGAATATGGCAGAGACCGGGGCTTATTGCCGAGGATTTTTACTACAGCCTCACCATGGCTCCCAAATCATTTAGCCACGAGTGGTTGGATTCAGCACACTGGTTTTTGGAAAAGCAGCTTCAGTTTTACCTAATCGTTCTCCTTGTTTTAGCGGTACGGGCTGGAAAATATCTTCCCAACATTCTTACTTGGTGGGCGATGATTGGGCTTTTTTGGAGCACATTTGGATTTGAGAAGTTTGGTATTTGGTATCTCAATGGCTTTTTCGCACTAATTGCAGGTGGAGCGATAATTTTTTCAATTCGTGAATCTGGATTCAATAAGATACGAATCGCTGGGCTAATTTCTTCTTATGCCTGGGCGCTCTCATCGCGCATTGACCTTATTCCGTGGCTGGATAAGAACCGAGGTCCAGGTCATTCAGCGCTAGTTATTGGAACAGTGGTTACATTTTTATACCTCTTGATGCTACTTACTCTGACCCGCGGTGTATCTAGATTTCATCTGCGCGGTATTGGCATGGCAGGGGCAATTACTTACCCGTTATTTCTGATTCACAATCGTGTGGGAGGTTGGGCAATCGCACGGTTTGCCTCTCCGGAAAATCAATATTTTGTTTATCTCTTAGTCATTCTTATTCTGATTCTCTTTGCATTCCTAATACTGAAAACAGAGTCCCGAATAATGAAGAAATTGCAGAGCAAGTGAGAAAATGAAGGTGGGACCAGGACGATTGGCTCAGCGGTAGCGGACCCCATTGACATCGTGGGGGTCACTGATTGGATCGCAGGGTTGTCCACGTAACGCAGTGAAGAGTGATTTTGCCTAAATGAGCACACTCCAAGCCCAAATCCAGCCTGCAGGCATGCATAAATCGTTATAATTGGCCGGTAGCAAAAGGGCTGGGAATACCTTACTATTTCCAGCAAAAGGCCCGATAAATACATCCCTAATTCACGAGTGTTTAACGCTTTATTCACTCGCGATTAATGATGGAGCCCTCGCGGTCCAAACTATAAGGAGAAATATAAGCATGAAAAGAAACTTGGCATTACGTGCCGTGGCTACAGCGGCAGCAACTGCGCTTCTAGCCGGTGCTTTTTCTGTAGGTGCGCTCAATTCAGCGCAGGCTGCAACCAAAACAACAGTGACTCTGCTTTCTGCGGGAGATATCACTTCGCTAAACCCAAGCACAAAGGGAAGCAATACGACTTACAACAACCTGGCTGCTTCATTGACAGGTTTTGGATTTACCTATTACAACAACAATGCCGAACTCGTAATGAACACAAAATTCGGATCTATGAAGATTCTGAAGAAGGCTCCTAAAGATTTCCAACTTCAATACACAGTTGCAAGCGGACAAACATGGTCTGATGGCACAAAAATTGACGGTGTAGATCTTCTACTTACCCACGTAATCTCCTCATCGAAGTTCTCAAAAGCTGCCGGTCTTGGAGATGTTGCGGACGCGACTAAGAAGCCAGCTTTCGATAGTCTCGGTTACGGTGGAGCTTACGATGACAACGTTGTCGGTGAGCCAAAGCTCAGCAATGGCAATATGACTCTAACTGTGAAGTACGGCAAGCCACTTCCAGATTGGGAGCTTCTTGCTCCTGGACCAAGTCCAGTACACGCACTATCACTCATGGCTGATGGCAAGACCTCTCTCCAGAGCGCATCAGCAAATGCAGCTGCAAAGGCGAAGTTCCTAAAAGACTTCACAAGCAAGAACTCAGCCAATCTGACAAAAATGGGAAAGATATGGACCTCTGGTTACCTTGTCTCAAAGGTTGACAAGGACACTAACCCACTACTTCTCATCAGCAATGGTGGATTCATTATCTCTAAGTACGTCAACAAGGATTCAATGACCTTGGTTCGCAACGCTAAGTATTCATCAGGTCCTGCGATGTCAACAAAGAATCCAATCAAAACCGTAGTAATAAAAGTCATCAATGAGAACACTGCGCAGGTTCAAGCACTGCGTAATGGTGACATCGATATTCTGTACAACACCAACCCAACTGGTAACGACAAAATCGTTCTTGCTGGAATGACGAATGTTGCAACTCAAATAAAAGTGGGCGGAAGCTATTCAATCTTCCACCTTCGTACTGATACTGCATTCGGCTTCGATGATCCTTACACAGGTCCATTTGCTGGTAACTCACAAAGAGCAAAGGATCTCCGCAGAGCGTTCTTGCTTGCGCTACCGCGTGTACAGATGATTGATACTCTGATCAAGCCAGTGAAGGCTGATGCAACTCCTTTGGATTCACAGTTCACATTCCAAGGAACTCCGGCGTACAACACAATCACCAAGAGTTCCGGAGTTGACATCTACACAAAGGGAACCCAGGCTGAGCGCACAGCTCAGGCTTTGGCTCTTGTGAAGAAGTATTACCCAACTGCATCTGACACAGTCGCTCCAGTTAAAATCAGTTTCCTTCACGCAGATACACCTCTGCGTAACGCACTTGGAAAACTGGTAAAGGCAGAAGCGCTTAAGGCTGGTTTCGATGTTATTGAGACCATCCCGGCTGATATGTTCGCAGACGACACAAACTCCAAGTCGAAATTCGACGTAATCATGCACGGTTTCAGCCTCAACTCAGTCTCCCAAAGTGCCGCTTCAGACACCTACAAGACTGATGGTGGAAACAATGCGTGGGGTTGGAGCGATTCAACACTTGATTCAATCTTGGCTAGCCTTGAAAGTGAAATTCTCACTCCTGCGCAAGTAACTGCAAAGCGTTTAGCTGCAGACAAGATCATCATGGCCAACGCTTGGGGCCTTGCTCTCTACGCAGGACCAGTCATCACTGCTTACAACAAGGACTTGAAGAACATCAAGCCTGCTCCAGTCGGCAACAACATCACTTGGAATTACTTCGAGTGGTCGTACTAACCGATAGCAAAAAATAGTAAATGAAAAGAACTGGGATGTCTGCAAAGGCATCCCAGTTCTTTTTTACAGTGCTAGGCTTGAGAATGATATTTATTTTGTAATTCATAGATCTTTTATGTCAGAACATAGTTAGGACGAGATTTTGTTACAGTATATTTTGCGCCGCTTGGGGATGATGTTTGTTATTGTCTTTGGTGCGAGCTTTCTGGCCTACAACCTACAAGCTTATTCTTCCGACCCTCTCTCTGGCTTTGGAGAAAGCACTGCCGAGAATAAGGAATATCTGATCCTGCAAATGACCAGAGATCTACAGCTAGATGTCCCACCGCCGATTCGTTACTTCTCTTGGCTGCGCGGAATTGTCGCCGGCTTGTGGGGCGACTTTAATATGGGGCTAACACGTGATGGTCTTCCGGTAATTGAAATTCTCGCTATCGCTATTCCCGTGACAATTAAACTAGTAATTACAGCTACTTTCCTCGCCATAGTCCTAGGCATCTCTGTCGGAATGATTACAGCCATTCGTCAGTACAGTCGGTTCGATTATTCGATGACCTTCGTATCATTTCTACTTTTCTCCCTTCCTATTTTTTGGGTTGCCGTACTTCTCAAGGAGTTTATGGCTATCCAGTTCAATGACTTCTTAGTCAATCCCACAATTCCGCCCATAGCCATAGTTTTATATTCATTGGTCTTTGGTTTAGTGGCGGCTGGATTTGTTGGCGGAGCTAGATTGCAATTTTTCTTAGTTCTAGCTGGTGCTGCGCTATTTGCCGCAGCGCTGCTCTACTTTGCTAGCGCTACTCAATGGTTTATTGAACCATCACTGGGCATCTTCGGTGTTGGCTTCCTTGCTCTCTGTAATGCCGCAATCGTCATTCAATTGATTTCTGGGCTAGATAGCAAAAAAGGGCGCATTGCTGGCTTTGGCGTAGCGCTTGTAATTATCGCTCTCTATTATCCGCTCCAAGCGCTTATGTCTGCAGATGCCTCCTTAATCAATGTCTTTGGAATTTTTGCAATCACAATCTCAGTTGGTAGCGCCATCGGGTACTTTGTCAGCACCATAGATAAACGCGTTTATCTTCGAATTGGTTTCTTCACTGCGCTCATGTCTACTGTGCCAATTATCGTTAATCGATTCATGAGTGAATTTGCAGGGTACATGAATTCCGATGCTGTAAATGGAAGGCCGGTACCGACGCTCGGCCAAAGAAATGACTTACTGACACCAGAGCAAATCGATAACTTCTGGATTTCTGGCTTGGACACAGCGGTCCACCTTGTGCTTCCTACTATCGCACTTACTTTGATTTCCTTTGCTGGATACGTGCGATTCTCGCGCGGTAGCCTGCTGGAAGTGTTGAATATGGACTACATCAGAACTGCTCGTGCAAAAGGTTTAAGTGAGCGTACGGTGATCGTTCGCCACGGGATGCGTAATGCCATGCTTCCACTAACAACAATTCTAGTAAATGATTTCGCTGGCCTACTTGGTGGCGCGATTATCACCGAGGGGGTTTTTGCCTGGCAAGGCATGGGGCAATTGTTTAATACCGCCTTAAGAAGTTATGACCTAAATCTCTTTATGGGCGTCTTCATTCTCTCGGCTACATTGACGGTTTTGGCTAATTTTGTTTCAGATCTACTCTATGGCGTTGTTGATCCCAGAATTCGAATCAGGAAGTAGGCGGAGATGGACGAAATTAAGAAATCCACTATTTCAACTTCTGACAAGAATGAAACAGGAATTGAAAGCAAAGAAACTGAGGGCTTAAGCCAGCGGCAAATTATTGTTAAGCGCTTTATCAAGCATAAGGCTGCGATGGCATCGCTCGTAACTCTCATCGCGATTATTGTTATTGTCTACACTTCATTGGGAGTGAATATTGGTACCGGCAGGTTTAAAATTTCGATCCCTGGATGGTGGCCATACAAGATTGACCAAATAGATCCAGAAGGCGCCCTGGCTAGTTCTTGCAATGGCGGCGTTACGGGGTGTCCAACACTTGATTTAGCTCCCCCGTTCCTAGATGGTGATGGGATTCGATTCGGCGGTCATCCATTTGGAACAGACATTATTGGAATTGATTACTTTGCACTAGTAATGCGCGGAGCCCAACAATCAATCATGGTTATGTTAATTGTTGGAACATTGGGAATTTTGATTGGCACCATCGTCGGAGCGATTGCTGGATTCTTCGGTGGAATTGTAGATGCGGTCTTAATGAGAGTTACCGACATGTTCTTGGTTACTCCGACCATTGTTATTGGAGCTGTAATTGGATTTAGATTTGGAAATTTGGGTGTAGCCCCACTTGCGATCATGCTCGGCTTATTTGCCTGGATGGGGCTTGCTCGCTTCGTAAGAACAGAATTTTTAACGCTTCGCGAGCGTGAGTTTGTTGATGCAGCCAGAGTTGCCGGAGCGTCGGATCGAAGGATTATTTTCAAGCATATTCTTCCAAATGCAATTGGAATCATCGTAGTTGTAGGCACGCTACTTTTGTCAGGAGCAATTCTCGCAGAAACGGCCCTAAGTTATCTTGGTTTCGGAGTTCGCGCTCCCGATGTTTCGCTCGGACTGTTAATTAGCCAATACCAAGGAAGTTTTGGAATTAGTCCTTGGCTCTTTTGGTGGCCAGGCACACTAATCATTTCTATTGCGCTCTGCGTTAATTTCATTGGCGATGGACTTCGTGATGCATTTGATCCAAGACAACGCCGACATATTTCAATGAAGGAGCGAAGGAAGGCTAGAGAATTAAGCGAGGTCCCTTCTTAGTGCGATCTCTTAATTCTTTCGCGAATCATGTAGGCAGCTTGACCACTCAAACTGTCGAGGCTCGCACTCATCGATTCCATTCCCACACTTTTGGAATCGGTCAGTGGAACGCTCCCACCAAACCAGCCAAATTTCTTATCTGCAACCCAGCGCTGCTTTCCACTCGCCGGGGCTACCCACACTCTGCTTTTGCCCCGAGTGTGAATGATCGCAAGACTCCATTTGGTTTCGAGTTCCAAAACATCGGAATACGCAATCAATTCGGTTTTCAACGGATTAACAACTTCAATCTTGTCGACTCCCAAAACAAGTTTGGGTTTAATCCAAAAAATGTAAACAAGAACGCTGAGAACCGCGCACAGCACGAGGTCGCGCAGGATTTGAATATTGTCGCTGACAACCCAAAGGCTATTCGCTGCAAAGAGGGCAATCAATACATAAGAAGTGCCCGCCCAAGCAAAGTTACTGCGCGGTCTAAAGGTTTCATTCATCACCCAAGTATTGCAGGAGAAAGAAAATGAGCACAACTAATCAGCCGGTTCTTCAGGTATCTAAATTCAACATTGACTTCTGGGTTGAAGGTGTCTGGTATCCCGCTGCTATCGATATGAACTTTGATGTACAGGCTGGAAAGGTTCTCGCAATCGTCGGTGAATCCGGATCTGGAAAGACTTCTATTGCAATGGGCTTAATGGATCTTTTGGCATCTAATGCGCGAGTTTCGGGTAGCGTAAAAGTTAATGGCGTCGAGATGGTTGGGGCCAAGAAATCTTTACTTCGCAAAACTCGTGGCGCTGACGTTGCATACATTTTCCAGGAGCCGATGACTGCTCTAAATCCTTTATACACAATTGGTTTCCAGATAGTTGAAACACTTCGCACGCATTACGACATGGGTCCACAGGAAGCTAAAACTCGTGCAATTGAGTTGATTTCAATGGTTGAAATTCCAAACCCAGAAGCGTCCTTTAACAAGTATCCTCATCAACTTTCTGGCGGCCAACGCCAACGCGCGATGATCGCCCAATCACTTGCTTGCGATCCAGGGTTACTTGTGGCCGATGAACCAACTACCGCCCTCGATGTGACAGTTCAGGCAGAAATTCTTGATTTGATCCGCAACCTCCGCGATAAGTTAAATTCGGCGATTCTTTTAATTACCCACGATATGGGAGTAGTTGCAGATTTAGCAGATCACATCTTGGTAATGAAGGATGGTTTAACCGTTGAGTACGGAACTTCTGATCAGATCTTTAACCATCCGCAACGTCCGTATACAAAAGAACTTTTAGCCGCTGTTCCAAAACTTGGATCAGTTGCCGTTCGCGAGCTTCGACCAGAACTTGTGGGATTGCCTCCTGTTCTTAAGTTGCAGAACGTTTCAATCGAATACCCAAAGAAAGGGCGTGTGCCTGCATTCCGCGCGGTAACAGATTTCAGTTTGGAAATTTTCCCTGGTGAAATCGTTGGACTTGTTGGAGAGTCGGGTTCAGGCAAGACAACTGTCGGTCGCGCTGCGATTGGCTTGCTTCCAACAGTCGAAGGAAAAATTGAAATTGTCGGTAGGGATATAACTAAACCAACTGCACAAGAGTTGCGCGAGATTCGCAGATTTACCGGAATCGTCTTCCAGGATCCTGGCAGTTCTTTAAATCCTCGCCTGCCGATCGGTGAAAGTATTGGAGAACCACTGCTTTTATCTGGTGACGCCAAGGGTGCAGAACTAAATCGTCGTGTAGAAGATCTGCTCGATAGCGTTGAGCTACCCAGGTCATATCGCAACCGTTATCCGCACGAGCTCTCTGGTGGACAACGTCAGCGTGTGGGTATCGCTCGCGCACTTGCCCTTACTCCGAGTTTATTGATTGCCGATGAACCAACATCTGCACTCGACGTTTCGGTTCAGGCGAGATTCCTTGATCTCCTGCAAAACCTGCAAGATAAATTGAAGTTTGCTTGTCTATTTATCACTCACGATCTAGCGGTCGTCGATATTCTCTCTCACCGAATTGCAGTTATGCAGGATGGGCGTCTTGTTGAAGTTGGCACACGAGATCAGATCCTGAAGAACCCACGTGAGGAATACACCAAGCGTTTAATCGGGGCTGTTCCGGTTCCAGATCCAGAGGCGCAACGCATTAGACGTGAAGCTCGTCTAGCAAGTAAGTAGTTTAAAGTGGAAAAAGAGCCACGCTCCGGGATTCTTGGTGAATGGGACCGTCTATCTCCAAAAATGAAGATGGTCGCTGCGATCCTCGTAATTGCTCCAGTGATTTTCTATCCCCCATCGATCATCCTCTTTTTGGTTTATGGCATCTCTCTAAAGCTGCGAGATAAGAAGAATAAGAATTAGTAAGTATGTCTCCTAAAGACCCCAGCCGAGAATCTCACTTCCCTGCTATTGAAAAAAAGTATGGCGAGAAGATGAAGTACTGGTTTGCTGTGATGGCGAAGTTAGATGGCAAGAAATACCCGGAACAAATCGCGCATCTGCGCGAGAACTATGGATTTTCGCAAGCTCACGCCAACGCCCTCGTTATGTACTCTCGCGGATCCACCTCAGCG
>CAMBGS010000029.1 GCA_945866305.1 Bifidobacterium breve
CTCCTAGCCCCACCCTGAGAATTAATCCCAGGTTCACCAAATTGATAGACCAAATCATTGACCTACCCCCGCACTTCATGCGTAAACTCTCCAATGAGCAAACCTGTCATCGTTACCACATTTTCCCGGGTGTGGAACGTTGATAGGCCTGCTAGCAGTTCCATGGCTATCCCTAGTAGAAAGCTGAAATAGATATGAGAAACACTCTCTCGTTGCGAGTTTCAACTCGCGCATTCAAGGCAGTACTGGGGGCAAGCCTTGCTGGCGCACTCCTAGTTTCTGCACTTCCTTCTGCATCAGCGGCAACAGGTTCTGTTGGCGGCGTGTGCACAAAGGTTGGCGATAAGGCGAAGGTCGGAAAGACCAACGTCATTTGTAAAGCAGTATCAGGAAAGAAGATCTGGACTGATACAAAGGTTTATAAAGTTTCGATTAGCGCAAACGCAATCCTCGGCGGAAAGAATAACCAGACCGCAACTTGGATTCAGAATTACGTTATTCCTCAATTCGAACTTTCAAATGCAGAAAAAGGAAAGCAAGTAGATGTTTCCTTCACTCCTGCAGGTATCGATGACAATCAATTTAAGACACAACTTGCACTAGACCTTGCTTCAAAGCGCGGTCCAGATGTAATGGCACTCGATGGTTTCTGGGTAGCAGAATTTGCTGAAGCCGGATACATCAAGCCACTTGAATCAGTAGTCGGTGCTTCAGCTGTAAACGCTTGGGATGGCTGGTCACAGATTCCAGCTTCAGTTCAAGGTGTGATGAGCTATAACGGAAAGAAGTACGGAGTTCCTCAAGGAACTGATGGCCGTATTATCTACTACAACAAGAAGCTATTTGCTGATGCAGGTCTTCCTGCTAATTGGCAACCAAAGTCTTGGGCTGAACTACTAACAGCTGCGAAGACAATTAAGACTAAGACTCCTACAGTTAATCCATTACAGCTTAACGCTGGCGATGGAATGGGAGAAGCAACTGCGATGCAGGGCTTCCTCAATCTTCTTGGTGGAGCCGGAAGCTTGATTTATGACGCTAAGACAAAGAAGTGGGCAGGAAATACAAAGGCTGTTCGCGACATGCTTGGTTTCTATGACAGCGTTTACAACACAGACAAGGTCGGAAACTCTGACTGGCAACTCCTTGCTGGAGAAAACGGTCGCAACGAATCATTCAAGGCTTTCGCTGAAGGAAAGCTAGCAATGATCATCGAAGGTGACTATCTCTGGAGAGGCGTTATCAACCCAGTATCAGGTAACTTCAAGATGGCCGATCGCAATACAAATGTTGGCTTTGCCAAGATTCCTGCACAGACAGCTAAGTCAGGCGTCAATGGTCAGAGCTTCATGAGTATGTCTGGTGGAAGCGGATATGCACTTAATCCGAACTCTGCTAACAAGAATGTTGCTTGGGATCTTCTCAAGTTCATCAATGCTAAAGAGCCAGTATCTTCATTTATGGCTATCGGAGGAGCGGTTCGTATTTCACAACGTCAAGATGTGAACACAGCTGTTTTAAAGACTGACCCTTGCTTGAAGTTCGTATTTGAGAATGCAATTCCAAATACCTTCTTCCGACCAGCAAATGTCAATTACAACGCAGTATCAGTACTGCTACAGAAGGCAACAACTTCAATCGTTCAAGGTAAGTCAGTTGCAGTAACTGCAGCAGCTTATGAGACCGCTCTGAAGGAACTTGTCGGCGCAGCAAACGTAGCCAGCAACTAAGGCTGCATGAAATCTAAGACGGTAAAGGGTTCCCGGGCCGCAAGGCCCGGGAACTCCGTTCTTGGTAAAGGCGCAGCGACCGCCTTTTTATCTCCGTCGCTTTTATTTATTGGAGTCTTTCTTCTTGTCCCTGCATTTTGGACGCTCTTCCTTGGGTTAACAGATTACAAACTCGTAGGAATCGAAGCGCTAAATCCTAGTTTTATTGGGTTAGATAATTTTGCTAAAGCTCTTCAAGATCCACAGTTTCTGAGCTCACTTAAACTCACCATAGTTTATGTCTTAGGTTCCGCCATTTTTGGGCAGGCCCTTCTTGGCTTTATTCTGGCTTGGGTTTTAAACGAACTTTCACCCCGGGTTCGAAGCGCTGTTGAACTAATTGTGATTTTTTCTTGGATTGTTCCTGGCTCAGTAGTCGCATTCTTATGGTTTGCCTTTTATAACAAAGAAGAGGGAACTTTAAATGCCATCCTCGGGGTAAATATTGATTGGTTGCTTGATTACCCAATGCTTTCAATCATTATTTTCAATATTTGGCGTGGAACGGCCTTTTCGATGCTGCTCTTTAGTGCCGCAATCGCATCAATTCCCAAATCTCATATTGAAGTCGCACGAGTCGCGGGTGCATCAAAGATGCAGCAGCTTAGAAATATTGTTTTGCCCTCAGCACGTTCATACATACTTACAAATCTATTGCTTATTACATTATGGACTTTTAACGATTTCGGACCATACCTGCTAACAGGAGGTGGACCGGGCGGACAGACACAAATTCTTCCAATTTTCATTTATGACAGTGCTCTTCGCTACCTAGATTTTGGTTACGGCTCAGCGATCGCCGCCATAATGCTTTTACTAAACTTAATTCTTTCGCTCATCGTTCTTCGAATGTCTAAAAAAGGGAAGAAGTAATGAGACTACTTGGTAAAGAAGTGTTTACCTCAGATAAACGCCGAATTGATGAGCGATCCAGTGTTGAAAAAATCTCAACTTTTGTATTTGTTTTGCTAGCCGTTAGTTTTTTTGCAATTCCATTGATGTGGTTAGTACTTGCTCCTTTTGATTCTGATCCCACCTTCCGTATAAAGTGGCCAAATTGGGGGCTGGGTAATTTCTCCGAAATGGCAGAAAATCCATATGCCTATCGCTCACTTTTGAATTCAGCTATTTTCTCGGCCGGTAGTGGGTTGGTAGTAATTTTAGTAGGCGCTCCTGCATCCTATGTACTGAGTCGAATCAAGTTTGCTGGGCGAGATGCGTTCTTATATATCCTTTTACTATTCTCTTCAATTGTCACAGGTAGCGCAGCAATGGTGCCACTCTTTTTGCTTTCGTTGAAATTGAATCTAATTGATACTTATCAAGGTGTTGTTTTAGTTTTGACTGGTGGACTAATTCCAGCTGCTATTTTTATCTTAAAAGATTTCACAGATTCAATACCAAAAAGTTACGAAGAATCAGCTCAGATTTTCGGTGCCAGTTCTTTCCGCATTCTAAAAGATGTCGTAACTCCAATTATTCGACCAGGTCTCGCAGTAATCTTCGTCTGGTCGTTTGTTCAAGCTTGGGGCAACTTCCTTGCCCCATTCATTTTGATTCGCGATGTGAATAAACAACCGGCGGCTGTAATGATGTACAGCTTCTATAACGACGGAGGACAGGCAGTCTTCCGTACGGTTGCTGCTTTTTCTTTGATTTACACAATTCCAGTTCTTGCAATGTATTTTTATGTAAATAAGAAATATGGGTTCCGCTTCTATGGAGGGATTAAGGGCTAATGAGCTTTGTATCGATTGAGAAGATAACCAAGGTGTTTCCTGGCGGAGTACGAGCGCTGGATGAGTTAGATCTTGAAATCCAGGACGGCGAATTCTTCGCGCTGCTTGGTCCATCTGGCTGCGGAAAGACCACGCTGCTTCGCACTTTAGGCGGTCTCGAGTCTTCAACTAGTGGGAAAATTTCATTTGAAGGCAAAGATGTCACCTTCCTAACACCGGGCGCTCGAAATATCGCAATGGTCTTCCAGGATTATGCTCTTTATCCGCATATGAACGTCTTAGAGAATATTTCATATCCACTTAAAGT
Organism: Bifidobacterium breve; assembly: GCA_945866305.1. Classification (GTDB taxonomy): domain Bacteria; phylum Actinomycetota; class Actinomycetes; order Nanopelagicales; family Nanopelagicaceae; genus Planktophila. The sequence continues at coordinate 3,816 of CAMBGS010000029.1, forward strand.
TAGAAAGTTCTCAAAAGAAGAGATTGATAAGCGCGTAAAACAAGCATCTGAAGCGCTTTCAATTGAAATGTTGCTAGATCGCAAGCCAGGGCAAATCTCCGGCGGACAACAGCAGCGCGTTGCTGTTGCACGTGCGATGGCCTGTACTCCAAGCCTCTATCTTTTCGATGAGCCACTTTCAAACCTTGATGCGCGTTTGCGCTTGGAAGCACGTACATTTTTAAAGCAGCTACAACGCGAGCTCGGTGTAACCACAATTCTTGTGACACACGATCAATCCGAAGCCTTAGCGCTTGCAGATCGAATGGCGGTAATGGATAAAGGACGAATCAAGCAAGTCGGTAGTCCGGCTGAGTTCTTCCATAAGCCTGCAAATATATTTGTGGCGAGTTTTATTGGATCAACGCCAATGAACCTGCTAGATGGTGTTGTAAACGATGGGAAAGTAGTAATTGGATCAATGTCATTTGATATTCCAGCGCATGCGCAAAACACTGCCCGAACCGGCGATAAGGTCGTATTTGGAGTTCGCCCTGAATATGTATCGCTAACCTCATCTCCTGGATCTGGAATAGCCAGCGGCGTAGTGAAGGTTACGGAGAACTTAGGTACTCATTATTTGGTGACCGCAGATTGCAACGGAATTTTGGTTCGCGGAACCGCTCCAGATGGATCTGAGCCACATATGGGTGACACAGTTCATCTGAAGCCAGAGTCTGTTCGAACACTCCTTTATAACAAGACAAGTGAAGATCTTTACTAAACTAACTCGTCATGCAATTTTCAAAGGTTTATACATACAGAGATAGAGAAGAATCCATCTATCAATATGTGCCTTTCGATGTTCCTGCGGGTGCAGAAGGAATCACTCTGCGCATGCGACACAATGGATTGATATCTGTAATTGATCTGGGTTTATTCGATCCAATTGGTTTCCGAGGATTTTCTGGCAGCGAAAGAGAACACGTTGTGTTAAACGAAAGCGATGCAACTCCGGGATATCTTTCAGGTCCGATTCGCGCCGGTACTTGGTTTGTTTCCCTAGGCCTTCATCGCGTTGATGAAGCCGGAGTTACTGTTGAAGTCGAAGTTGAAATCGGTAAACCAATTTTTCCGGATTACTCTTCTAAAGTCGCACCACCAGTCAGAGGGCCAAGGCGCAACCTAAAAGCTCGGGCGGGTTATCGTTGGTTTCCAGCAGACTTCCACACCCACTCAGTGCATTCCGATGGTGACTTAACTTTAAATGAGTTGGCAGCCCTTGCCGCAACTCGTGGATTAGAACTTCTAGCAATTACTGATCACAACACAGTCAGCCACCATAGATTCCTACCTGAAGTTTCAAAGTTTGCAGGAATTAATCTAATTGCTGGTCAAGAAGTTACAACCGATTCTGGCCACGCTAATTCTTTTGGACACGGCGAATGGGTGGATTACCGCGAAGCGACTGAACGCTGGCTTAGGGATACAAAAAAACAAGGTGGGCTGCTATCAATCAATCATCCATTATCTGCACCATGCCATTGGCGACGAGATACACCGGATGGAATTGATATGACAGAGCTCTGGCACTCATCCTGGGATAGAAAGAGTGATGATCCGTTGAAGTGGTGGAGTGAAAATGGATCAAAGATTCCTATTGGAGGAAGTGACTTTCATAGATTTACTTCTGATGGTTTACCAGGGGAGCCAACTACTTGGGTAGAAATCGATACCGAAGATAATGAAGTAACACAGGACCAGGTTTTGTTAGCGCTTAGCCAGGGAAGAGTTGCGATATCCGCTGATCCAAAGTCTGCAGTTGTATTTGCATTGGAAGATGAAATGGCCGTTGACGGTGGCGCAGGTTTAACGCTGATTACGCCATCTGGAAGAAGAGAGTTGATCACTAAAGATTTTATGACTGTATCCGGCGAGAGCGGGCTGTATTCGTTAAAAGATTCCAACGGCGTTTATCACGCCATTGGCTATCGCAGTTAAGCGATATCTCCGCCTCGCTCTGTGCCTTCGCGCTCAGCAATCTTCTTAGCAATCATTTGGGCAATCGCTAAATCCTCGTAGCCATCAGCAATCGGATCGTATTCTTGTTTGCCAGTGAGTACGAGGTTATGGAAGGCCACGAGTTCATTTTCAAATGAAGCGGTGTATGAATTTGTGCGGGTTACTTCATGATCGATGCCACGACGTCGCGTTGATATGAGCTGAGTCGGGATTCTTAAAATATAAGGGCTAGGGAAGATTATGTGGTGGCCTTCTTCCTCATTTACCCAGCGGATTTCTTCTTGATAAGCAGGGTATTGATCGAGATAGAACCAACGAATTGTCACGCGGACGCCATCGGCAGTTCGCGCATGGATGATGATCGCCTCGCTCTGTCCGGGACTTGGCCAACGATCAACAAAGTCAACTTCTGTGATGTGGACATTTAACGCTCGAAGAACTGAAAATTCGTGAACTACGCTACCTAAAACCATATCTGTATAAAGATCACCAAAAGATTTCGCCGCCGCCTGCCCTAAGGCTTCTACCTGAGTATCAAGTTTTAACTTCGTGAAAACCTCGCTTAATCCGGCAGGTGAGGAGGGCAAATCTACTGATAACTCAGAAGTGACGAGCTGGCTATCACCGCTAGGGTGCAAAACAAGTACGTCAACAGTTCTGGGACGTGACTTGATAGCGTTACGGGCAGCAATTACAGCGTTATCAAAAGTCTTCATGTAACCAATCATCAGATTTTTACCTGACGATTTTAAAGCTTTTTCAATCTCGGTCATTTCACGTTTGGTATATGCCAATGGCTTTTCGCAAAATACATTCAATCCTGCGCCTAGCGCGCTTACAACAACTTCGGAATGTGAACCAGAATTCAGAACCATGATGGCGTCAATTGAGCCAGAGGAAATCATTTTTTGTGGCGAATCAAAACAGTGCTCGCGAGATATACCAAATCGATCGGCAAGCACATGTGTTGCAGCCAGATTTAGATCTGCAATAGCGACTACTTCATACAAGTCACTGCGACGAGTGAGAATTGGTAAATGCACTGAAGATGCGACTGCACCCGCGCCGACTAGACCCACACGAATGCGCTTCATAAGATTCCTTTATTCGATGAAATTCATCAACAAAAGCATCTTACGATTGCTAGTGAATTCCTAGTGCTAGGGTGGTATGGTATCGAATTCATACAGCGTAAATCTACGGTTTTCGAAGTAAATATCTACAGGCAGGCGGGTGATCTTTGTGGGTAAGGCTAAGCAAAATGCAGAAGCAACAATCTCCGACGTTGCCTCACATGCTGGCGTCAGCACGGCCACAGTAAGTCGTGTGATCGCCGGTGTTGGCTACGTCGCCGTAAATACCCGAGAGCAAGTAAATAAGAGCATTACGGCCCTTAATTACCAGCCTTCGTCTATAGCTCAATCACTGCGTCGCCAAAGCTCTTCGATGATCGGATTGATTCTTACAGATATTCAAAACCCTTTTTATCCTGAAATGGTTAGAGGAATTGAAGATGAAGTTCAACGCCGTGGGTACTCTTTAATTTTATGCAATTCTGCTGATGATCCAGAGCGTGAAATTTCTTACCTAGACTTTTTGGCTAGCCACCGTGCAGCTGGAATTATCATTTGCGCAGATGGTGTTCTAAAACGCCACCGTAAGAAATTACTTTCTCAGCGTGCAAAGATTATATTAGTTAACACCCAAAAGGACGATCCAGATCTTCTAACTGTTTCAAGTCAGGACTTTGAAGGCGGTGAAATTGCTGCAAAACATTTGGTGGATTGTGGCTATCCGCAGATAATTTATATCGGTAATGTGTCAGAAGAAACTTTTGGATCATTACGTCTAAATGGTGTGAAAAAAGGTGCAGGTAAAGTCAAGTTTGAAGTTGTCTACAGCGATGACACTCTAAAAGCAGGAGCGCGCGTTGCTGATGTCATTGCTAAGAAATTCACACCACCATACGGAATCGTTGCGCATAATGACCTTACCGCGATCGGAGCAATGCATTCGTTCATCGAGAAAAAGTTAAAAGTTCCACAACAGGTCGGCATAGTCGGTTATGACGATATTGCACTCAGCGCATATATAACCCCAGGGTTAACAACTATCAATCAGAACCAATATGACTTAGGAATCGAAGCGATGGCAATGCTTGATGATTTGATCAAAGGTGTAAAAATAAAGAAAAAGCGAGTAATCCCTTCCGAGTTCGTTTTAAGAAGTTCGACAACAAAAATATGAATGGAGAAGTAATGTCACTAAAGGATCACAGCCCCATCGAATCTGATGTTAAGTGGGTTAAAGATGAGGTTTCTGCCATTCACGAACGTAATCGGCAGCGGGGACACGCAGATTGGTGTGGCCACGACTTTGACTTCACTTGCCCATCATCGGTGACATACCCATTCCAATGGTTTTGGGACTCTTGCTTCCACGCGATTGCCCTCAGCCACGTTGATTTAGCCAAAGCAGAGGCTGAGCTTAAAAGTCTCCTAAAGAATCAGCACTCCGATGGTTTCATTTCCCACGTAACTTTTTGGCAGCGCGATGCCTACGAAGAAATGGTTTCGACATATGCGATTGCTTTCCGCAGCAAGTACTTATCAGATGAAATGCAACCACCGTTATTGGCTGAGGCAGTTAGCGCTGTCGCTAAACGTGGTCGTGGAGTCGACTTTATTAAGGAAGTATTACCCGCAGTAAAACGCTTTTACGAGTGGCTTCACACCGTGCGCAATCCTTACGGTGATGGACTAGTACGTGTAGTTCAACCAGATGAAACAGGTATTGATCATTCACCGGTCTGGGATGAAATCATGAAGATTCAGGACGAAGAACACGATTCTTGGGATCGTGGCTGGCATTCAATCTGTGATCCTTACGATAAATACAATCGTGATCCCAAGAAGATGATTGAGTTAAATCATTTTGTAGTTGCAGATGTGATGACAAACACGATCTACATCGAGAACCTTCATGTACTTTCTGACCTTTGTCAGCAAGTTGGTGATTCTGCTGGCGCGGCCGAGTATTTAGCACGCGCCAAGAAAGCTCGTGCGAGTCTCGATGAACTTTGCTGGAACGAAACAGACGGTTTGTATTATGGCGTAAACGGTAAAGAGAATAAGCCGCTTAATATAAATACCTTTATGTCGTTAATGCCATTGCTTTTGCCAGATTTAGATAAGAAGAAAGTCGATCTATTAATCGCTCGCGTTCTAAACCCAGATGAATATTGGGCTGAGTATCCAATACCAAGTGTTGCTATGAACCATCCGACCTATCGTCCAGATACTGTCGGGGGAAATCTAGTTTGGCGCGGTCCATCTTGGATGAATAGCAATTGGTATATCGCACGCGGGTTAAAGCGCCATGGCCGCCTTGATTTGGCTCGTCACATAGCAAATCAAAGTATCGCTATGGTTCAAAAGAGTGGCTTTCGCGAGTATTACAATCCGCAGACCGCATTTGGCCGAGGGGCTCCAGATTTCAGTTGGTCAACGATTCTGATCGATCTATTAGATGAGGTTAAGTAATTAATGAGCCACTTACAGAAAAACTCTAAAATTGGAATCGTTGCCCTTAACTGGAAATTTGAGATGGCTAAATCAGCGGATTTTCTAAAGCGAATTGCTGCATATAAATTCAAAGGCATTCAGATTTCGGTAGAGCAAGCTAATTCTGACTCCTTCTTAACTCAGATGAAAGAAAATGGTTTAGCCACGGCAGAGCAATACTTAGATATTGCGTGTGATGAAAATGGACCAGTGCCTACGGCAGATGCGCATTCGCAAGAGATTGTTGACGCTGCGATCCGTGCAGGTGTCGAGATGTTGGTCTTTGCAGCAGATGGAACTTTAGAGCGCGATATTTATGCAGGACGCACCCACTTAGGTCCACACTTAAATGAAACTGGTTACCAACGACTGGCTGATCACATAGCGAAGTATGCACTGCTAGCAAAAACCGCTGGAGTGAGATCATCATTTCATCCGCACTCTGCCACTTTTATTGAAACTCCCGAGGAAACCCGAAAGCTGATGGCGCTTCTAGATTCCGATTTAGTTGGGATGTGCCTGGATGTTGGCCATTGGATTGTCGGTGGGGGAGATCCAGTCCAGGGAGTGATCGAGTACGGAAAGCGCGTTACACATGTTCACATCAAGGATGTAGATCCGAAAGTTTTAGCGAAACTTGTCGCTGGTGAATACGAAAGAATGCATATTGCAGTAGAAGATGGCTATTTATTTGTACCTGCAGGTGAGGGAGCTCTCGATTTACCTGGATTATTTGCCGAGTTAGAGAAAATTAATTTCTCTGGTTGGATGATGAGCGAACAAGATAAAGCGCGCGAACCCGCTGAAGAGAAATCTGGCGTATCTATGCGCAATATTGAGGCTGCGCTAAACGCCGCTTTCTAGCCACTTTATCTTGACCTCGCACACCGCTATTCTCGGCAAATGAGTTCACCACGTATTCTCCATGCGGCTACAGGTTCAACTAAGACAGCAAAAGGTTGGGGCCAAGAAGCAGCGCTTCGCATGCTTCATAACAACTTAGATCCAGCGGTAGCAGAGCATCCGGAAAATCTCGTTGTCTACGGCGGCACCGGAAAAGCGGCGCGTAATTGGCCAGCATTTGATGCAATCGTAAAGAGCTTAACTAATTTAGATGATGATCAGACGCTCCTTGTGCAGTCTGGAAAACCAGTTGGAGTTTTTCGTACCCACGAATGGGCGCCACGTGTATTAATTGCGAATTCTAATTTGGTTGGAGACTGGGCTAATTGGCCAGAATTTCGCCGGCTAGAAAATTTAGGTTTAACTATGTACGGTCAGATGACCGCCGGTTCTTGGATATACATAGGTACACAGGGAATTCTGCAAGGTACTTATGAAACTTTTGCAGCGGTAGCGGCCAAACGCTTTAACGGAACACTGCAAGGCACGCTGACCTTAACTGGAGGATGCGGCGGAATGGGCGGAGCGCAACCACTTGCCGTAACAATGAATGGCGGAGTCTGCCTAGTTATTGATATTGATCAAACTCGTCTAGACAAGCGTGTCCGCGATCGTTATCTGGATGAGGTCGCAGACAATTTAGATGATGCAATTGCGCGCGTAGTTAAAGCCAAGAGTGCAGGCTTGCCGCTTTCCGTGGGATTACTTGGAAATACCGCGGAACTATTTCCTTTATTGCTTAAAATGGATATCGGAATTGATATCGTCACAGATCAAACTTCTGCGCACGATCCACTTTCTTATGTTCCTGCCGGAGTTTCATTTCATGATTCAGCGCGACTCGCTAAAGAAGATCCGACTGATTACACAAAGCGTGCGCAGGCATCTATGGCAGCGCATGTTGAAGCCATGGTTGGCTTTATGGACAAGGGCGCTGAAGTATTTGATTACGGTAATTCAATCCGCGATGAAGCCCGTCAAGGTGGGTTTAATCGCGCATTCGCCTTCCCTGGCTTTGTTCCAGCCTATATTCGGCCGCTTTTCTGTGAAGGAAAAGGTCCATTTCGATGGGTGGCACTTTCTGGAGATCCGAAAGATATTTACAGAACAGATAAAGCCATACTGGATCTATTTCCAGAGAATGAACATTTAAATCGTTGGATCACGATGGCGCAAGAGAAAGTGGCATTTCAAGGATTGCCTGCGCGAATTTGTTGGCTAGGTTATGGCGAACGCGATAAAGCAGGGCTAGCTTTTAATGATTTAGTCGCAAAAGGTGAAGTATCAGCACCGATAGTGATTGGTCGCGATCATTTAGATTGTGGTTCGGTTGCATCTCCCTATCGCGAAACAGAGTCGATGTTAGATGGATCCGATGCAATCGCTGACTGGCCTTTACTCAATGCGATGGTTAACGTGGCTTCAGGTGCATCCTGGGTTTCAATTCACCACGGCGGTGGAGTTGGGATGGGACGCTCTATCCACTCTGGTCAGGTATCAGTTGCTGATGGAACGAAATTGGCGGCGGCAAAAATTGAGCGAGTGCTAACGAATGATCCGGGCATGGGAGTGATACGCCATGCTGATGCCGGCTATGACATCGCGGTAGATACCGCAAAGCAACGCCACGTGCACGTACCGATGTTGGACATCGAATAATACAAATGGCAAGAATTCTTTTTGACAACATTTCTTTGATGGTCACAAATGACCCAATTCATGATGGAACACCGCTCGGAATAATCAATCAAGGCGCCGTTCTAATTGAAGATGGGAAAATCCTGTGGATCGGTGAGAGTTCTAGCGCACCACGAGATGACGTTTCAGAAATTGTGGACGCTAATAGTCAATGTGTTATCCCAGGATTTGTTGATAGCCATAACCATTTAGTTTTTGCGGGAGATCGCAGTTCAGAATTTCGCGCCAGAATGCAGGGGGAGAAATACACCGCTGGCGGCATCAACAGCACGGTGGAGAAAACGAGATTGGCCACTCGAGAATCACTCGTTTCTAACGTTAAATCACTTGTATCTGAGGCAAATTCAACAGGAACCACAACCATAGAAATCAAGTCTGGATATGGCTTAACTCCAGCACATGAAAAACGCTCTTTAGATATTGCTCGTGAATTTACGGAAGAGACGACTTTCTTAGGCGCCCACGTAGTTCCGGCAGAATTTATCGGCAATTCTGATGACTATGTTTCACTCGTTATTGGTGAGATGTTAGATGAGGTGGCTAGCCAATCTAAGTGGATCGATGTCTTCTGTGATCGCGGAGCATTCACTCCAGATCAAACTCGAACGATTCTGAAGGCAGGCATTGCAAAAGGTTTGGCCCCGAGATTGCATGCAAATCAATTGGAAGCAGGAGAAGGTATCGCAATAGGCGTCGAATTTGATGCGGCTTCAGTTGATCACGTCTCGCACTTCACTGATTCAGACATCGCCTTACTTTCCCGATCAAATACCGTTGCAACCTTTCTTCCTGGCGCAGAATTTTCAACGCGCTCTAAATACCCTGATGCTCGAAGAATGCTCGAGGCTGGGATTGATTTAGCTATTGCATCCGATTGCAATCCTGGAAGTTCCTACACAAATAATATGCAATTTATAATTGCGCTGGCCGTAAGAGAATGCTTTTTCTCCCCCGAGCAAGCGCTTTGGTCAGCAACAGCAGGTGGAGCAAAAGCGCTACGCCGCACTGACATAGGTGTTTTAAAAGTTGGCGCGAGAGCGGATCTACTTATTCTGAATTCTTCTTCGTATATCCATCTGGCCTATCGACCAGGTGTTAACCAGATAGAACAGGTGTGGCGCGATGGCAAACGGATCAAGTAACCAAAATGGTTCAAAAGTTGTACTGAGCATAACTGGTACGAGTTTTGAAGATGTGATTGCTGTTGCGCGCTTCGGTGCCAAAGTAGAACTAGATTCAATTGCTATTGCAGCAATGTCAGAATCTCGCGCTTACATTGAAAAGCATGCATCAGGTGATATTCCCGTATATGGAGTTTCCACAGGTTTCGGCGCTCTAGCAACTCGCCACATTGATGTTAAAGACCGCGTGCAACTGCAGAAATCACTTATTCGCTCGCACGCCGCTGGAATGGGTCCTGACGTGGAAAAAGAAGTGGTGCGGGCCTTAATGTTCCTGCGCCTGCGAACTATGGCTTCCGGGCGCACAGGCGTTCGTGTTGAACTAGCGCAAGCTTTCGTCAATTTTTTAAATGCAGATATAACCCCTGTAGTTCCGGAATTTGGTTCTCTTGGTTGCAGTGGCGATCTAGCTCCACTTTCACACTGTGCGCTTTCGATTATGGGAGAAGGAAAAGTGCGCAATCCAGAAGGAGTGATTGTGGATTCTTTAGTTGCGATGAAAGCAGCAGGAATCAAACCAGTTGAACTTGAAGAGAAAGAAGGTCTAGCGCTAATCAACGGTACCGATGGCATGCTCGGTATGTTGATCATGGCGATCACAGATCTAGAAGAACTTTCAAAGGTTGCCGATATAACTGCAGCAATGAGTATTGAAGGCTTACTTGGTACAGATAAAGTATTCGCTCCAGAACTTCACTTCCCATTGCGCCCACAAGTAGGACAAGCGGTTAGCGCAGCCAACATCTTCGGAATGTTAAAGAATTCAGCGATAGTGGCTTCACATATAAATGACACATCACAAGTTCAAGATGCATATTCACTTCGCTGCGCACCACAAGTTGCTGGAGCAGTTCGTGACACTATTTCTTATGCAAAAACTATCGCCTCACGAGAATTAGAAAGTGCTATAGACAACCCAGTTGTGCTCCCCGACGGAAGTGTGCGATCAAATGGAAACTTTCATGGTGCTCCAGTTGCATACGTTTTAGATTTCTTGGCAATCGCTGCAACGGATCTGGGATCTATCGCCGAGCGCAGAACAGATAGAGCCCTAGATCGAGCACGCTCGCACGGTCTACCACCATTTTTAGCTGATGATCCTGGAGTTGATTCAGGTCTTATGATCGCGCAGTACACACAAGCAGGCCTAGTAAGTGAAAATAAGCGTTTAGCTACTCCCGCAAGCGTTGATTCAATTCCAAGCTCTGCAATGCAAGAAGACCATGTATCAATGGGGTGGAGTGCGGCACGTAAATTACGTAAAGTGGTCGATAACCTCTCAAGAATTTTAGCGATTGAACTGGTAACTTCTGCGCGTGCAATTGAATTGAGAACTGGGCTAAAGCCAGCTCCAGCAACAGCAAGTGTTATCAAGGAGCTAAGAAAGTCTGTTCCAGGTCCAGGTCCGGATCGATTTATGTCACCAGAGCTAGAAGCGGCGGATTTACTAATTAAATCGGGAGAAGTAACAGCTGCCGCTCAAAAGATATTTACCGAACTTAGTTAACGACTAGCAACTCCGGCAGCAGCTTCTAGCACCAAGAGCGCTGCAAGACGAATAGTTCTTTGATCCGGCGTATCCAGAGCAGCATCAATTTCGGTGATATCAATCGCGCGAACTCGAGAATCTTTTGCAACTAAACGAACTGCGCTGCGAAGTTCGTCGGCAGATATTCCACCAGGGACAGATGCCGGGCACGCTGGTGCAACAGATCTATCACAAACATCAACATCCACATCTATGTAAATTTCCCTGCCGTTAGCGCCGGCAATAGAAAGTGCATCAGCGACGATTTTTTCAATAGATTGGCTTCGCATCATCGCTCGGCTAATTACAGTGATTCCATTTTCTTCTGCCCGCTTGGAGTATTCCAGGCTATTAGCAAAGTCAGAGATACCAATCTGAACAATGTTTTTACCTGGCAGACCAGCCTGAATAAGTCGCCATATCGGAGAACCATTTGACTGGCCATCTCGTAAATCGTGATGCGCATCGAAAGTTATTACACCAACGTTGGAGAGGTCTTTCCAAAGCCCACGAGCGAGTGAGTATGTAATTGAATTATCGCCACCTATAGCAACCAATAATTTATGTTTGATGAGCAAATTGCTTGCCACAGCAGCCACCCGGGCTTCTCCTTCGGCAAGATCTGGATCGTTGATATCTCCAAGGTCAACCATTGTGCATTCGGATAAATCTGTTTTTGTTGATCCTGCAAAAGTTGAATATCGCGCCAGTGCTTCTCTGACCGCACCAGGAGTCAGATGTGCCGACGTTGGTGAAAGCGAACTTTTATGTGCCGGGATTCCAATGAGTGCGAAATCAGAAGTGCCTGATCCATCAGAAAACAAGGTATTTGCGCGCGGCCAGTTCTCATCGTGTGAGAGTTTCTGTGCGGACATACGCTAATAGTACGTGTATTCAGAATTATCCGACTAACTACTTATTGCAAAGCAGGCGTATTATTCGCAACGAAGAGTCGCCCGGATCACCGCGTTGCGCCCAGATTTATTTCTGAGCGGACCGAGGAAAGTCCGGACTTCACAGAGCAAGGTGGTGGGTAACACCCACCCGGAGAAATCCGCGGGATTAGTGCCACAGAAAATAGACCGCACATGAAAATGTGTAAGGGTGAAACGGTGGTGTAAGAGACCACCAGTATTTGTAGTGATGCAGATAGCTTGGTAAACCCCACCTGAAGCAAGACCACGCAGATGGCGTTTGAGAACTGCTCGTTCGAGCCATCGGGTAGGTTGCTTGAATCTGTAAGCAATTACAGATCTAGATGGATGGTGATCCCTCGCAAGAGGACAGGATCCGGCTTATAGGGCGACTCTTCTTTTTATTTAGTATTCGTGAAGTAAATCTGTGCTCAATTGCTAATGCAAATGTGTTTAGTTTTATGCAAAACCTTGGACAAATCTGCCGATTTCTATGGGCAAAATTGTGGACATATGG
>CAMBGS010000030.1 GCA_945866305.1 Bifidobacterium breve
GCCATCGCCCCAAACGATCTGCATTTTGCGGCCATTAAATTTGCCATCAATAAGAATATTTGTTGGACTTGCCGCAGTAAGGCGGTCTATTCCGTCGCTGAATTCTTTAGGCATTTCTGTAAAGACTTCGATTGCAATTAATCCACTTGCGACCGATGACGAACTTACATTTGGAAGTCCAGCGGGTAACTCCCCGGGCAATTGAAAAGATACTCCAGAAGCATCAAGTGTCACTTGAGGTTTTCCTGGTTCGGTATAGAGAGCGACCGGGGTCCTTGGAAGCAAATCTACGCCGACTTTTCCACTAAACCAGTTACGAGAAATATCTGCGGATTTTATCCAATCAGTGGCCTTCAATCTATTTGCAAGGGCTCTCGAATCAACTCGAGCTAATTTATCTCCAAGAGAAATATTGAGACTTTTTGCAACCGCTTTTTCAGAAGTTAACGTTGGTGCTCCCGTGATCTCTATTTGCTTGACGGTAAGCAAAGAGGACCATCCGAGCAGATATGAGCCAGCTCCAAATACAAGGAGCGCTGTTGTTGTCGCAATTACCGTCTTGGAAGATTTGAACCGCAGCGCCAGTTTCATTAGCTAAATCGCCGCGCCAGGCCATCGCTAATAATTGGTGCAAGTGAATTAACGTCACCTGCGCCCAAAGTGACAATCACATCTCCTGGTTTGGCTTGAGCAATCATCCATTCTGATGCCTCTAAGAAGTTGGGAATGAAGTGGCCATTTTCCATCTGATCAACAATTGTTTCGGATGTGATGCCAGGAATTGGGGTCTCACTCGCGGCATAAACTTCGAGCAAGACAACTTCATCTGCAGCGCTAAGTGCTTTAGCAAATTCACTGATAAATGCTTTTGTCCGAGAATAACGATGTGGTTGGAATATGACTAGCAATCTTCCGTCACCGGCATAACGCTTCGCAGCGATTAAAGTCACCTCAACTTCTGTTGGGTGATGACCGTAATCATCGATTATTCGAATCCCGTGAACCGTAGCTTTCAATTCAAAACGTCGTCCCGTACCGTGAAAACTAGCTAACCCATTTAGCATTTCGGCGGCAGGTGCTCCAAGAGCAAGCCCCATCGCGAGTGCTGCGCCAGCATTTAAAACATTATGTTGACCAGGTACTTGCAGTGACATGGTCCCAATTGCGCGACCTTTCCAAAGAACTCGCGCCGTAGATCCCATTGGGAGCAAGTTGATGGAATCAATGAAGAGATCTGCTCCCATACTGGTTCCGTAAGAAATTAGGTTCAATTTGCTCACAGAACTGGCAAGGTGTGCCGATCCAAGATCATCTGCGCAGTAAACGAGATATCCCTCTTTTTTGATCGTGGCGACAAAATCCGCAAAGGCGCGGGTTACATCTGCTTCGGTGGCAAAGTAATCAACGTGATCATGTTCGACGTTGGTGACGATCGCCGCATCCGGTCGGTATTCAATAAAAGACCCATCCGATTCATCGGCCTCGGCTACAAAGAGGTCTCCCGTTCCGCGATGCGCGTTAGAGCCCGATGAAGTTAGCGTTCCGCCAATAGCAAATGATGGATCTAGTCCACACGCTTGCAATGCGACAGTGAGCATCGATGAAGTAGTCGTCTTTCCGTGTGTTCCCGCAACCGCGATACTGCGGGAATCAGTCATCAAAGTTGCTAGCGCTTGTGCGCGCGTGAGGATTGGTAAATTCAATTCGCGGGCACGCACCAACTCAACATTGTTGTGGCTAATTGCAGTTGAGTAAATAACATAATCTGCACCGTCTACTTGTGGCGCAAGGTGAGCTGCATGAACGTCTGCTCCAAGTGCGGCAAGAGCGCTCAACACTGTCGAATCTTTTGCATCAGATCCTGATACTGATATTCCGTGGGAGAGTGCAATTCGGGCAAGTCCGCTCATACCAGCACCACCAATGCCTACGAAATGCAGGCGCTTGCCCTGCCACTCACTCAATTCAATAGCCATCAAACGCGCTTCCTAGTTAAGGCATATTCCATAAAGTTAACAATTTTCTCACTCGCATCCAGATCAGTATTTGAACCACCAACGGGTGAATCTGCAGATTTATCTAGAATGCGGCGAAGATTGCTCGATATCCAAGACTGCGAGAATAGCTCTTGGTCAATCACTTCACCGCGTCCTTGTGAGATCACGTGGTTAGCGTTAAAGCGCTGTTCGCCATTTCCGATAGGAAGCGGAATGAAAAGTGCATACCGTCCCAAGGCATTTATTTCGGAGCAAGAAATTGCTCCACTTCGGCTGATGATTACATCTGCTGCCAAATAAGCCGTAGCCATATCTTCAATATAGACAGTTGATTTATACCGCTCCTGATTTTTTGGTAACGGATTTAACTTGCCGACTGCGTGTAAGAGTTGTCCGCCATTAGCCAGCAAGGCAGGCAGAGATTTTTCAATAACTGAGTTGAGTGCAACCGATCCTTGGGAGCCAAAGAAGGCTAGAACTAGCGGTGCTGTTGGAGAAAAACCAAGGTTTGATTTTGCATTTGCGCGAGCTTTCGCCCAATCGCCTGCGCTTTCAACAAGCGCTTTTGCAACATCAGACCGTAGTGGAATCCCGGTTATCAGAGCGTTACTTAGCGCGCCACTTTGAACCGCTTGGGCGACCGCAACATTGGGAGAAAGGCGCGCGCCTAAACGATTAGCAAATCCAGGTTTGGCATTTGCTTCATGCACCACAAACGGAATGCCGAGCGACTTTGCCGCAAGGTAAGCCGGTGCCGAAACATACCCACCGAATCCAATTAGTAAGTCTGCGCCTTTGATGACTTTACGAGATGCGATTAAAGCCCTAGAAAAAGCGAATGGGGCACTAATTAGTGACAGAGAAATCTTCCGCGGCATTACAACTTTGGGAATTTGCTTTAAATCAAAGCCAGCCGCCGGGACTAATTGATTTTCAAGCCCTTTGGACGTTCCGATAAATTCTAGTAAATCTGCCGGATGCCTTTCTCGCCATAGACGAGCGATTGCGAGGGCGGGTTCAACATGTCCTGCCGTACCCCCGCCTGCAAAAATAATTTTCATGATGTGCTTAATCTACGCCGTTCAATCGCCTTTTGTAATTCAACTTTTACTTCTGGGTCGCGTAAGGCGCTGCCAAATACATAGCCTAAGCCGATATAGAGCGAGATCAACGCCGATCCACCATATGAAACAAAGGGAAGTGTCACTCCAACAACTGGAAGAACACTCGTAGCAGAGCCAACGTTAAGAATCGTTTGAATTGCAATCCAACTTCCAATCCCTGCGCCTACATAGCGCGACATAGGATCTGCGCAACGCAGCGATATTTTGAATATAGAAAAAATAAGCGCAGCGAGCAACGCAAGCACAACTAGCGTTCCAAGTAGTCCTAACTCTTCACCAATTACCGCGAAAATGAAATCGGTATGAGCCTCGGCGAGGTTGCCCCACTTTTGACGGCTACCGCCAAGACCTACTCCGAAAATTCCGCCACTGGCAAGCCCCAACAAACTATGCGCTGGTTGCCATCCTGCATTTTTATACTGTTCAACTGCAAATGGATCGAGTACAACTAAGAGGCGTTGTACACGATATCCCGCAGTAGCAATCAGAACTGCAAGGGCGATTGCTCCTACCGCTACCAGTGAACCTAGAACTCTTAATTCAATTCCTGAGACAAAAAGTAAACCGCCAAGAATCGCTGCAATCACGCAAGCTGTACCGAGGTCACGACCGAGCAGAACCAATAACATCACGAGCCCAAAGCCTGGGCCGATTAAGAGAAAGACATTTACACGCGTTTTCCCGCTGCGTTCTTGGTTAGCCAACATGTAACTAGCCCAAAGTATTACCAGAAATTTCGCCAACTCACTTGGTTGGATATCCACAAAGGGCAACACGATCCAGTTAGTGTTTCCTTTTACAGTTTTTCCGACTCCTGGAATTTGGAGAATCAACAGAATTATTAGTGCGATTAATAGACTAAAGCGTGCAAGTAAGCGCCACTGGGTCAAGCTGCGTTGCGAGAGATAAATTGCTAAAGGAATTGATATCACGAAGAATGTTAGTTGGCGAAGAACGATTGCAACGGCATTACCCCTTGTATCCAGTGCGTGAATGGATGAGGCAGAGAAAACCATTATCAGCCCAATAATCGAGAGTGAGAGAGCGCTTATTGCCAGGATATAAAAATTATTTACCGGTTTTGTTAGAAACTTCTGGCTCGTAGTGTTCACGCATTCTCCTTCAGTGCTGCTTGTGTAAATCTATCGCCGCGATCGGCATATGACAGGAATTGATCCATCGATGCACAAGCCGGTGCTAGCAAAATCGTATCTCCAGCAACTGCGCGTGATTTAGCGGCATCTACTACGGCTTCCATCAATGAATTATCCGCACCACCTTTTACATAAGAACTTGGCGCATCCACATAAACAATCTCTACTTCTGGCGCAGTTTCACGCAGTTCAGCGGCAATCAATTCACGATCGGAGCCAATTAAAATGGCGACTTTAATTCGAGATTTGCAGCGCTTAATTAGCTCACCCATTTCAGCGCCCTTTGCCAAACCACCCGCAATCCAAATTGCTGAGAGCGTTGACATTAGTGAGGCGGCAGCAGCATGAGGGTTGGTGGCTTTGGAATCGTTAATCCAGTTAATTTCATTCTTAGAGAAAATTACTTCAATGCGATGCCGGCCAAGTTTGAAATTCTGCAAAGCCAAGCGGATCGACTCGTGTGAGATCCCAATGGCTCGTGCTAGCCCGGCAGCAGCCAAGGCATTGGCAACGTTATGAGGAACGGTCGGAATCACATCAACAACTTCTGCGATCATCGCCGCTTCCTGCGGATTACTCACAAATGCGCGATCGACCAATAGTTCTTCAACAACACCGATCTCACCGGGACCCGGTGTATCGAGTGAGAAAAATACTTTTCTCCCCTGCCAATGAGTGGATCTAGAAACCACCTCTGGATCATCACCGTTGAAAATTCCAGTGCTGGCCCGATCCAAGATCGCCATTTTTGCGTCGGCATATTGGTTAAAGCCACCGTGCCAATCAAGATGATCTTCTGCGATATTTAATATCGCTGCCGCCACAAATGTGGCTTCTCGAATCCAGTGAAGTTGAAAAGATGAGAGTTCTAAAACAAGTACCTCATATTTTTCTGGGCTTTCTACACTTTCAATTACCGTTGTGCCAACATTTCCGCAGGCAATCGCTGAAACACCACCTTGGCGGAGCATCGCTGCTGCCATCTCGACGGTCGTTGTCTTTCCGTTAGTTCCGGTTAGCGCAATCCATCGTTGATTTGGCACCAGTTCGGCGCGTAACTTCCACGCCAGATCTACTTCGTTCCACAATTGGACACTAGATTTTTCTGCTTCGGATATTAACTGATGATCCGACTTCCAACCAGGAGATATAACAAGAGCATCAAAATTTGCAGCTTTATATGAACTAGTAATTGCAACGGTGAAATCTGCAACTTCGGTGACTACGTCATCGGCTAGCGATACTTGTGCTCCACGTTTAGCTAGTGAGCGAGCAACCGCTAATCCGGTTACACCTGCTCCGAGGATAAGAACTTTCTTATCTGAAAAAGTAATGGCCATAGCGAGTGCGCCTTACCTACTGCGTAACCCATTGAGCATAAAAGAGGCCAAGGCCAAGGGCAACGCAGAGGCCGGCAATGATCCAGAAGCGCAAGACGATAGTCACTTCTCCCCAACCCATAAGTTCAAAGTGATGTTGGAGCGGCGCCATTTTAAAGATTCGTTTTCCGCCAGTTAATTTAAAGTAAGCCACTTGCAAAATGACTGATGCGCTAATGATTACAAAGAGTCCGCCGAGGGGAATAAGTAAAAGTTCAATTCGAAGTGATGTCGCAATTCCTGCAAGTGCGCCACCTAAGGCTAGCGATCCGGTATCTCCCATAAATATTTTGGCAGGCGAAGCATTCCACCAAAGGAATCCGGCACATGCGCCAGCTAAAGCGGCAGATAAGACGGCTAGATCAAGTGGATCTCGAACCAAGTAACAGTTGCCACCTGGAGCGATTGCGCAACTTTGTCCAAACTGCCAAACCCCAATCAATATATAGGCGATGAATGTCATAACTGCTGCACCAGTTGCCAGTCCATCTAAGCCATCAGTGAGATTTACTCCGTTGCTTGTTGCGGTCACCATCAGAACTACCCAGATGATTACAAGACCTGCGCCCAGCACGAGTGATGTATCGCGAACTGTTGAGAGATTAAGGGAAATTGGAGTTAAGCCATCACCATCTGGGAAACGGATTCCGAGATAAGCAAAAATTGCTGCAAATAAGACTTGGCCAAAAATTTTCTGCTTTGCATTTAAACCTAGCGACTTTTGGCGTGAGACTTTTAACCAGTCATCTAAGAATCCAACGAAACCAAGTGATGCCATTAATCCAAGAACTAGAAGCGCCGAAGTACTCACTGTATTCTGGGAAATTGCATGTGCTACGAAGTAGCCAGATGCTGCAGCAAAGATAATTATTAGCCCACCCATTGTTGGGGTGCCACGTTTGGTGTGATGAGATGAAGGACCATCGTCACGAATTATTTGTCCATAACCCCGTCGGGCAAGGAATCTAATCAAGATGGGCGTACCGAAGAGCGAGATAAAGAGTGCAAGTGCACCTGAGATTAGAATTTCTCTCATTTTGCTTTAACGCTCCCCTTCTTCACTTGTTTCTGAACCTGCTATCAATACCGATATCTTTGTTGAAATTGCCTGCGCCAGCTCTTCGAACTTTTCGGCGCGCGAAGCTTTAACTAGAACAACATCTCCTGCACTCATCTCGTGCACCAATTGCACAGCATCTGCCTTCTCTTCAAAGAGATGGATTTCAGTAGCAGTATTGGCAGATATCTGAGAGGAGTACTCCGGAGCGCCAATGCAGACCAAATGATCTATCCCTAACTCTGAAGCAAGGGTGCCAATATCTGCGTGACGACCTGCTGAGGACTCGCCGAGTTCGTGCATCTTTCCGAGAAATGCCCACGACTGACCACCACGTTCTTGTGCAAAGAGCACCAAAGTACGTAGTGCGGCTTCGACTGATTCTGGGCTGGAGTTATAGGAGTCGTTTATCAATACGATATTTCGCAGTTCTTGGATATCCATTCGCCATTTGCTGCGAATATCAGCAGTTGATAGCGCTACTGCAATCTGATCGATAGATGCACCGAGCGCGGTTGCGGCCGCAGCGGCAGCCAGAGCATTTGCTACTTGATGAACACCCACGATGCGTAAACCAACTGCTGCACGACCGGCGCTAGTTACTAAATCAAAATGTGGGCGGCCTTCACGGATTTCAATATCCGTTGCGCGAACATCGGCTGAGGTGGTTTCGCCAAAGAAAATGGTTTTTCCCTTATGAAGTGAACTCATTTGCGGAGTGAAGGCATCGTATTGTCCAAGAATTGCAATTGCATCAGGATCTAGCGAAGAAATCATCTCGGACTTGGCCTGAGCAACCGCTTCAGCAGATCCAAATTCACCTATATGTGCTGTTCCAACCCGCAAAACCATACCGATATCTGGCCTAGCCATTTCGCAAAGTAGAGCGATATCACCTATATGGCGTGCGCCCATCTCTAAGATGCAGAACTTAGTTTCAGTATCACATTGCAAAAGGGTAATTGGCGTTCCTAGTTCATTATTAAAATTGCCAGACGGCGCAACAGTTTTACCAAGGTTTTCAAGTATGTGTTGCAATAAGTCTTTAGTTGTAGTTTTACCTTGTGAACCCGTCAATGCGACGACCTGTAAATCCTTAAGCTGATTTCTAACGTGTGCCGCTAATTTATTTAGCGCCTCGATAACATTTGGAACAACGATGCAACGTTCGGTTGAGGCTGTGGTGACAATAGCCAGTACCGCACCGCGAGTGAATGCATCCGCAACATACTTATGTCCATCAGTCTTTTCACCCTTAAGTGCCAAGAAAATGCATCCCGGGGTTGCTTGACCAGAATCAAATACTGGCGCAGTAGTTATCGCTACATCTGAGCCTTTTAGTTCGCCTCCAACAATTATGGCTATCTCTGAAGCTTTTAGCTCGATCATTGCTTTGCCTCAATTGCCTGTGCGAGAACTAGCCGATCATCAAAATCAAATAATTGTCCCTTAATCTCTTGACCGAGTTCATGGCCTTTGCCAAGAATTGCAAGGGTATCGCCGGGTTCTGCGACGGTAACCGCGTAGGTAATTGCACTAGCGCGGTCGACAACTATCTTTGATGGATCAGCAACGCTTAGACTGCCAACCATTTGGCGCAAGATTTCTGTTGGATCTTCAGATCGTGGGTTATCACTTGTGAAGATTGCCACGTCAGCGCTTTCGAGAAGCGCTTTGCCCATCAAAGGCCGTTTACTTGCGTCGCGGTCTCCCCCGCAACCTAAAACGGCAATCACTTTTCCTGAAGTAAATTCGCGGATGGATTTGAGCACATTTGAAACCGCATCGGGAGTGTGTGCATAATCGACGAAAGCGCTGAATTTCTGACCTACTGAAACTTCTTCGAGCCTTCCAGCCGCTCCTGAAATCTTTGGAACTATTGCTGCAATATCTATTGGATCAATTCCAGATTCAATTGCGATAGCTATTGCCATCAACAAGTTATCGAAGTTATATCCACCTCGCAACGTGGTTGATGTCTCTATCAAAATTCCACCGGTTCCTCGAATTTTCAACTGAACGCGTTTGGATTCGGAATCTATCTCCGTAAAGTGCCAAGTTGCCTTGGGGCTAAACCGAGAGATAGATAAGACGGGGAGTTCGGTGCTTTCTGCAAGCCTTGCGCCATATGGATCATCGATATTGATGCAGGCCATATCCGCCAGCGTAAAGTTGAACAGAGCTGCTTTTGCTGCAAAGTAGCTCTCCATATCTCCGTGAAAATCTAAATGATCTTGAGTTAAATTAGTGAAACCGGCTATAGCGAAATGAGCGCCTTCTAAGCGGTGCAATTGCAACGCGTGGCTTGATGCTTCAATAACCAAGTGGCGCATGTGGCGCTCTCGCATCACCGCTGCCAGCGCTTGTAAATCAGTAGCCTCGGGAGTTGTGCGCTTGCTGGTAACAACATCGCTGCCAATTCGAGTTTCAACAGTTCCAACCAAACCGCACTCGCGATGGGCTGCGCTGAATATCTGGTGTAGCAAACTGGTTACGGTGGTTTTCCCATTTGTTCCGGTAATAGCAATGCAATTTATATCTCGCATAGGCTCGCCATACAGAAGTGCAGAAACTCGACCAGCGACTAAACGGGGGTTAGCAACGACAAGCACGGGAAGGTCCTTAATCAACTTTGCGCCCGCTGGATCAGTTAAAACTGCAACCGCGCCACGTTTTTTTGCACTATCAGCAAATTCTGCACCGTGTCTCTTAGCTCCGGGCAACGCAATGAACAAATCTCCAGAAATTACTTCGGCATCGCTATGAGTAACTCCGTTGACAATTATCTTTGCTAAGTCAGCATCGCTAGTTGAGCAGATCGCACCGCAAGATTTTGAAATTTTGGCGAGCGTTACCTCTGGAGAATTAAATGGTCGCATCATCGCTTCTTTGCACTCGCCTGTGAAACTTTGGCCTCAGTGGTTTGGCTCTGTTTCTTGAGTAATTCCTTTTGCGTAAGCGCTACAGGCAAAACTTTTGTTCCGGTTGGCGCAACGTGTTCGGATTGAAGAACAAATGTCATTACCTTTTTGAAGACCGGACCAGCAAGTGAACCGCCGTAGTGTGCACCTTTTGGATCTTGAATAGTTACATTGATTACATACCTTGGATTATCTGCTGGAGCAAAACCGATAAATGATGCTGTGTATCCGCTGTAGCAACCACAATCTGTGTTGTAACGGTTTGCAGTTCCGGTTTTACCAGCCACGCGATAACCAGGAATCGCTGCACTTGGCGCAGTACCCTGCCCCGAAACAACTGACTCCATCATGATGCGCAATTGCTCCGCAGTTTCTTTACTAATCACTCGCTCATTCGTGCGAGGTACGGATGCGGTATACCTGCCTGATTCATCTGTAGTGCCAGCGATAACAGTTGGAGAAACGCGAACACCGTTGTTAGCGATCGTTGCAAACATGCTCGTAACTTGCATCGCCGTTACTGAGTACCCCTGGCCAAAGGCTACTGTTGGAGCTGTTGTTCCAGACCAATCACTGACCGGGTGGAGAATTCCCTTTGACTCACCAGGCAAACCTGAACCTGTTGACTTTCCCATTCCAAATTTAGATAAGTAACTGTACAAAGTATCGTTAGAAAGCATCTCACCAATTTTTATTGTTCCGGTATTTGATGAAACTGCCAAGATTCCAGAAGTAGTTAAATACTGAACTGGATGACGCTCGTGATCAGAAAAAGTCTCGCCAGCACGTTTAAGTGAATACGGAACTTTCAAAACAGTTTCTGGTGTTATCTTCTTCTCTTCAAGAGCTGCAGCCAGCGTCATAATTTTTCCAGTCGAGCCAGGCTCATAAACATCTTGCACCGATGGATTGCGCATCGAAGCCGCTGAGACTGTCTTAGTGTTATTTGGGTCAAAAGTAGGTGCTGTTGCGTGCGCCAAAATCTGTCCCGTTTTGGGATCCATAACTATCACGGTGCCACTTTGAGCGCGAGCCTTACTTACCGCTTCTTGAATAGCGTTTGCAGCAACCCACTGCACATCGCGATCGATCGTTAGTCGAACTGTTGTACCTTTTTTTGCTGCAATTATCTCGTTTTGGGATCCTGGAATTTCCGCACCAAGCCCGCGAGCAAATGAATATCTTCCATCAGTTCCAGTGATTTTTGAGTTCATGCTTGATTCAATTCCAGTTGCACCGATGCCATCTTGACGGACAAAACCCACAAGTGATGAAACTAGTGAGCCGGAAGGATATTCGCGGATGTAATTTCTCTCCGAAAAGAAGCCAACTATTCGTTTATCAAATTTCTCTTTTGGTAACCCAGCGTTATACGAATCAATCGCACCGCTTAAATCGCGCCAAATCGCTGGTTTAGCGCTTCTTGCGACTACCGCATAACGCTTAGTTCCAGTGATTGCACTCTGTACTTGCGCGACCGTCATTCCGAGATATGGAGCGGCAAAGTTAGCGGTCTGGGCTGCATCGGTGATTGAAGTTTGATCAACCACAATATTGATGGCAGAGACGCTTCGCGCAAATGCGACCCCATTGATGTCAGTAATTTCACCACGCGCTGCTGGGATCGCGCGAGTTGATTCCATCTCGTTTGCAGCCTTGTTGCGGTAGTCACTGGCTTGTATCGCTTGAATTTGAATTAGCCGAGCGGCAAATAATAAGAAAAAGATAAAAATAAAAACAATAAGGATGCGGATTCGCGAGGCAGCGAGATTTAGATTACCCACGTTTGATATCTCCATTTGCTAAAGCCTGCGCTGCTGCATCTAAATTGAGAAATACTGGAGAATTTGAAGGGCGCATTCCAAGTGATTGCGCTGTGGCTGCAAGTGCTTCAGGAGAAGATGCAGCCTCAATCTGGCGATTAATTGCTTCGCGTTGATCTGCCACGATCTTTGCTTCAACCTTTAGTTCAGAAAGCGTGAAGGCATCTTGGGCCAAGAGAATATTGACTGCAAGGAGAATGAGTAAGCCGATGCCCGCTACGACAGATAAGAATGTTGCAAAGAAGCGCTGAGTTGCTTGGGTTCCTTCAGAAACGCTTGGAACTAATTTGAGAAATACTTCTACCGATTTCTCGGTCAATCTTTGGCGAGGAGCCTTAAGTGCAGTTGAGTTTAGTAGCGCCATTTATGCTGCCATCTTTTCAATTGCACGCAGTCGCACCGAAGCCGAGCGTGGATTTTGCGCCAGTTCTTCATCAGTTGGAGTTTCACCTGATTTTGAAACAAGGGCAAATTTTGCAGCAAATTCTGGAAGATCAACCGGCAAGTTTCGCGGAGTCTTTGAAGTTGATCGTTCAACAAAAATCTCTTTAACGATTCGATCTTCAAGTGACTGGAAAGAAAGAACTACTACACGTCCTCCGACAGACAACAAATCCAAGGCAATCGGTAGTGCGCGGGAGATGGCTCCAAGTTCATCATTAGCTTCAATGCGTAGCGCTTGGAAGGTGCGCTTTGCCGGATTACCTCCAGTGCGACGAGTCGCTGCCGGAATACTCTCTTTAACCAGCGCTGCTAATTCTTGTGTTGAGTTAAGTGGTGCTTTGGCGCGTGCTTTAACAATATTTTCAACGATGCGGGTGGCGAATTTTTCTTCGCCAAATGTGCGCAAAATCTTTACCAAGGCACCGGGTGCATAGGTATTAAGGATCTCTGATGCAGTGATTCCGCGGCTGCGATCCATGCGCATATCAAGTGGTGCATCCTGAGAGTAAGAAAAGCCACGATCAACTTCATCAAGCTGAATTGAGGAAACACCAAGATCAAATAGAACTCCGCTTACTTCTTTAATCCCGTGTGCAGATGCCACTTCACCGATCTGATCGAAGATCGCGTGCGCGCTCTTGAAGCGATCACCAAAGCGAGCCAGCCGTAAACCAGCACGTTCAAGAGCTATCTGATCTCGGTCAATTCCAATGACGGTAAGAGTTGGAAATTTCTCAAGCAGGGCTTCGGTGTGGCCGCCTAAACCTAGAGTGCAATCAATAATTACTGGTTTTTCATTTAACAAAATTGTTGGGGTGAGCAATTCAATGCAGCGATTAAGCATTACAGATATGTGTTGTGTACTTGCATCGTTCATTTACTCCCCCTTTTCTTTTACTCATCAGTTTTAGATTTAGTTTTTTACTACTTCATCTCTCATCTCTGGTCACCACCGGCCGACGGATCTAACGAAAGTGACACCGGGGAAGGGGTGTCACTGCCGGCTTTTGGTCGGTGGTGGCCACAAATGAGAGCGCTATTAAGTTGTTTTACTTTTGATTAAAAGAGGCCTGGGAAAATCTCCTCTGAAACTTCGGCGAAACCTTTTTCGCGATCTGATAGATAAGAATTCCAAGCAGCGTTATCCCAAATTTCAACGCGCGTATTTGCACCGATTACTACGCAATCTTTTTCAAGTCCGGCATATGTGCGAAGGCCAGCAGGAATAGTTACGCGACCTTGGCGATCAGGAATTTCATCGTGTGCGCCAGCAAACATCACGCGCATGTAATCGCGTGCATTCTTTGATGTAACCGGTGCTTGGCGCAGAGTTTCAGTAATAGTTGCAAATTCAGCAGATGGAAAAACGTATAAGCAACGCTCTTGTCCTTTAGTAATTACCAATCCAGCAGAGAGCTCTTCGCGAAATTTCGCGGGAAGTATTAAGCGGCCCTTCTCATCAAGGCGTGGCTCGTGGGTGCCGAGAAACATTTTCTTAGCCCCCTTCCCCGAGGACTTGTAAGCGGGAAATACCGCTTAATCCCCCACTTTACTCCACTTTCCTCCTTTTTCAACCACCCTACGCCACTTATCTCCCATTACTGCCCCAGCCCTCCCCACCTAATTCCAGGGCAAACGGGCATGAAAAAAGCCCCCGCCAAAGGCGAGGGCAGAGATTACGAGGTGGCTTTAGCCGTTATTGCGCTGATCCCAGCGGTCTTCCATCCCCTTGGTAAATCCTTCGGTGAATGAGCGGCGAGCGCGTTTTGGCGACCCACCACCCTTGCCGAAGTTAGATGAGCGTGTGGTTACGCCGTTAATCAAAAGGATGACGCCAACTAGGGCAACCAGGAAGCCTCCTACGCCAACCAAGGTCAGCTGAGCTACGAGGCCGGCAAATAGAATCGCAAATCCACCGAGCAGGGCAGCAATGGCGATACCGATTGATGCGCTAAATCGTGACTTTGAACCGCTTAGCGTTGAGACCAGACGTGGGTCATCAGCAGATAAGGCCTCTTCCATCTCGGCAAGGAGGCGTTGTTCGCGATCAGATAGTGCCATATCCCCACAATAGAACATCTTTGCGCCAAGGGCTAGTTGATTCCTTGCCCCTTTAATCTGCGTGGTGTTCCTCCTGGTCCCCTGGCTTTATTAAGCGTCCTGGACGAACGCTGCCGCGGCCAAAGCGCGCTTTTGCTTGATCAATCGCACTTTCCGCCTCTCGCCACCCCTTTTCGCGCGCCCCAAGGACGAGTTGTTCCGGGGAATCTTCCTGCAGATTCTCAAGTGAGACTCCAACTAAACGAAGTCTCGCGCGTTCAATCTTTAGCGCCAGATATAACGACTTAACAACTTCATAAACTTCGTGGGTGCTATCAATTGGAAGCGGCAAAGTTTTCGAACGGTTGATAGTTGAGAAATCTGCAAAGCGCACCTTGATTGAAATCGTCTTTGCAAATAAACCTTTCTCTCGTAAACGCGCGGTGGACCTTTCGGTCATTCGCAGAAACTCTTGCAAGATTTCAGTTGGGTTATCTAGATCATTTGGAAAAGTTTCGGCGGAGGATATACTTTTATCTGGCTCTTCCGGTGTTACATCGCGATAGTCACGCCCCCAGGCAAGTTCATACAAAGATGCACCAGCGGCATCACCGAGAGCGCGAATCAAAGTTGCCCGTGGAGTATTTGCAATATCTGCCACCGTATGAAGGCCAAGTCTTTCTAGTTGCTCGGCAGTCTTTGGCCCGACTCCCCAGATTGCACCGACAGGAAGTGGATGTAGAAAGGTAAGGATGCGATCAGCAGTGATTTCAAGCATGCCATTTGGTTTGCAGTGCTGTGAAGCCAACTTGGCGATGAACTTTGAAGGTGCGATTCCGACAGAACAGGTAATGCCCTCTTCTTTCTCAACGCGGGCACGAATTGCAGTTGCGATCTCGCGGCCCGTCCCAAGTAATTTGCGCGCGCCCGTTACATCTAGAAATGCTTCATCAAGTGAAATCGGTTCAACTAGTGGTGTGTAAGAAGCGAAGATCTGCATTACCCGCTCTGATATTTCTGAATAACGATGGTGATCTGGTGCGATAAAGATTGCTTGTGGCGCCATTCTTTGGGCGCGACCAACTGGCATCGCAGCGCGTATTCCAAATTTACGGGCGGCATAATTTGCAGATAAGACAACGCCGCGCGCGCCTGCACCAACGACAACTGCTTTGCCGCGAAGTTCTGGGTGATCTAGCTCTGCCACAGATGCGTAGAAAGCATCCATGTCCACATGCAAAATCGTGGACTGTGTCATCTCTGAATCGCTTGCTGTACTAATTGGCGCGACCATTTTTCATATGCGGCGCGTAGATCCCAAGCCCCGTTGGCGTTGATGGAGATGCCGCGATCACCGGTTCTGCGAGTTGTGCCACGGACTAACAATATGGATGAACTGTAGAGAGTGGAAGCAAAACCCTCTTGGGC
>CAMBGS010000031.1 GCA_945866305.1 Bifidobacterium breve
GCAATTGGTAACTCAACCGGTGGCCGCGTTGGATTCTTCATTTACACAACGAATTTTACTGAGATTTATGAACTCTATAAGTCCAACGGGATCGAGTTTACTGAAACTCCTCGCCAAGAGAGTTTTGGCCAAGTAGTGGTTTTCAAGGAAGAGTACGGCAATAAATGGGATTTAATTGAATCCAAGATTAGCTAAGCAATTCCGCCAATAACTTCTCTACGCGCAATTTAATTTCATCACGAATTACCCGTACAGATTCAATTCCCTGCCCTGCTGGATCATCAAGGACCCAATCTTCATAACGCTTGCCGGGATAGAACGGGCAGACATCGCCGCAACCCATTGTGATAACCGCATCTGATTCTTGTACTGCCTCAGGTGTTAAAACTTTTGGCGTGTTATTTGCGATATCGATTCCGACTTCGGCCATCGCTGCAACGGCAACTGGGTTAATGGAATCTTTTGGAGCAGAACCTGCGGAAAGCACTTCTACGCGCCCTTGTCCTATCTCGCGCATAAAGCCTGCCGCCATTTGTGAACGGCCGGCGTTATGTACACATACAAAGAGAACTGTTGGTTTGCTCATTTCTTGCGCTTACCTTTGCTGCCAAGTGATTGGCTAAGTGCCAATCCAATTACCGCTCCAACTAACTGGGCGCCAATAAATGGCGCGATTGATTCCGGCGCAATTCCTGCGAAAGTATCCGACCAGCCTCTTGCAAATGTGACAGCCGGGTTAGCGAAAGAGGTTGATGAAGTGAAGAAGTAGGCAGCACCTATCCAGCAAGCAACTAGCGCTGGAATCTTCTTCTCCCGTTTTTGATCTATGGCGATAAAAATTGTGAAAATCAAACCTGCGGTGGCGATGATCTCGCTCAATAACAAATTATCCCCGTTTCGAATCTTCGTCGAAGCGGTAAAGAGCGGGAGGTCAAAGAGGAGATTGGCAAGGCCGGCTCCGGTAAGTGCGCCGAGAAATTGAGCAAATAAATATTGCAAGGTTTGGCTAATTGATACTTCACGCTTATAGAGAGTTATCAAAGTAACTAATGGATTAAAGTGCGCTCCACTAATATCGGCCAATACGGTGATCAGCAGGTACAAAATTGCCGCGGTTGCGAGAGAGTTAACAAGCAGTTGCACCGCGGTGTCGGTGGAAAGGTTCTGGGCCATTTCCCCTGAACCAATAACGGTCATTACTAGAACGGCACTGCCTAAGAATTCGCTGCCTACCTTGCGAATCTTCATAAGCCCATAATGGCCTACCTTTCTCCATGAAAAAGTGCGCGGCACAGAGTAATATTCAAAATTAAGATGAACATTACGTTAACGCGCCATCCTGCCAAGGTAGAAGCAGCTCCTCATATAGTGCTGATTCATGGCATGGGATCTGCGGCTACTGCCTGGAAGCCATTAACGCCACACCTCTTAGATCACTTCAATGTAATTACCCTCGATCTCCCAGGCCATGGTGCATCTGAATTTACTAAAGGTCAGGCGATGGATCCAACTTCAGTTGCTGAACAAGTTGTACGCCAGATTGAAAAAGAATTCGAAATAAGTAATTTTGATTTAGTTGGCAACTCTTGGGGTGGATGGATCGCACTTGAAATTGCCGCCAATTTTCCAGAGAAAATCAGTAGCGTTACCGCGCTAGCACCCGCAGGGTTTTGGTTAGCTTCTTATGTGCAACGTGCGCCAGGAACAGCAGCGTTACAGTTTTTGGCCAAAAATTCAGCGCTACTCGCACCTAACTATTTGAAATTCGAGTGGGCTCGTAAATTAGGTTTTGAAGATGTCTCTCCACATTGGCGCAGATTTTCTTATGAGTTATGCCTAGATGCCACGATGGCGATGGCAAAGTCCCCTGGATACTTTCCTGCTTGGGATGGAATGTTAAGTAAGCGCTTTGATTCACAAATTGATCAAAATATTCCGGTAAAAATCATTTTTGGAGATTCCGATAACACTCTGCCAGCAACTACTTGTCAGGAAAGAGCAATGGCTCCAGCACATTCACAGTGGATCACAATTGCGCAATGTGGCCACGCGCCAATGTGGGATAACGTAGAAACAGTGGCTAGTCATATTTTGGAGATCGCTGGAATCAAGCGATGAGTAATTCAGAAGTAACGGTTATTTACTTTTGGAAGATCAAGTCATCAAATATTGGTTTTGCGCTCCTTCGTATGGCGCTAGACCGTGGCGCATTGCGCAGAATAAAAGGTGTGCAGTTTGCAAAAATGCTTGGCACCGGAAAAGGTGAAACCTTTACACCGCGTGATGCCGATCCCAATCAATGGGGCGCTTTGATTGTTTTAGATAGCGCCAAATTGGATTCACTTGATAATTCAAAGCTAATTAAGAGGTGGCGGTCTAACTCGCTCTCAGAGGTTCGATATCTGCTGGATCCGATCTCATCTCACGGGTTATGGGCGAAGGTAAATCCCTTTGCCTATGCCACAACCCAAAGTGATGGCGAAGTTGTTGCAATAACTCGTGCGCGCATTAAATGGTTTCAAAATTTCCGTTTTTGGCGCGCGGTTCCACCGGTGACGGCCAGCCTTCATGCCTCTGCTGGATTGCTAAAAACTATTGGGATAGGTGAAGCGCCAATCGGATTGCAAGGAACTTTCTCGCACTGGAATAGCGGTGCCGATCTGCGCAACTTTGCATATAAGGGCGCTGCGCATCAAGAAGCGATCGCCGCAACCGAACGTCATCATTGGTATGCGGAAGAACTTTTCGCCCGCTTTGCAGTGCGTGAAATTCGCGGCTGACAGCGGCTTGGATTACTAAGTAACCCGCATGTAGGGCAGACTTAGCCTATGTCGATACGCCATTACTCACCACGTCGTAATCGTCGTCGCGGAATTTCATCGCGAGCTCAATTGTTGCTCAATTTAGTTTTAGGTATCGCAATTTTGTTGCAGGTGAGTTATCCCCTATTAGATCGCGAAGCGTTGCGTGTAGTGACAATCTCTACAGTTTATTGGGGCGCTGGTGCAATGGCGCTCCACGCTTTACTTGCCTATGGCTCGCGCTATGCATTCACTTATCTTGGCATAACGCTAACTTTTGGATTTTTAATTGAACTTCTTGGAGTTAAAACTGGTTGGCCATTTGGTATTTACTCATACGATCCATCACTTGGCCCGCAAATTTTAGATGTTTCGATGGTTGTGCCATTTGCGTGGGCGATGATTGCCCATCCAATTCTCTGCGCTGCTCGACGAGTCGCAGGCAGCTGGGTATTTCTCTATGGTGGATTTGGCTTAATGGCTTATGACTTTTTTCTAGATCCACAAATGGTTTCCGCTGGTCGCTGGACCTGGGAAGTTACTGGCTCACATGTTCCGTTCACTCCAGAAGTTCCGTTATCAAATGCATTTGGTTGGTTGCTATCTGGAATGGCGTTAATCGCTGTTTTACACATTTCCCTTCCGCGTGATCGTCGCAAAGAGAGCGCAAGCCTTGCTTCGGTAGATATATTCCTAATTTGGACCTGGTTTGCTGGAGTTATCTCAAACTTATTCTTCTTTGATCGCCCAGGTGTAGCTTTTCTCTTCGGTTCAGCCTTTGGACTATTTTTACTCCCCTATGTTTTTTCGCGTTGGCTCGGCCGTCCTTAATTTATAGATGTCTACAGCGCTATTTATCTTCTCTGCACTGCTGTTTTCGATGGCCGTGGCAAACTTCTTTACAATCCGCCGGCCGAAGCCAGTTGCTGAAATTTCTCATCCAATCTCAGTTTTGATTCCTGTACGTAACGAGGCTGAAAACATTGCTGGTCTGATTAGTTCGCTAACCAGCCAAAGCCATCTTAAGTCGCTAGAAATTATCTTTATTGATGATTCCTCTGAAGATGGCACTGGCAAATTACTTTTTGAAGCAAAATCTGCTGGTGCACCAATCAAGATAATTGGCGCGCCAGCCTTGCCAAGTAATTGGCTGGGCAAACCTTGGGCTTTGCAACAAGGTTTCTTACAAGCCCATGGTGAAATTATTGTGACGCTAGATGCCGATGTCCGGCTTGCACCCACTGCAATTGCGCAGACCGTTGCCATGCTTGGCTCTCGTGAATTCATCTCTGCTTATCCAAAGCAAATTGCACAGACTTTTTCGGAACGATTAATACAACCACTTCTGCAATGGTCCTGGATGACAACGGTACCTTTGCGCATTGCTGAAAGATCTAGCCTTACTTCACTTGCTGTTGCTAATGGGCAATTCTTTATGGTTAAGAAATCAGCACTTGATAAGATTGATGGTTTTGAGAATATTGCGAAAGAAGTTCTCGATGATATGAAGCTCGCTCGTGCTCTAATCGCATCTGGTGCACACGGCGGAGTTGCCAACGGGTCGGCATTTGCGCAGACTCGTATGTATAAGAACTTTGGCGAAATTAAGGCTGGTTACGGTAAATCGCTTTGGAACGCTTTTTCAAATCCAGCAGGTGCAGCAATTGCTATCGTATTTATCTTTCTAACTGGTGTCGCCCCAATTCTAATTTTGCTCAGCGGCAACCCGATCGGACTCTTCACCTACGAATTGATGGTATTCACCCGATTACTAAGCGCAAGGCGTTCTGGTGGACGTTTACTCGATTCGCTGTTGCATCCCATTTCATCGGTGATCTTGATCTACTTGATTATCTATAGTTGGCGTATGCGCGGCAAAGTTCAGTGGAAAGGGCGCACTCTGTGAGCGCAACCAAAGAACGAGTATCTGTAATTGGCGCAGGCATGGGCGGGATGTGCACCGCTGCTCGTTTAGCTAAAGCAGGTTACGAAGTAACGGTCTATGAAGCATCTGATCGCCACGGCGGAAAATGCCGTACGGAATGGATCGGCAACTACGCATTTGATACTGGCCCATCTCTTCTTACATTGCCGGCGGTATATCGCGATTTTTTCCAACGCACAGGTGATGTGATGGGACGGGTAGTTGAACTCCAACCAGTTAGCCCCTCTTTTGATTACCGATTTGCTGACGGCAGCGCAGTTCGCTTTGCTAATTTGTCTCGTAAAGAAACATTGGCGGCTATCGAAGAATCTTTTGGAAGTGCTTCAGCCCAGGAATGGGATCAGATTATGCGCCAAGCCGAATCGATGTGGGATGTATCGCGCGAACCATTCATTGAATCCGAACTGCGTTCTGTGCTTTCGCTATTGAAGCGTCCTACCTTGCTGCGAGATCTGCGCGTAATCGCCCCTTGGAAATCGCTGCGCGATCTGAAGTTGAAAGATCAGCGACTACGTAAGATTCTTGATCGCTATGCCACCTACAGTGGTTCAGATCCTCGAGTTGCACCTGCCGTTCTAGCATCTATTGCATTTGTGGAAGAAGCATTTGGCGCTTGGCATATCAAGGGTGGAGTTGGAAAGTTAGCCGATGCCGTCTATCAAAGATGTTTAGACCGTGGCGTGAAGTTCGAATTTAATATCAGCGTCAAAGAAATCAATCACGACGGCAATTCCACAACCGGTATCACCTTGGCAGATGATCGAAAAATATCCTGTGCCATAGTTGTTGCAAACGCTGATGCCACAGCGGTCTACAACAAATTGATCACGGGAAATGTAAAGCGTGTACGTAAAGAACGCGCCAACCTAGGTAAAGCGGATCCTTCACTTGCTGGATTTTCACTTCTTCTTGGCCTGCGCCCCAGCGAAAATGACAGTGGACTCTCACATCACAACATTTTCTTTCCCGAAAACTACGATGCTGAGTTTGTAGATATCTTTGATGGCAAGCAACCGGTAAAAGATCCCACTATTTATCTTTGTGCACCGCGAGATGAATCTATGGTCAAGCATCCTGGCCACGAGGCTTGGTTTGTATTAGTAAATGCTCCACGCCACGATGTGATCGGCAAGGATGGCTTCAACTGGAACGATGCAGAATTCAATCACCGATATGCAATGCAGATAATTGATTCACTTGAATCACGTGGAATCGTAATTCGCAATCGTTTAGAAGTATTGGAAATCCGCACGCCAGCAGATTTAGAGCGAACCGTGGCGGCACCTGGTGGTGCAATCTATGGAACTTCCAGCAATGGAGCGCGCTCTGCTTTTATGCGAGCTAAGAATCGATCACCTTTAAACGGTTTATATTGCGTAGGAGGATCAGCGCATCCTGGTGGTGGCTTGCCGTTAGTTGGTCTAAGCGCCGAAATTGTTGCGCAAGCTATTCTGGGCAAAGCGAGCCACTAATCCAAAACTTATTACCTGCAAGATAGCGAGGAATAAGAGAACAACGCCAACAAATTCAAAACCAAGCGCATAAAAAACGAGCGCTATAAAGATAAAACTGGCACG
This sequence comes from Bifidobacterium breve, assembly GCA_945866305.1. GTDB lineage: Bacteria > Actinomycetota > Actinomycetes > Nanopelagicales > Nanopelagicaceae > Planktophila. Next base: position 6,324 of record CAMBGS010000031.1, read on the forward strand.
CACCGGGCGCTCTGCAGGAGTCACGATGCCAACATCGCGAATTCCTAGCCCACCGAGTCGTGCGCGCGCATACTCTTGAGTCGAGGCAATTACATATGTAGTAAGAACTAGCCAGGCTGGTGCACCAATTCGATAGGCAACATAGAACCAGAGCGCTTCGCTTATGCGATCGGCGCTAGCATCCAAAATCGCGCCAAATATACTTTGCCGATTTTGAAATATCGCGACACTGCCATCAATACCATCGGCGTAAAGCGAGAGAACTAGCAGTGGAATAGCCCAAAGCGAAAGCGGATTGGCAGCCATCGCAATTGCAAAGAGGACACCTAGCAAGGTCAAAATATTTGGAGTGATATGAAATTTAGAGAGTAATTTTGCGGATGAAAATGAGATTGCCAGCCAAGTCTTTACTATTCCCTTTATTTCAGCTCCCCCATGAAGAGCGCTCCAGGTGGAGTTAAATTCTTCTCTGTTCATGCCCTTTTCTTATCTTTGATCTGCGCAAAAATTTCACGTGTAGCAGTAGATGTGTTCATCGTATAGAAATGTAAACCAGGAACTCCGGCAGCCAGCAGCTCTTCACAAAGTTTCGTTGCCAGTTCTACGCCTAACTTTCTAACATCATCAGGGCTATCTTGTATTTTTTCAAATGCCTTTGAGACCGCACTTGGGATCGGAGTTCCACTTAATTCAGCCATGCGATTTAACTGATTTACATTTGTCACTGGCAAGATTCCTGCGATTATCGGCAGCTCTGATCCGCGAGCAGATAATTTATCTACGAGCGATTTCCATTTATCAGCTTCAAAAAAGAATTGTGTCGTTGCAAAAGTTGCTCCGGCGGCTTCTTTGCGGATAAGGGTTTCGATATCTGCAGCAAAATCTCCATTAGATGCCGGGTGGCCATCTGGAAATGCGGCAACACCAATTGTGAATCCGCCAAAATCTGCCGCCAGGGAAACTAATTCATCTGCATGATTTAAACCACCAGGAGTTGGCGACCAAGGTGCGCGTGGGCCACCTGTTGGATCACCGCGTAGCGCTAAAATATTTTGAATCCCAGCGGCTTTATAGCGAGCTAAAATTTCAAGTAATTCATCGCGCGTTGAGCCCACGCAAGTTAAATGTGCAACAACTGGCAATTTCGTATGTTCGGTAATTTCGGAAGTTATGCGAATGGTGCGATCGCGAGTTGATCCGCCGGCGCCATAGGTAACGGAAATAAAGTCCGGAGCGATCGGCTCAAGCGCAGTTATTGCGTTCCAAAGGCGTGTTTCACCCTCTTGATCCTTCGGCGGGAAGAATTCAAATGAGTAGGTGACGGCATCCCCATCTCTCTTCATGCGCATCTCCATGCGGTCAGGGTACCGTTGCGCCGTGGTTAACGATGCGCGTGGCACGCTCCTTGAGATTCGTGAGCAGGTACAAAGCGAACTCACCTCATATTTAGCGTTGCAACGTGAATATCTTGGTGCGATCGGTTCGGAATTGACGCCAGTCTGCGATGCCCTCGAGTCCTTTCTTCTTGAAGGCGGAAAACGTCTGCGTCCGCTCTTTGCTTACGCAGGATTCACCGCAACAGGGGCGCAGCCAACATCAGCTGACATTCGTGCTTTCACTAGCCTTGAATTGTTACAAGCATGCGCACTAATTCACGATGATCTAATGGATCGCTCCGACACTCGACGTGGCCGGCCAGCAATACATCGCCACTTTGAGAATTTGCATCAACAAGATGCGATGAATGGATTAGCAGATCAATTCGGTGAAGCCGCCGCAGTATTACTTGGCGATCTAGCACTTGTTTGGTCCGATCATTTACTTCACACTTCAGGAGTCTCTGACGCATCGCTCTTATCTGCGCTCTCGGTTCACGATGAGATGCGTATCGAGCTAATGGCTGGTCAATATCTAGATGTACGCGAGGCTGGCGAGAAATCCCCCAGCGTTGATCGCTCGCTTCGAATCGCAAGATATAAATCAGGAAAGTACACAATTGAACGTCCGCTGCATTTAGGTGCAGCGCTGGCAATTACAGATTTGGCAAAGCGTAAGGAACTTACAAATATCTTGAGCGCATATGGTTTACCGCTGGGTGAAGCATTTCAATTGCGCGATGACATGCTTGGAATTTTCGGTGATCCATCAGTTACCGGCAAACCTGCTGGAGATGATATTCGCGAAGGCAAACGCACTGTGCTGATGGCGATGACTTTTGAGCGCGCAGATCAGGAGACCAGAGCGAAACTAAGCGCCGCACTCGGTCGCGCGGATCTAGCAGCGGATCAAATCGAAGAAATACGTGCGCTTATTACCGCAACGGGAGCGGTAAAAGTTGTCGAAGATCTCATCGATGGCCTACTTTCCAACGCGCTAACTGCCGCAAACTCTGCTGAAATTGCTCCCTCAGCCCGCGAGTTACTTGTTGAACTCGCCACTAGCGCGATCCGTAGGAGCCATTAAATGCCAGCAAAAGTTAAGGGACCCACTGATCACGTTGTTGTTGTCGGTGCAGGGTTAGCTGGTTTAAGTGCCGCACTTCGATTAGCTGGTGCCGGACGTAAAGTAACGGTTGTTGAACGCGAGAGCGTTCCGGGCGGGCGAAACGGTTTACTAGAAAAAGATGGTTACTCATTTGATACTGGGCCATCTGTGTTAACTATGCCATCGCTTATTCAAGATGCATTTAGTTGCGTTGGCGAAGATATGAAGGATTGGCTGGAACTTTCACCACTAAAACCTCTTTATCGCGCCTTCTATCACGATGGTTCACAGATCGATGTGCATGCCAACACGGCAGAGATGGAAGAGGAAATCCGTCGCACGGTAAGTGCTGAAGAAGCGCTCGGTTATCGCAGATACGTAGAATTTGTCACGAAGTTATACAAGTACGAGATGAACGATTTTATTGATCGCAATATTGATTCACCATTTAATTTGCTTACCCCCAACTTGGCGCGTTTGATCGCCCTTGGCGGATTTAGAAGACTCTCCCCTAAAGTAAATCAATTCCTAAAAGATCCTCGTCTGCAAAAGGTTTATTCATTCCAGGCTATGTACGCAGGTGTGAGTCCACAACAAGCGCTAGCAATTTATGCGGTAATTGCTTATATGGATTCCGTAAATGGTGTTTTCTTTCCAAAGGGTGGAATGCATGCAGTACCTCGCGCCCTTGCTGCAGCAGCGCAAAAGCATGGCGTTACCTTTAAATACAACACAACGGTCACAAAATTAGATGTTGCGAACGGACGCGCCAAAGCGGTAATCACCGACACAGGCGAACGCATCGAGTGCGATGTTGTCGTAATGAACCCCGATCTTCCAGTTGTTTGGCGCGATCTACTTGGTAAAACTCCCCTCTCGATCAAGCGCCTGAAGTACTCACCATCTTGCGCCACTCTTTTGGTTGGCTCCTCCAAAAAATATGATCACGTTGCACATCACAACATCCACTTCGGAAAATCTTGGGATGGCGTCTTCGATGAATTAATCAAGAAGAAGACTTTGATGACCGATCCATCAGTTCTAGTAACAATTCCTACTAAAGATGATGCTGCGCTAGCGCCGGCAGGGAAAGAGAGTTACTACATTCTCTATCCGACCCCAAACTTGGATGCCGATATTGATTGGAATAAGCAAGCACGTCCATATCGCGATCACATGATTAAAACTCTTGAAGATCGTGGTTACACCGGCTTTGGTGACTCAATCGAAACAGAAGTAATGACCACGCCACTTGATTGGCAAGATCAAGGAATGGAACGCGGTGCACCGTTTGCTAGCGCACACACCTTCTTCCAAACCGGGCCATTTCGTCCCCGTAATATCGCAGCCGGATTTGAAAATGTGGTCTTTGCCGGTTCAGGTACCCAACCAGGTGTTGGCGTTCCGATGGTTTTGATTTCTGGGCGGCTAGCAGCAGAACGAATCGTGGGTCCGGTTAAGTAAGTGAGTGAATTAAACGCTGCCGGAATTTACGATCCGCAATTGCGGGCTTCGTATCAAGAGTGCAAACGTTTAAATTCGCTACACGGTAAGACGTACTATCTGGCAACGCTACTTCTACCTGCTGCAAAGCGACCATTCGTCCACGCTTTATATGGATTTGCGAGGTATGCCGATGAGATTGTCGATGATTTGGCTTCGACTTTAACGCCTGCAGAAAAAGCTGAAGTTCTGCGAAAGTGGAGCTCGGAAGTTTTAGCGGGACTGAAATCAGGTTCTACTAATGACGCTGTAGGCAAAGCGCTGATCGATACAGTCCAGCGCTTTGCAATCCCACACCAACACTTTGTAGATTTTCTACATTCAATGGAGATGGACTTAACCATAACGCAGTATAAAACTTACGAAGATCTATATGAGTATGTATACGGATCAGCGGCAGTAATTGGTTTAGAAATGGTGCCGATTTTGGGTGGCGATACTGTAAATTCGTTAGAAGCCGCCAAGAATCTTGGAGTTGCCTTTCAGCTTGCAAACTTCATTCGCGATGTTGGCGAAGATTTAGATCGTGGCCGGATATATCTGCCACTCGATGAGTTAGCAGCGCACGGTGTAACCCCCGAAGCACTTTATGCCCGCAAGCTAACCCCTGAAATTATCAACGCGCTAAAGTTCCAAATAGCGCGAGTAAGAGAATTACAAAAGGCTGCAGAACCTGGCATCGCGCTCTTAGATAAGACCAGCCAGCCTTGTATCCGTGCCGCAAGTGAGCTTTACTGCGGAATCGTTGATGAAGTTGAAAAGATTGGTTATGACATTTTCAACAAACGGGCGAAGACTTCGACTGCCCGCCGCGCACGAGTAGCTGCACGCGCCTATATCGATGCAGTGATCGCTCGCATCGGCTAAAGTAACAATCGCGGGAGCCGCTAACACGGCTGAGAGGATCTGAGATTCAGATCGACCGCTTGACCCATCCGGTAATGCGGATGTGGAAAGGATTAATCAATGCCATCTATTTTTAATTTCTTATCTGATGTTTTCATAACCATATGGGGGTATGAACTCTCTTACTTAGAACTTTTAGCAGTCATCACCTCAATTATTGCCGTCTCCTTGGGAATAACCGGCAAACGCATCACCTGGCCTTGGTGGGCATTTAGTTCGGTCATCTATGGCATCCTCTTCTTGCAATGGGAACTCTTTGCTAGCGCAGCGCTTCAAATAGTTTTTATAATCGCTTCACTCTTTGGCTGGTTCGGCTGGGCTCCAACGGGAGCGAAACCTGGGCCACTTAAAAACAAATATCGTGTCGCAACAGTTTCTGCAATAATCCTGGCAACTTTAGCGCTTGCTCCACTCCTAAAATCTTGGGGAGCGGCATCGACATATGCCGATGCAGTTTTATTCTTCGGTTCGCTAACTGCTCAAATTTTGATGGTCTATGAAAAGTTTGAAAGCTGGATAATCTGGCTAATTGTTGATGCTGGATACGTTGCCCTGTACGCCACACAGGGACTCTTATTCACATCATTGCTTTATGTTGCTTTTACAGTTCTGGCGGCGTTGGGATGGGGTAAATGGTATGCAGCTCATCGAAGCGCTATTAGATCTATCTAGCGCAAAAGAACGTCCCATAATTTCAATAGATGGTCCCGCTGGTGCTGGCAAAACTACTTTGGCACACGAGATTTACTTAGCCATATCACCAAAGATGTCAGTAACCGTTATTCATATGGATGATTTATATGACGGATGGGATAACGCTTTAGGCGCAGATCTAACTAAGGTTTTGCGCTACTTAACGGACCAACATATGCAGGTAAGGCCAGCCAAAATCAATAGATATAACTGGTCCAATTCTTCTTTTGAAGATAGCGAAGAAATCGCTTTATCTGACTTGTTGATTCTAGAAGGTGTGGGCAGTGGAGATCGGGCTATACAAGATGATTTAGCGGCCCTGATCTGGATAGATATTGACCCTGATATTGGTGTTAATCGAGTAATTGATCGAGATGGCGCACAAGTTGCAGATCAAATGCGCAAGTGGCTTGGCACACAACAAAAATATTTCTCCCAACACTCAACGCGTGAAAAGGCAGATTTCATACTAACTACATAAAATTGCACATATGTCTGACCTCACTGGCGAGCTAATTGATGGGCGCTATCAACTCATCCGCCAAATGGCAGCAGGTGGCATGGCCACAATTTACGAAGCGCTGGATACTCGCCTAGATCGCAAAGTTGCAGTAAAAATCATGCATCCACATTTGGCACAAGATGAACAATTTGTAGAACGCTTTATCCGTGAAGCAAAAGCTTCTGCCGCCTTGTCACATCCCAATATTGTCTCCGTGCAAGATCAGGGGTGGAATCAGCACGGGAGTCCCGCAGTCTTCTTGGTTATGGAGCTAGTCGAAGGACACACACTTCGCGAATATTTAAATGAACAAGGCGCACTTACAGTCGCTGCGGGAATTAAATTTTTACTTCCAGTTTTAAGTGCTTTAGCGGCAGCGCATAAATTGGGCATCGTGCATCGCGATATTAAGCCTGACAATATTCTTATCTCCAAAGAAGGAAGAATCAAAATAGCTGATTTCGGATTGGCTAAAGGTCCACTTCTTGGAACCACAATGACTGCCGAATCAAGTATCGTTTTAGGCAGTGTTTCATACCTCTCCCCCGAGCAGGTGCAGCGCGGAATAGCCGATGCCCGAAGTGATATCTATTCGGCTGGAATTACCGCTTTTGAAATTTTTACTGGTGAGAAACCTTATGCCGGCGATGAACCAATTCAAATTGCTTATATGCATGTCAATGAACGAGTTCCGCTAATGAGTACTAAACGCAGTGGAATTCCCCCTGAGTTAGACCAATTAATTTATCGCGCAACTAATTCAGACCCAGATGCTCGACCTCGTGATGGTGCGGAATTCCATCAAGCGCTCACTGCTATATCTCAAGCACTTGATCCAACGCAGAAACAGTTGAGTTTGGAGTTGGACATACCTATTGCTCCGATGCGCCCGGCATCGAAGAAACCATCTCGCCGAGAACAGGCGCGAATCGAAAAGGAAAAGACTGTGGCGCTAAAGAAGATGGAAAACACCGGCGAGAATAAGAAGTCAGATGGAAAAGAAACGACTGCTCAGCTGCGCAAAAAGAAAAAGATCAGCAAGCGAGTTCGCCGTAATCGATATATCGCAGCAGGCCTTGCCATAACTCTCGGAATTGTTGGTTGGTATGCCCTCGTAGGCCCAGGTTCTAAAGTTGTTGTTCCATCAATAGTCGGAGCTACTGAGAAGGAAGCGATTAAAGTGCTAACTCCGCTCGGACTCACTTTAACAATCTCTGAAAAGAGATTCGATGAAGAGATTTCAAGTGGGCAAATTATTGAATCAGACCCTGCAGGTGGAGGCAAAGTTGATGCCGGCGGTTCAGTTAAGGCTGTTATTTCTAAGGGCCCAGAACGTTATGAAATTCCTTCATTAGTTGGCCTAACTCCAGAAGCGGCAGTTAATTTACTTGCAAAGTATCCAGTGAAAGTTGGAGATTTGAAGGAAGTATTTAACGAAAAAACTCCCAAAGGTTTTGTAATTTCATCATCGCCCGATGCTGGTGAGAAGGTAAAGCGAGATTCAACAATCGATTTGCTGATTAGCAAGGGGGTTGAAACTATTGATGTTGCTTCCTATGTTGGTAAATCTGCTGATCAAGCTCTAAATGAGTTAACCGATGCAGGATTTGACGTAGACACAGTTGATCAATTTAGTGAGAGCGCCTTGGCTGGTGCAGTTATTTCTCAAGTTCCTTCCGGCGGTGCGCCGTTGGCAAAAGGTGCCAAGATTTCTTTGACGATTTCCAAGGGATCACAATTTGTCTTTATTCCGAATGTCTTCTCTCTCACCGAAACAAAGGCGCGAGCTGCACTCACCGATCTGGAACTCAAAGTAGTCGTTAAGAAGATCGGTGCAAAGAAGGTGAAGGCGGTTACAAATATCTCGCCTAAAGTTGGAACTAAGGTCAAACGAGGCAGCACGGTAACTATCACTGTAGGGTAAGCAAATGCCTAAAACCTCACCGCGCATCGGCGCACATACGCCGACGTCCGGTGGAATGGCGAAGCGAGCTATCGCCTATGCCGAAACTATTGGTGCAGAAGCGATTCAGGTATTTACTTCTAATCCACGTGGTTGGGCAATGCCTGAGACAAATCACGAGGCAGATGCCCTCTTTCGTGAGAAAGCTGCCGCACTTGATATAGAAACATACGTGCACGCACCCTTTCTAATCAATTTGGGTTCTCCCACAGAAGGCACTTACAAAAATTCATTGGCATCCACCGAATTCTCACTAAAGCGTGGCAAAGAGATTGGCGCGCTCGGGGTTGTCGTACACACCGGTTCAGCAGTTAATGAAGATTTCATTGATAAGGCTTGGAAGCAAATTCATAAAGGGATGATGCCAATCCTAAACGCGTTAACCGATGATGCTCCAATGTTGCTTCTTGAACCAACTGCCGGACAAGGACAATCACTGGTTAAGCGATTAGAAGATTTAGAGAATTACTTAAAAGCGCTGGAGTACCACCCAAAAGTTGGTATCTGCTTGGACACTTGCCACGTATTTGCCGCAGGTCATGACATCGCCAAAAAAGGTGGAATGAAAGAGACTTTAGATCTTCTAGTTGAAGTTGCTGGCGCAGAACGTATTCAACTGATCCACGCCAACGATTCAATGGATGTTTGTGGCGCGCTTAAAGATCGTCATCAAAATATCGGTGATGGTTTTATCGGAGTTGATCCCTTTAAAGAATTACTAAAGCACCCTGCAGTCAAGAACGCTCCGCTCATATTGGAGACACCAGGTATGGAGCCAGAGCACGGTAAAGAGGTTGCACTCCTCAAAGGTTTGCGCGGATGAACGCCCGCCATCAACTGCAATTAAAACTTGCCCCGTGGGCTCTGCTCGCTGTTGCGGCGGCTTGGGGTGCAGCATTTGTGGTTATGAAGCCTGCGATCGAACG
>CAMBGS010000032.1 GCA_945866305.1 Bifidobacterium breve
AGATACTTTCCTTGTGACTACGCCCCGCAAACCTCGGCGGGTGTCTGTCTTTACTCACTTAGCGCTTCAGGTAATCCGACTTAAGCGCCATAGCGCTCTTACGGTTGCGGGTCAGCGTCGGATTTTCACCGACTTCCCCTGAAAGGCAAGCTGTTATGCATTTATTACGTACTGCTTTTTCCTACGAGCGAACCAAACCATATGCCTGGACCAATTGCAACCAAACACGCAAGGCTTGACAGCGCAGGTATGGTCAGCAGTATGGAGTATAGACGCCTCGGCTCATCAGGAATGTATGTCTCGGAAATCGCATACGGCAATTGGATTACTCACGGTTCGCAGGTTGAATCAGATGCTGCGATTAAATGTGTTCGCACTGCCTACGATCTCGGAATTACTACCTTTGATACCGCAGATGTCTACGCTGGCACCAGAGCTGAGTCGGTATTGGGAAAGGCGCTAAAAGGAATTAAAAGAGAGTCATATGAACTCTTTACAAAAGTTTACTGGCCCACTGGTCCTGGAATGAATGATCGCGGGTTATCACGCAAACACATCATCGAATCTTGCAACGCATCGTTAAAGCGCTTAAATACCGATCATATAGATCTCTACCAAATGCATCGCTTCGATCACGAAACTCCCTTGGAAGAGTCGCTAAGTGCATTCGATGATCTGATTCGTGCTGGCAAAGTTCATTACATTGGTTTCTCGGAATGGAATGCACAAGAGATTTCGCAAGCACTAAAGATTCAAGATGCCAGGGGATATAACCGCTTCATCTCTAGCCAACCGCAATACTCTGCTTTGTGGCGTGTTATCGAAAGCGAAGTTGTTCCGCTAAGCAAGAAGGAAGGTATCGGTCAGATAGTTTGGTCGCCGATGGCACAGGGAGTTTTAACTGGAAAGTATCTACCCGGAAAGAAACCACCAGCTGGCTCTCGCGCAACTGATAAGAAATCTGGTGCTGACAATATTTCGAGATGGATGCGCGATGACGTCCTTACTGCGGTGCAAAAGTTGGGACCAATAGCGAAAGAAGCAGATTTAACAATCGGGCAACTTTCAATCGCTTGGGTATTGCAAAATCCAAACGTTTCTAGCGCAATTATGGGCGCTACCAAACCTTCACAAGTTAAAGAAAATGTGAAGGCAGCCGGCGTGAAGTTATCGGCAGATCAGATGAAGGCGATAGATAAAGCGCTGGGGTCAATTCCGAACACGGATCCAAGAGAGAATAAGAGTCCAAAGACTCGTAATTAATTAAACTTTTCTCCAGCTTTTACTTGTGGCTTTGGTGCGCGCATTCGGCGCATCTGAGTAGATCTGAGCCATCCATAAAGACCTAAGCCTTTTGTGCTCTTATCTGGAAAACGTTGGGTCACTTCAGCTTTGATTTTTCGTGAAAGAAAGAAACCATCAAAGATGGAGACTAGTAGAACGCTATACATAATTGCGATACCGGCGACTGCAAAAGTACTAATTGGGATCAAGGAGAGAATCAGGACGAAGCCGATTACAGGAAGAAAATATTCGCCTATTGAACGACGGGCATCAATGTAATTTCGAACAAATCGCTTCTCAACTCCTCGATCGCGCAACGGCAGCGCTGCTTCATCCCCACGCAAGTAAGCGGCACGTTGATTCATTCTCGCCGCACGAGCAGCATCTTTAGCGCGCTTCTTTTCAACTTTTGTAGATGCTGGAGCTAACGAAGAAAACTTTGTAGATGCTTGGGCATCTTTACGCTTAGGAGTCGGGCGGCCTTTTTTCTGAGAGCCATCTGCGGGAGTTGTCATAGCGCAAACTATAGAGCGAGCATCTGCTCTAGAGCCAACTTGGAGAAGCGGGCAATATCAGGAGCGACTTTAATTTGATTGACTTCATGACCTGCCACCAGAGATTCCATCGCCCAAACAAGGTGCGGTAGATCGATACGGTTCATTGTTGAGCAGTAACAAACTGTCTTATCGAGGAAGAAAATCTCTTTGTCAGGATGCGCCTTTGCCAATCTGGAAACTAAATTAAGTTCTGTGCCAATCGCCCACTTACTTCCGGCCGGGGATTGCTCAACGGTGCGGATAATTCCCTCGGTACTGCCTACAACATCTGCAATGGAAACCACATCGTGTTGGCACTCTGGATGGACCAAAACTTTTACGCCAGGTACCCGGTTGCGAACTTCGTTTACGGCATCAACAGTAAAGCGACCGTGCACTGAACAATGACCGCGCCAGAGAATTACTTTTGCCGCGCGAAGTTGCTCGGCGGTTAGCCCGCCCATCGGCTTCCAGGGATTCCAAAGTACGCAATCGGTGAGAGACAAACCAAGAGAGAGAACCGCCGTGTTTCGACCTAAATGTTGATCAGGCAGGAAGAGAATTTTCTCTCCTTTAGTTAGCGCCCACTCCATTGTCTTTTGAGCATTTGATGAGGTGCAGATAGTTCCGCCGTGTTCGCCAGTAAAACTCTTTATGGCGGCAGATGAATTCATATAAGTAACAGGAATCGTTTTATCAGCGATTCCAAGTTCTGATAGTTGGCTCCAGCATTCTTGTACTTGATTGGCAGTTGCCATATCGGCCATTGAGCAACCAGCGGCCAAGTCAGGCAAAATAACTTTCTGATTGGATGAGGTCAAAATATCGGCGCTCTCTGCCATGAAATGAACTCCGCAGAAAATAATGTATTCGGCACTTGATTGCGCCGCAGCTGCTTGCGCTAATTTAAATGAATCTCCAGTTATATCTGCAAATGCAATTACTTCATCACGTTGATAATGATGGCCAAGTACAAGTGCACGATCACCCAGGGCTGCACGTGCGATAGTTGCGCGAGAAACTAATTCTGGATCGCTAGCCTCAGGTAGATCGCCGGTGCAAGATACGCCTCGTTCTGATTCCAAGTCTTGGCCGCGACCAAGCAGCAGCAAATTGGTAAGCGATCCGCTTTGGGGTGTGGACATGACCACATTCTCGCGCATAACTGGCGTTGCTGTCGCATTGGCGCAGGGGGACAGGTAGGCTAATCCCCATGACTACTGAGACAACTGAGACAAACACAACTTTGACATCGATCGCTCTGACCGATGTTGCCGCCGCCAAGGTAGCCGCCCTTCTTGCTCAAGAAGGTCGCGATGACCTTTATCTGCGCGTTGCAGTGCAACCAGGTGGATGCTCAGGTCTTCGTTACCAGCTCTACTTCGATGAGCGCAATCAAGAAGGCGATATCGCCCGCGAATTTGGTTCTGTAAAAGTTGTCGTAGACAAGATGAGTGATCCTTACCTAATGGGCGCAACAATCGATTTCGTAGACACCATTGAAAAGCAAGGTTTTACAATCGATAATCCAAATGCACAAGGTTCTTGTGCCTGCGGCGATTCATTTAATTAAAACTAAGCGCTTTCTTTTAATCTAGCCTTATGAAAATTGGTGTTGCCGGTTCCGTTGGCCTTGATCACTTGATGACCTTCTCCGGAAAATTCACTGATTCACTAGTTGCCGGTTCTCTCGAAAAAGTATCACTATCTTTTTTAGTTGATGGTCTGGAAGTTCGCCGAGGCGGATGCGCCGCAAATATCGCATATGGCATGGGGGTATTGGGGCTAAATCCAATCCTGATTGCTGCGGTCGGTATTGATTGGCCAGATTACGATGCATGGTTGGTTCGCCACGGCGTGGACACTTCGCATGTATTGATCTCTAAAACGCTACACACCGCTCATTTCATGGTCACAACAGATACCGAATTAAATCAAATAGCGAGTTTCTTTCCGGGCGCTATGTCTGAGGCACGAAATATAGAATTGACGCCCATTATGGATAAGACAGGCAAGCTCGATCTACTTGTTATTTCTCCTGATGATCCCGAAGCGATGTTGCGTCACACCGAAGTAGCTCGACAGACAGGTGTAGCGATCGCCGCTGATCCTTCGCAGCAAATGGCCCGCATGAATGGCGAAGAGATTAAGCAGCTAATTACTGGCGCTACTTATCTATTTTTAAACGAATATGAGTTGGCTCTTGCGATTCAGAAGACTGGGTGGAGTGATCGCGAAATTTTGGAGCAAGTTAAGTTTCGCATCGTAACTTTGGGTTCTGAAGGGGCACGTGTTGAATCCTTGAGTGGCGAAACAATTAAAATTGGTTGCCCAAAAGAGAAGGGCAAAGTTGATCCAACAGGTGTGGGAGATTCATTTAGATCAGGATTTGTTGCTGGATTGGCTTGGGGGTTAGGACACGAGAGATGCGCGCAATTAGGCGCAATGATTGCAACTTATGTAATTGAAACCACCGGCACTCAGGAATATCGATTCACGGCTGCCGAATTTATTGAGCGCTTTAGTCTGGCTTACGGAGCTAGCGCTGCTGCTGAGATCGAACCACATCTTGTAACGCGGTAATTAAAGCCGATACTTCACCATCATTACTTTCGGAGTGAATTGCAATTCTGATATTTCCATCTGTCGGATGACCCATTGCCGCTAACACGTGGCTCGGTTGCAGATTCATGGCAGTGCAGGCAGACCCAGAATCAACGGCAAATCCCTTGGATGCTAATGTCCGCAAAATTTCTTCTCCATTTGTCTTAGGAAAAACCATTGAAATCAAGTGCGGCATTGCTAAATCTAAATCTCCAGCAATGTTCGCATCGGGTATCGCAGATTTAACAGCTGTGCGAATCTGCTTATTTAATCCACGAATTCTTAGATCATCTGGCTGAAAGTTTTCCAAAGCAACCGCACTGGCGAGTAAGAGAGGTAGTGAATATGTGCCGTAGGTTCGGCGAGCACTTGAAATGTGGGGGAGCGGATTCTTCCAATGTGCTGATTTACCAATCGCGACCAAAGCCAGACCGGCTGGACCACCCCACGTTCGTGAATCGAAAACCGCACTGGCCCAATTGGCCGGCAATGGAACGCGCGCGCCAGAGGCGGTGGCATCGACTGCGACTAGCAGATCATCGGGCAGATCAGTTGGGAGCGAGTTGATAACTCCAGTTTCACCGTTGGCCAATTGAAAAGCCAATACCGAATTTTGGGATATTGCAGTTTTTGTAAAATCAATTCGGCCATCACTGCGCAATGGAGTTTCTGAGATTTTCCCTTGATGCGAGCGAACTGTTGCAATGACTCCGCTTCGATCTCCTGCACCAAAGTGCAGAGTCTTTTCGGGGGTTAACAACCCGGCAAGTGATAGAAAATAGCCAAGCCCAACTTCTCCTGTAACTTCAATTTGATCTGGTGTAACTCCTAGGCGATTTGAAATCGACTCAAGTGCGTTATTTCGCAGTAAGGCGGCGCGGTTGGGATGCTGCCCAATCTTCTTTGGGTCGGCCCAGCCAGAATCGAAGGCAGCGAGTAGCGCCTCTTGAGCCAGCGGATTGAGTGCTGTCTCTGCTTGGAAATTTCCTGTGACTGGAACCACCCCGCGAACGCTACTAGCCAATGAGCGGATGAGGGAAATGCGGCACTATCCTTAGGCACATGCCTGTTAAGCCAACCCGCCCTCTTTTGCGGGCGTTACTTTTTGCGCCGCTAACTCTTCTGTTAACCGGATGCGCGAAGGTTTCTGGGCTTGGTTTTGAAGAAGGCCTCACGAGCGTAAACGATATTTCGCTCTCACTTTGGCAGGGTGCTTGGATCGCAGGAGCGGTGGTCGGCGTCTTTACGCTCATTCTAATTTTATGGCCGGCAGTCTTTCATCGCGCCAAAGCTAGCAAAGGCGAATTCCCTAAGCAGACGCAATATAACGTTCCGGTTGAAATCGCGTACACGATAATTCCATTCATTATTGTTGCAGTTCTCTTCTACTTTACCGCCGTTAAAGAGACAAAGATCGTCGAGAAGACAACGAGTTACACGCACGAAATTAAAGTAGAAGGCATTCAATGGTCTTGGCAGTTTGCGTATCCTGAAGGAGGACCAAAAGCAGTTGTAACTGGAACTCCTGCCCAGCCGCCAACGCTTTATGTTCCACTCGGTGAAAAGGTTCGTTACACAATTACCTCAAACGATGTTGTCCACGGTTTCTGGATACCGGCATTTATGATTCAAATGCAGAACTTGCCAGGCGTCACTAATTATCTGGAATTCACTGCGAATAAACTCGGAACTTATCCCGGGCGATGCAACATTCTCTGCGGTCGCAATCACGCTCAGATGATCTTTAGCGTAAAAGTTGTAACACCAGATGAATATAAGACTTATCTAGAGACTCTGAAGGCGAGTGCAGCATGACAACTTATGCAGAACGTCCAACCCTAGATTCAGCATCGCCAGTTCCTTCAGTCAAGGGTAAGAATTTCGTAAAGTGGATCACCTCAACTGATCACAAGACAATCGGCTATATGTACTTAATTACCACCTTTGCATGGTTCTTAATTGGTGGATTGCTGGCGTTATTCCTGCGGGCTGAATTATCTCGTCCCGGAATGCAATTTTTAAGTAACGAGCAGTACAACCAGATCTTTACTATGCACGGCACGATCATGCTCTTGATGTTTGCGACACCGCTCTTTGTTGGTTTTGCAAACGTCATCATGCCTTTGCAAATCGGCGCGGCAGATGTGGCCTTTCCTCGATTAAATATGTTGTCATTCTGGTTGTTCACCTTCGGTAGCCTCACCGCCGTTGCAGGATTCTTAACACCCGGTGGCGCGGCATCATTCGGATGGACTGCTTATGCACCCCTTGCTAACTCAACATATTCTCCCGGTATTGGTGGAGATCTTTGGGTGATCGGTCTTGCTGTATCTGGTCTCGGAACAATTTTGGGTGGCGTTAACTTCATTACAACAATTTTCACAATGCGCGCACCTGGTATGACGATGTTCCGTATGTCGATCTTCTCTTGGAACGTATTGCTTACCTCAATTCTTGTACTTCTTGCTTTCCCTCCTCTTGCAGCTGCGCTACTTGCACTGGAATCCGATCGCCTTTTTGGATCGCATATCTTTGATCCCGCTAATGGCGGTGCAATGTTGTGGCAACACTTGTTCTGGTTCTTCGGGCACCCCGAGGTTTATATTCTTGCGTTGCCATTTTTCGGTATCGCAACTGAAATTTTGCCGGTCTTTAGCCGCAAGCCAATTTTTGGTTACAAGGGTCTAATTGCTGCAACCATCGCAATCTCCGCCCTCTCTGTCGCGGTCTGGGCCCACCATATGTTCGCCAGTGGTCAAGTGCTACTGCCCTTCTTCTCATTTATGACTTTCTTAATTGGTATTCCTACCGGTGTTAAATTCTTTAACTGGATCGGGACAATGTGGCGTGGCCACGTTACATTTGAAACTCCAATGCTCTGGGTTATGGGCTTCTTAGTTACCTTCTTATTTGGTGGAATCACCGGAATTATCTTGGCCTCACCACCACTTGATTTTGCGGTATCTGCTTCTTACTTCGTTGTTGCACACTTCCACTACGTGCTATTTGGCACTGTGGTCTTTGCAATGTTCGCAGGATTCTATTTCTGGTGGCCGAAGATGACCGGCCGAATGTTAAATGAGCGTCTTGGAAAGATTCACTTCTGGACGCTATTCGTTGGTTTCCATACAACATTCTTGATTCAACACTGGCTTGGAATTAAAGGCTTCCCACGTCGTTACGCGGACTATCTAGCGACCGATGGGTTCACTGGTATGAATATGATCTCTACCGTTGGATCAGCGCTACTGGCGCTTTCTATGATTCCATTTTTTGTAAATGTTTGGATCACTCGCAAATCACCTTTGGTAAATTGTGATGATCCTTGGGGCTACGGTTCCTCACTCGAATGGGCGACTTCTTGTCCGCCACCGCGCCATAACTTCTTAACTATGCCGCGCATTCGCTCAGAGCGTCCAGCTTTTGATCTGCATCACCCACATATAAAGACAGAAGGACATTAATGAAAACGAATTGGAGCCTCTTTGTAGGCCTTTCAATCTTTTACGTCATTATGGCGATCGTTTATTACTATGTAGGTGGAGAAGCAGTTGGCATCACCGGAATGATCTTGGCTGCCTGCTTAGCTGGCATGGTTGGTTTCTACATCTGGTTTACCGCCAAGCGAATTGGGCACGATCTTCCAGAAGATCGCCCAACCGCTGAAATCGCAGATAGCGCGGGGGAGTTAGGTTTCTATAGCCCTCACTCTTGGTGGCCGCTTCCTGTAGCACTTAGTGCGATCACTATGGGTGTTTCTCTTGTGGTCGGATGGTGGTTAACGCTGATCTCACTAGGCGCTTTGATTATCAGCATTATCGGCTTTGTTACTGAATACGAAAAGCCACAACCTGAGAACGCATCTCACTAACTCTTCTTCATCGGAGAATCATCAGATGGATAAAGTTCGCGCCGAGATTCTTGAATTAGATTCCCCTCGGAAAACTGCAGCTCGTATTGTCATAGACGCTCCTGCACAACAAATCTTTGATCTGATTGCCGATCCAAGATGTCATCCACTATTTGATGGCTCTGGCACGCTGCAGGGGAGCATTTCAGGACCAGAACGCCTGGGTCTGGGCGCAAAATTCGGGATGGCGATGAAGATTAAAGTCCCTTATCGCATTACCAACACAGTTGTAGTCTTTGAAGAAGCGCGCAAGATTTCCTGGTGCCATTTAATGAAATGGACCTGGAGTTATGAACTTAAAGATCTGGGCAACGGAAAAACCGAAGTTACCGAATCCTTCAGCGCTGAAAATATTCCCTGGTTTGCAGAGAAATGGCTGGCTGCAACCGGATCACTAGCACGCAACCCAAAGTGGATGGCAAAAAGTTTGGTGCAACTTAAGGCGATCTGCGAAAGTTAGTGGTGTTCGATCTCTTTGAGATCGTCTGCAGTTGCCTTCGGAACCGAGACAGCGTGTGCCTTACTCATATGGGCACGCAGCTTGTTTTTTAGTACACCTGGACGACGTACGCCACGCAGATCGCTTTCTTCCAATGCAAGTGGTGGATTCTGTTCATGTTGTGTCAAGAGCCATGCTTTCTCAGGTGAAATTGGCTCGTGTACTTCAACAAATTCACCGTGCGGCATCATTACCAAACGACCTGTTTCGCGACCGTGAAGTACGAGTTCGCGATCAGCGCGCTGCAGCGATAGACATAGGCGTTTTGTTATTACAAATGCAATCGGTGGCAGAACGAAGATACCAATGCGCGAGAACCACATAATCTGATTGATTGTTAGATCAAAAGTTGTGGCGATAATGTCATTGCCGCCATTGATAAGTGCAACCAACATAAAGGTAAGTGACATAACACCAAGAGCGGTGCGGTTTGGTGCATTTCGTGGACGATCAAGTATGTGGTGCTCTCGCTTATCGCCGGTAATCCAACTTTCGATAAATGGATAGAGCGCCATTCCAGTAAAGAGAATGCCCGGAACAATTAAGCCTGGAATCAAGATGTTCCAAGGGATGGTGTATCCAAAAATATAACTTTCAAGCGGTGGAGCCATTCGCACCAGTCCATCTAACCAACCCATGTACCAATCGGGTTGTGAACCTGCAGAAATTTGAGCTGGTGTGTAAGGACCGTATAACCAGATTGGGTTAATCGATGCGACTGCTCCCAAAAATGCAGTTACACCAAAGACAATAAAGAAGAAGCCTCCAGCTTTTGCCATGTAAACCGGCAATAACGGATAACCAACAACGTTCTTCTCAGTGCGTCCGGGACCTGGATATTGAGTGTGCTTCTGGTACCAGACGAGCATTAGGTGCACTGTGATTAGAGCAAGGAATGCGCCAGGTAAAAGTAGAACGTGAACTGTGTAAATTCGAGGAATAAATGCTTCACCTGGGAATGCTCCACCGAAGGCAAAGAAGGCTAGGTATGAACCAACTAAGGGGAGCGCTTGAATAATTGCTTCTGCGATACGAATTCCAGTTCCGGAGAGCAAGTCATCTGGAAGTGAGTAACCCAAGAAACCTTCAACAATTCCGAGTGTTAAAAGGCCGACACCAATGATCCAGTTAAACTCGCGTGGCTTGCGAAATGCACCGGTGAAATAAACGCGCATCAAGTGCACAACGATTGCAGCCATAAAAATTAGCGCGGCCCAGTGGTGAATCTGGCGCATCAAGAGACCGCCACGAATTTCAAATGAGATATCAAGAGTCGATGCATAAGCTGCAGACATCTCTAAACCTTGGAGTGGTTCGTAACTGCCATCGTAAATCACTTCACGCTGCGAAGGATCAAACCAAAATGTCAGGAATGTTCCAGAGAGCAACAGGATAACAAATGAGTAAAGAGCGATTTCGCCTAGGAGGAAAGACCAGTGATCAGGGAAGACTTTAGTTAAATTCTTCTTCATCCATTTGGCAGCGCCGGTTCTTTCATCAACGTAATTCGCTACGCTGCCTGCGATTCTTTCACGTGCTGTCATGATGAGCGCTCCCAGAAACTAGGTCCTACCGGTTCGTTAAATGGACTTTGTGCGACCAAGTATCCCTCAGAATCCACCTTTATCGCGAGTTGAGGCAAGGGGCGAGCAGACGGTCCAAATATGACTTTCGCCGCACGGGTCACATCAAATGTTGATTGATGGCAAGGGCAGAGAAGATGCTTGGTCTGCTGTTCATACAACGCCACAGCACATCCCATATGAGAACAGATCTTTGAGAAGGCGATGATTCCTTCGTGTGTCCAAGATAAGCGTTCTGCATCTAGATTAAATTCTTCAGGACGTAAACGAATGAGTAAGACAGCATCTTTTGCAATATCAGAGAGTTTGCGATGTTCACCCTTTGCTATTTCTGGAAGAGTTTGTGCAACAGCTCCAACCTCTAAATCTTCGGGGCGTATTGGGCGATCTCCAGGATCTGTAACTAAACGAGTTCCGGTCTTCCAAGATGTCTTGGTTAAAGAATCACCAGGAAGTGGTCCTAGATCGCGGAGCAGGATAAGCGGAGAAAGTCCGACTAATCCCAGTGAGAGACCAAGGGATCGTTTAATGAGCGAGCGACGACCTAAGCCTGCAGCAGCCGCACCATCCTTGGCAGCCTTAACAAAATCAGCTCGGTCTTCATCAGGAGAACGGAATTCGTGGCGTTGAATAATTACTTCTTCATCAGGCATCAAAGTTTTAGCCCAGTGAATTGCGCCCATTCCGATAAAGAAGAGCGATGCGGCCATACCAAGACCAAGGAAAAGTTGGTGTGCATTTGTATTTCCAAGAACAGGGAAGAAGATAAAGACATCCTGTGGGATGAAAATGTACGAACCGATTAAGGTAATTGTTCCTAATGCGGAAAGTAGAAAGAGAATCGCAACTTGACGCTCTGCTTTCTTAGCAGCCTTTGGATCTGTATCTGTCCGACGATGAACGTGAGCAGGAAGTCCAGGATCTTTTATTGCTTCAATTTCGTTAGACATTGTTTTTATCTCGCCTTCATCGCTAGCCAGACAGCAACGCCCACGAGCATTCCAAGTCCAAGTGTCCAAACCAAGAGTCCTTCAGTAACTGGCCCAACGCGGCCAAGTGCCGCTCCGCCCAACTGCGGTTCATTTTCAGCAGCTTTGATCCATTTAATAATTGAAAGTTTTTCTTCAGGTGTAATTGTTTTATCTGAAAACACGGGCATTGACTGTGGACCTGTGATCATCGCTTCATATATATGACGAGGTGTTACACCCATAACTGTGGGTGCGTACTTTCCTTGAGTCAGCGCACCACCTTGTCCCGCAAAGTTATGGCACATTGCACAATTTGTACGGAAGAGTTCACCGCCTTCAGCAGTTGATCCATCGCGTTCATAATTTAAATGTTCTTCACCAGGAATTCCTGGTCCAGGGGCAAGGGAAGCAACGTATGCGGCAAGTGCTTCAACTTCTTTCTCATCATAAACAGGAGTTTTACGCATAGCCTGTGTGCTCATATCGGCCATAGGCATGCGGCCGGTTGCAACTTGGAAATCAACTGATGCAGCGCCCACGCCAATCAACGAAGGTGCGATTGCGCCTCCTTCAGCGTTTAAGCCGTGACACGAAGAGCAACCCTTAAGAAAAATTCGTTGTCCCTCATCAATTAGTGCGCTGCGTTCAGCGGCGGTAAGGGGAGAGCTGGTTGCTGCTCCAGCGACTGAGAAAGTTGTGCCAATAGAGAATAAAGCGAGAACCAAAAGAAGTGGTGCTACCGCACGGTGTCTGCGAAATCTAGAGAGACGCTTCAAGATATTTTCCGTTTCCTCTTTGTTGGTTCTTACTTAATTAAATAAATCGCTGAGAAGAGTGCAATCCATACAACGTCGACGAAGTGCCAGTAGTAAGAAACCACAATCGCTGTAGTCGCTTGGTTATGGGTAAAGCGTCGCGCCTTAGAAACACGGACCATTACAATCAAAAATGCAATCAATCCACCGGTTACGTGAAGCCCGTGGAAACCTGTTGTCATGTAGAAAACAGAGCCGTAAGCATCTGAAGAGAGAGTCACTCCTTCGATTACCAAGTGGGCGTACTCATAAATTTGTCCCGCGATAAAGAAAGCACCCATAAGGAAGGTGAGCGAGAACCACTCGCGCATTCCCCAAGTTTTGATATTTAAAAGAGAACCGGTTCGTTTGGCTTGGAAACGCTCCGCGGCAAATACGCCAAATTGGCAAGTGACAGATGAAAGAACTAGAACAGTGGTGTTAAGCGCTGCAAATGGAATATTTAAAATCTCTGTTTTTTCCAACCAAATCGCTGGACCTTGCACCGCACGGGTGGTGAAATACATGGCAAAAAGAGCGGCGAAGAACATCAACTCACTGGAGAGCCAGACAATCGTTCCGACCGCCACCAGATTAGGGCGATTGATCTTGTGAGGCGCTGCGAGGGTTGAGCTAGTCATAGGCGCAAGTATCCCTGAAAGTGCGTCCTCCTTTCTATTTGGCGGGTGAGTTCTGGCCCTTAAATTGGCCACTTTTAGGTGAAACGGGTCACGCTCTTTTCATATAGAAATAGGGCAGATGCGGGTCCCACCTTTGATTAGACTTGCCTCATGTCCTCGCCTCGTAAGCCAATAATCATCGTCTATTCCGATGACTCATCGGTTCGCTCTGCCATTGTTGCGGCCCTTGGAAAACGCGTTGCAGATGACCTGCCCGAACATCAAATTGAAGAGTTTGCCACCGGTCCGGCCCTTCGCGCATTTGTAGATCGCAAGAGTGTTTCTGGTCAATTGCGCGCTGATTTATTTATCCTTGATGGAGAAGCGGTTCCAGAAGGCGGAATGGGTATCGCCCGCCAGCTCAAGGATGAAGTCTTTAACTGCCCACCAGTTCTCCTAATAACAGGTCGTCGTGAAGATGCCTGGCTTGCTGCTTGGTCTCGCGCCGAAGCAAGTGTTATCCACCCAATTGATCCATTTACTTTGGCAAATACGGTTGCAGATTTAATGCGATCAAATTCTGCAGCCGCAATCGGCTAATTAAGGTTCAAGAAATGAGCTCTATAGATTGGGCTTCATCCATTTCTAAGATGGAGAGCGGCCTAGATCTCTTGCCACAAGAAGCCCAAGATTTGATGCGTGAAGTGCTGGAAGATCGCGCCGATAAAGATGTCTTAATGAGTTTCTTAATTGCGCTAAAGAATAAAGGTGAGACCGCTGAAGAAGTCGGAGCACTGGTCTCCCAAATGTATGAACATTGTGCGCCAATAAACATTGCCGAACGCGCGGTCGACACCGTTGGCACTGGGGGAGATGGTGCGCATACGATAAATATTTCTACAACCGCTGCGATTATTGCCGCGGCTGCAGGTGCGCGAGTTGTGAAGCACGGAAATCGAGCGGCATCTTCAAAGTCCGGAGCCGGAGATTTACTTGAAGCACTCGGAGTCGCTATAAATCTCGATGGTCCAAAAGTCGCGACTACCGTTGCAGAATTGGGCATTGGATTTTGTTTCGCTCCCGTTTTTCACCCAGCAATGCGTTTTGCCGCAGCGGCTCGCAAAGAGCTAGCCACTTCAACGGTATTTAACATCTTGGGACCACTTGCCAATCCAGCGCGCCCCAAAGCTGCGGCTATAGGCGTTGCTAATGAACGGATGCACCTAGTTATGGCGCAAGTTTTGGCGGACCGGGGAGTCGAAGGTTTTGTTTTTCGTGGTGATGATGGACTCGATGAGATCACTCTTGCGACAACCACATCAGTTCTAACAATTGGCAGTGGAGAAATATCTAGCGATCGCATCGATGCTAAAGGTTTTGGCTTGGCTAACGCGCCAATTTCTGCCCTCGTCGGGGGAGATGCGAACGAGAACGCCCGAATCACTAATTCAATTTTTGCTGGCGAAAAAGGTGCACCACGAGATGCGGTCTTGCTAAACGCCGCTGCTGCGATAGCCGCATTTGATGGCGATGCTGGGCTTGGTATTCACGAACGTATTTCATCTGCACTGGTTAAGGCAACAGAAGCCGTTGATTCTGGGGCTGCAACAAATCTCTTACAGAGTTGGGTAAGGCTTAGTCAGGAATTAGCAAAGAGCTAATCGATTGGGCGACGCGCTCTTTTACGCTTAAATTGCAAAAGTTGTTCGAGCGTCGTTACATCGTGTGAACCCAGCCTTTCAAATATTCCGTGCAACACATCTACGGTGGCCCGCGCATCATCTAAGGCGCGATGGCTCGGCAGAGTTGGCGA
>CAMBGS010000033.1 GCA_945866305.1 Bifidobacterium breve
ATTGCAATGGGACGTTTCCTTGGTTACAGCCGAGAAGCGGCGCTGCGTTACTCATTTTTATTGGCACTACCAGCAGTTTTCGGTAGTGGATTTTATGAATTAAAAGGCGCAATTGGATCTGACGCAGCGGATCAGGCATTCACTCTTCCCGAGACACTGGTTGCAACCGTGATTGCATTTGTAATTGGGTATGCAGTTATTGCTTGGTTATTAAAGTTTGTTATGACAAAGAGCTTTGCGCCATTCATTTACTACCGCATCGGTCTTGGTACGCTTATTTTGGTAGCGTTGGCTACCGGAGTTATTGGTTAAAAACTTTAAACCTCTAGCTTGTAACCCAGCCCACGAATCGTGTGGATTAGCGTTGGATTGGCTGGATCAGCCTCAATCTTCGCGCGCAACCGCTTGATGTGTACATCGAGGGTCTTGGTATCGCCGTAGTAATCATTGCCCCAAACACGATCTATCAATTGGCTACGAGTTAACACCCGTCCACTATTGCGCATTAGGTATTCAAGAAGTTCAAATTCCTTTAAAGGAAAGGAAACAGCAATTGAATTGACCGTGATTTGATGTTTATCAAGATCCATCCGGATTGGTCCAACTATCAATTCTTGACCATCCTCGGCGGGGTGAGATTCAGCGGAGTTGCGACGCATCACTGCTTTAATGCGAGCAAGAAGTTCGCGTGATGAATATGGCTTGGTCACGTAATCATCCGCGCCAAGTTCTAGCCCTACGACCTTATCGATTTCAGAATCCTTGGCGGTTAGCATAATGATTGGAACTTGTGAGGTGGAGCGAATTACTCGACAAACTTCAGTCCCAGAAACTTCAGGGATCATTAAATCGAGCAGAATAAGATCAGGTTTAAATGAGTTAAATATATCAATTGCCTCTTTGCCATTTACGGCAACTTCTACCTCGAAGCTCTCTTTCTTCAAGAGATAAGCAAGCGCATCTGAGAATGAAATCTCATCTTCTACGATTAGTACTTTTGTCATCTGTCATCCTCATTTTGCGATTGGATAGGAAGGCGAATGGAGAAGGTGCTTCCAACATTTTCAGAACTCCAGACCGAAATTTCACCACCGTGTTTAGTGATGATGTGTTTAACAATTGAGAGACCTAACCCGGTGCCACCAGTTTCGCGTGATCGCGCAGGATCAACGCGATAGAAACGCTCAAAGATTCTTTCAACTTCGGCCTCGGGGATACCAATTCCTTGATCTGCTACAGAGATAGTTATGATCTCATTTTCAATTGAAGTGCTCACGGCCACTTTTGTATCTGCAGGTGAATAATTGATAGCGTTTTCAATTAAGTTATGGATCGCCATAGTCAATTGATCGCGATCACCAAGAATCATTCCATCTTCGATGTCTTGAAGGGTTAAGACAATCTGTCGTGAATCCGCTGTGGTGCGGCATTGATCAAGTGCTTCTTTGATGATGTCGGATGCAGATATCAGCTGCGCTTCCTTTAGCGGATCAGAATCCTGGACGCGAGAAAGTTGAATGATCTCTTGCACTAAGTCAGTGAGTCGTTTTGCCTCAACTTGCATACGAGCTGCAAATCTTGAGACAGCTTCCGAATCATCTTTGGCTCCCAACACCGCTTCGCTAAGAAGTGAGAGCGCGCCAATCGGTGTTTTCAATTCATGTGAAATATTTGCGACGAAATCACGGCGCACATCGTGAACTCTTTGCGCTTCACTTTCATCGCTAAGTAATACTAAAACTAATTCATTTTCGGTTAAAGGAATTAAAGTCACGGTGATCTCGCGCTTACCTTCACCGATTGGTCCACGTGCAATTTCAATTGTTCCGGTTTGTTTTATATTTGTTCTGCGCACTACGCGAATAGATGCAAGCAACTCTTCACTTTGGATACGCCCATCACGCAGAATTCCTAGTTGTTCGGCTTCTTGATTAGTAAATATCGCTACTTCGCCAGGGGCGACAACTAGGCTGGCGCCATCTAGTTGATTTAGAACACTGATAAGTAAAAGGGGTAGTTCGCGCTGGCTTAGAGCCTCATCTGCCTTAGAGCGGCGCCACATACCCAAACTCTATAGCCACAAAGGCCCAGTTCACCTTCCGTTCACCTAACGGTGGGACTCCGTTAATCCGTGGCACCTAGCGTCCGACCATGCCTTTAATCAGATCAGTTTTCCAGGACGAACTCGATAGCGTTTCACAAACTCTCTTTGAATTAAGTGTGATGGTTTCTGACTCAATGGCGAAAGCAACTCGCGCGCTAATGAGTAAGAACCTACCGCTTGCCGAAGAAGTTATTACCTTCGATGAAAAAATTGACACAGTGCAGCACGATTTAGATGCACGCATCATTGACATCATTGCCAGACAACAACCAGTTGCATCTGATCTACGAGCACTTGTCACGGCACTTCGCATGTCCGCCGACTTAGAGCGAATGGGTGACTTGGCCCATCACGTTGCCAAAGTTGTTCGGTTGCGCCACCCAGCAGCGGCTGTCCCAGATCAGCTAATGAGTTTGATCGAATCCATGGGAGTAACCGCAGAGAAGATTGCGGCAAAGACCGGTGTTGTTATTTCAACGCGCGATACCGTCCTTGCTGCGCAGGTTGAAAAAGATGATGATGAAATGGATCTGCTACATCGCCAGTTAATCTCAGTTCTCATTGCACCAACTTGGGAACATGGAGTTGAGACCGCGATTGATTTAACTTTGCTTGGTCGTTACTACGAAAGATATGCCGACCATGCTGTTTCGGTTGCACGTCGAGTGATTTTCTTAGTGACTGGCAGATTTGCATAAATGTCACAAGCAACGCTCATTCCATCTCCACGAGAAATCTCAACGGAGCCTCGACGCTCAGATAAAGTTTTTCGTGGAGTAGTCACAAGTGGAGGGATTTCATCTCTATTTATTCTGGGATTGATCGCTGTTTTTCTGGCATACCGCGGATTTGAAGTATTAAAAGAAGAAGGCTTGGGATTCATCACTGGTGCTGATTGGTCTGTGACATTGGATGAATCAGCCAATGTTGTGGAGAGCAATTTTGGTCTTTCGGCTATGTTGGTAGGCACAATTCTTTGTGCATTAGTCGCCGTGGTAATTGCGGTTCCGATCTCAGTGTTTTCAGCGCTTTACTTGAATTTTTATGCCCCAGGATGGCTCAAGAAAATACTTGTGGCGGTAATCGACATGATGGCGGCTTTCCCATCGATCCTCTTTGGTGTTTGGGGATTCTTGGTTTTGATGCCAAGTGTTGAATATTGGGGAAAGCTGATCAACAGGTACTTAGGTTGGATTCCATTATTTGAAGTCAAGCCATACTTCTTCACACGCTCACCATTTGTTGCAGGGGTCGTCCTTGCAATCATGATTATTCCGATCATCACATCGGTTTCTCGCGAAATTTTTGCGCAAGCGCCTTTAGATCGAATTCAAGCGGCCTTCGCGCTCGGTGCAACTCGCTGGGCGATGATCAAAGCGGTGGTTATTCCACATGGCCGAAGCGGTGTTGTTGGTGGCGCGATGCTTGGTCTCGGTCGTGCAATGGGAGAAACGGTCGCCGTTTTCACAGTTCTAAACATTGTCTTCCAAATAAATTGGCACATTCTTCTTGGTGCTGGCGGAAACGTCGCCTCGCTAATCATTTTGAAATTTAGTGAGGCTGGTGATTACGAAATTAAAGCGCTTATGGCAGCTGGGCTAATTTTGTTCTTGTTAACTCTGGCGGTAAACGCCGTGGCCAACGTAATCGTTAAGTCGACTGGAAAGTCGGGACGATGAGCGCTGTAGCAATCCCGACAAAACCTTGGGCGAAGAGCCCCCAAGATAGAATTCTTGGAGTTTCCTTTTTAATTGCTGCGGCAGCTTTTTCTTATTTCTTCGTAGCAGTTACTGAAATGAAGGGAAAGTTAGCCTACGCTTTTATTTTCTTCGTTGCCTATGGCGTAATAACCTCAACCTACTCTTTTATAACTCGTGGCCCACAAGCGGCAAAGGATTCGTTCGTTAGCACCTTGGTGGCGCTAGGTGCCGTATTTACAGTGATTCCAATTGCGAGCATATTATTTACGGTAGTTCAAAAGGGTGTTCCTGGACTGCACCTTGGGATTTTAAGTAACGACATGTCCATGGCTACGTCTACCGACCCGATTCCTACTGGTGGTGTTCTCCACGCGATCACTGGAACTCTCACAATGGTTGTGTTGGCACTAATCATGAGCATTCCGATCGGAATTCTCACCGCGCTCTATTTGACTGAAATTAAAGGAAAATTCGCCGGACCAATTCGCTTCTTGGTGCAAGCAATGTCAGGTGTTCCATCCATTGTTGCTGGATTGTTTATTCTCTCCGCTGTTCTCTACCCAATCACTAAAAATTTCTCCGCCCTAATGGGTGCAATGGCGCTCACAATTTTGATGATTCCGACGATAGCTCGCACATCTGAAGAAGTTTTATTGCTGATTCCAAATGAATTGCGTGAAGCCGGAACCGCACTTGGAGGAACGCAGTGGCGAACAGTTGCCATGATCGTGCTGCCAGCAGCACGAAGCGGGTTAATGACTGCGATAATTTTAGGAATCGCGCGTATCGCTGGCGAAACGGCGCCACTTCTTCTACTCACCGGTGGCGGCGATAAGGTAAATCCGAATCCATTTAACGGCTCAGTCGGCTCTCTGCCGTATTACATCTGGAAGTCATTTAATGCCGGTTCCCCTGAAGCGCTTACCAGAGCCTGGGCAGGACTATTAATTCTTATGATCGTAGTTTTTATACTCTTTATTTCCGCTCGTGCACTATCTAATAGAAAGATGTCAAAGTGATCCAAACTCCTGAAAGCGAGAAAGCAATGTCATCAACCCAACCGAGTTCTTTGGCGAGCGTTGCAAACGCTAGAGTCGAGCGGACCCAGGCAAGTTCGGCAATAGGAACTGGGCTTGAAGCGCGCGGAGTTCATGCGTGGTTTGGCAAAAACCATGTGTTGGCAGATATAAACCTTGAATTTGCCGCTGGGTCTGTCACTGCCCTAATCGGCCCATCTGGCTGTGGTAAGTCAACATTTATTAGAACTATGAACCGTATGCACGAATTTATTCCAGGTGCAGCAATGGCGGGACAAGTTTTATTGGATGGAAAAGATGTTTACGCACCTGGAGTGGATGTAACAAAGATTCGCCTGCAAATCGGCATGGTTTTCCAGAAGCCAAACCCATTTCCATCAATGACCATCGGTGAAAATGTTCTATCAGGCCTAAAGCTTGCCCAGATAAAGGTAGAGAATAAAGATGAATTGCTCGAATCTTGTTTAGTTCGCGCGGGACTTTGGAATGAAGTTAAAGATCGCTTAGGCGCACATGGTGGCTCTCTTTCAGGTGGCCAACAACAACGCCTTTGTATCGCACGCGCTTTAGCCGTGAGTCCTCAGGTGCTTCTTATGGACGAGCCATGCTCAGCTCTAGACCCAGGATCAACGCTGCGCATTGAAGATACGATCCGCGAACTCTCTGATTCGATGACAATCATCATTGTTACCCACAATATGCAACAAGCAGCGCGTGTATCTGATTACACCGCCTTCTTCTTATCTGATGGTGGCCCAGGTGAAATGATTGAAGTTGCCCGTACCAGCGAAATTTTCTCGCAGCCAAAGGATCAACGAACAGAGAATTACGTCACCGGTCGCTTCGGGTAGTCGTAACCTGTTGTTCACCTAATGGTTGAGCAACGTTTCCCGTTGGGGAGTGGTTAGTTCACCTTGAGGACCTAGTTTTCCTCGTAGCACGACACCTATCTCAAATAAGGGGAAAATTAATGAAAGTTTCTATGCTTGCAAAATCTGCAGCAGTTGCACTCGTTTTCGGGTTGGTCGCCTCGACACCAGCTCACGCAGTAGATCTACAGGGCTCTGGCGCTTCATTCCCAGCCCTTCTAATCGAAGCTTGCAAAGCTCCATTTGCTACCGCTTCAGGACATTCGTTTACATATGCATCAAATGGATCAGGACCAGGCCGCACCGCCTCAGATAACAAAGTCGGCGACTTTTGGTTCTCCGATGCAGCTCACACATCGGCAACAAAGCGCCCAACTATTATTCACGCACCTGTAGTTGCAGCACCAATCGCACTACTTCACAATCTTCCATCACGTAAGACACTAACTCTTTCTGCAAGCACAATTGCTGGAATCTTCGCTGGAACAATTACCCGCTGGGATGACCCAAAGATCGTTGCAGATAACAATCGCACAGTAAATAAAGTTACTTACAAGACCAAGAATGGTGTAATTGTTAAGGATGCGAAGGGCGATCCAATCGTGTCGAAGACAACCCCTACAACAACTACTTACAACCTTCCTAACAAGCCAATCAAGGTAATTTATCGCTCAGATTCTTCAGGTACTTCTGAAAACTTCACAAACTACTTGAATAAGTCTGCTCCAACTGTTTGGACCAAAGCGAAAGCTTCAGTATTCACCTCTTCATTCCCTGGCAGCATTAATTCACCAGAAAACTTGGGCCGCATCGTAGGAGCTCAATCTTCAAATGGTGTTTCACAGCTAGCCGGAAAGACTCCATACTCAATTACATATGCAGAAGTTAATTATGCTGCTGCAAATAGATTAAAGGTTGCAGATGTCTTGAATCCAGCGGGAAGCGCCGTTACTCCAAACTCAGTAACTACTTCTGCTTTCTTGGCACAAGGAACTATGGATGCTAACGGAATCGTGACATTCGATTACGCAACTAAAGAGCCAGGTGCTTACACACTCGGTATCGTTTCTTATATGTTGGTAGATACTGCATACGCAGATAAGACACGCGCTGCTGCTGTGAAAGCGCTTGCATCGTTTGTACTCTCACCAGCTTGCGCTAAGACCGCAGGAGACGCACTGGGATTTAGCGTTCTCGACGGTGAATTCAAGAAGAAAGCCGAATCACAGATTGCAAAGATCGGTTAGTTTTTAACCTATCCACGAGGGGAGAACGGCCAGGGCAACCTGGCCGTTTTTCTTTCCCCTAAACTTCTTCAATGCGGATTCGCTTGGCACAACCGGCTGATGTCGAAGATATCCATCGCTTGATTTATGAGCTCGCGGTATATGAAAAAGAGCCAGAGCAGATGGTTGCCACAATTGAGCAAATCAATTCATCGCTCTTTACTCAAAGCCCGGTTGCTTTCTGTCACGTAGCAGAAGTCGATGGAAAAATTGTTGGAATTGCACTTTGGTTTTTGAATTATTCAACTTGGCTGGGCAAGGCTGGAATCTATTTGGAAGATCTCTTTGTTCAACCTGAGTATCGTGGCCACGGAATAGGTAAAGGATTTATGCAAACCTTGGCCGCACTTTGTGTGGAACGTGGTTACGAACGTTTCCAATGGTGGGTACTAGATTGGAATAAGCCTTCAATCGATTTCTATCAATCACTTGGCGCAGTGCCGATGGATGAGTGGACGGTCTTTAGGCTTTCAGGGGATGCACTAAAGAAATTTGCTAGCGAGGGTTAACTACTCGAAAATTTGCCAGAGTTGGATCAGTTGCATAAGCAATGCGAACCCCGGCTTTTTGTGAAGTAATCAAGCCATTTACAATCTGTTCTGTTAAAACCTCACCAGGTGCAACTACGGCAACACCTGGGGGATAAGGGGCAATTAGATCTGCCGAAGTTCTGCCAATTGCATCACGGGCGCTAACTAGTTCGGTATCGGCAAAATAAGCATCGCGCATAGAGATAGAAACTTGGGGGATTACCGACCAGCTAAGTGCGGTTGCACTTGCACGTGGATTGCTAGCTACCGACTTTAAGATTCCGATTAAGACTTGCGCTAATTTTTGAAAATCTTCCTTGGTATCGGCCAATGTGGCTAGAAATACCAAGGTATCGCGATCGGCCATTTCAACGCGAATACCTTGCTCGATAAGTAAATTCTCAATTTCAACACCAGATGCACCGAGTTGATTGGCGCGCAGAACAATCTTTGCTGGATCAAAACGTGCTGCTGGAAAATCGCTGGAATTTAAGAAAATGGGCAGCTCAAAATTGGCTTGCACTGCGGCTTTAAAATCAGCGATATTTGCAAGTAATTCGCCCAACAACTCTGGGCCGCGCGTTTGCAGAAGGGCCCGCACTGCATCAATAGACGCCAGCGGTGCACCAGCAGGAGAAGTTGTGTGCGTTGTTTCAAAGCTTTGTTCCAGGCGATCGGCGCTAAGCAAGTTTGTGCGGGCTAGCAATAGCGCTGATGCGCTGTAACCCGGAAGCGCTTTATGAACACTAGTAATTAGTGCATCAGCGCCCAATTGCATAACGTGTTTTGGCAAGTCAGTATGAAAACCGAAATGCCCACCCCAAGCAGCATCGACAATCACGGGAATGAAATATTCATGGGCTTTCTTTATAAGCGGCGCTAAATCAGAGATCGTTCCAAGATATCCAGGCTCAGTAAGCAATAGCGCAATTGGCTTTTCGGCGAGAGCGCGTTCGAGCTCTGAAATTGGAATCCCCAGTGGCACTCCAGTGCTGGCATCAATCTCGGGCGTTAACCAAATTGGTTCTAAGCCTGCTAGTACTAGTGCACTTAAAACAGAACGATGTGCGGTGCGACTTAGTGCGACTTTATCGCCAGGTTTACCAAGCGCCAGGATCACCGCTTGATTGGCATGCGTTGATCCACCAGTCGAAAAACGAGCAAAGTCTGCGCCCCACAATTGCGCGGCAAGTGATTCAGATTCTTTCAACACCTGATTGGTTAACTTGATTTCATCTAAGCCACCATAAAGTGGAATATCAGTATCTACGACTGCACCAAGGCCTGGATCGATATTTGCTGCTCTCTGCTTATGACCTGGAATTGTAAATGGCGTGAAATCACCTTCAAAGTAAGCAAGGTATGCATCAAGTAGCGGAGCGCTACTGCGTAGTTGCGAGTTGATCTTCACCCACTGAGCCTAACTCGTAACGGCGCAGAAGTTAAAAAGAAGGCTCTATAATTTCACCATGACTTCAAAGGACCCTCTCCCGCAATCACGTCACTTGGCTACTGCTATTCCAGGGCCGAAATCACTTGAGCTAATTGCGCGACGCAAAGAGGCGGTTTCTGCAGGTTTAGGGATGGCTATCCCAGCGTTTATCGAACGCGGTGAAGGTGCAATTTTGCAGGATGTTGACGGAAATCGAATCATTGATTTAGGCGCGGGTATTGGCGTTGTTAATGTCGGAAATGCTGCACCCCGCGTCGTCGAAAGCGTTATTGAAGCAGTGCAAGCATTCACACATACTAACTTCACGACTGCGCCATATATGGGTTACGTAGAAGTTTGCGAAGCGCTCAACCGAATCACACCGGGTGCATTTAAAAAGAAATCTATCTTGCAGAACTCGGGTGCTGAAGCAGTTGAGAACGCCATCAAAATTGCGCGTCACTCAACCAAGCGCCCAGCGGTAATTGTATTTGAGCACGCTTATCACGGCCGTACTAATTTAACTATGGCGCTGACTGCAAAGAATGTGCCATATAAAGAAGGGTTCGGCCCTTTTGCTTCTGAGATTTATCGCATGCCAATGCCTTACTCCTTCCATTACGAAGGCAACTTGGCGACAATGGCGCAAGATTATTTAGAGCAAGTGACTTCAAAGATTGAGAAAGAAGTTGGCGCACATAATATTGCAGCAATTTTGATTGAGCCAATTCAGGGTGAAGGTGGTTTTATTGTTCCGCCTAAGGGATTCCTCCCAGGTTTATCAAAGTTTGCAACAAAGCATGGCATTGTCTTTATCGCTGATGAAGTACAAACCGGTTTTGCGCGCACTGGAAAAATGTTTGCCTGCGAAGATGAAAACGTTGAGCCAGATATGATCGTTACCGCAAAGGGAATTGCTGGTGGCTTGCCACTTGCAGCAGTTACTGCGCGTGCAGAGATTATGGATTCATCCCACGTTGGTGGCCTCGGGGGAACATACGGCGGCAATCCAATTGCCTGCGCCGCAGCGCTCGGTGCGATTGCGACTATCGAAGAGGATAAGTTGGTAGAGCGTGCCGTACACATTGGAAAGATTTTAAGCACATCGCTAAGCGCCCTCGCTGCTAAATATCCGATAATTGGTGAAGTACGAGGACGCGGAGCAATGCAGGCGATAGAACTTGTCGAGGCTGGCACTAAGAACCCGAATCCAGCCGCGATGGCAAGTGTTATCAAGTATTGCCAGAGCAAAGGCGTCCTAATTCTTACTGCAGGTACTTATGGCAACGTGATCCGCTTCTTGCCACCGATCGTTATCTCAGATGAGCTCTTGAAGGATGCCCTCGGAGTTCTGGAAGAGGCCTTCGCTAGCCTCTAAATTCACCTATTTATCTCACCCCTATAGGGTGATTTTTGCTAGCCATGTGAAGCCTTCATGCCTCACCCTTAGGCGTGGCCAAATCTAGATATGTCGAACCAGGGGTGATCCCCAAGGTTAACCTCTCGCGCACCTTGCCACCAGTAATACCTCCGAATTTTATCTCTCGTAAATCAATATTCGCTGATGTTGAAATAGATCGTACGGGCGTCACCTTAGTAGTCGCTCCTGGTGGATATGGAAAAACATCATTAGTCGCTGAGTTCGTTACGACGCTAGAAAACCCAATCATCTGGCTGAGTTTTAACGATAGCGATGGTACAAAATCTTTCAATTCTCATTTTATGCAGTCAATTCGAAATGTAGTCCCAGGTTTTGGGAATTGGTTTTCTAACAGTGCAGATATAAGTATAGAAAAATTCCTAGATGAGGTTTTTTCTGAGATTAGTAAAATTGAAAAACACTTCATCTTGGTACTAGACGATAATCGTCTGAGCACGGGTGACTCAGCGCCAATGGCCAAACATTTATTGAATTTCCTACCTAGTAATGTGCACACCATAATTTTACGAAGAGTTATTCCTTCCGAATCATTCTTACATCTTGCTGGACTTTCAAATTTACAAATAATCGATCAGACCAACCTAAAGTTTTCTGAGGAAGAGGTAAACCTTGCCGCCAAAATTGCGGGCGTAGATCTTAATATTCCAGAAAATCACAAAGCAATTAGAAATTTGAATGGTTGGGCAGCCGGAATTCAATTAACGCTAAATAGTATTTTGCGAGGTTCAAACTTATCTTTGAATTCTACTTTAGTTGAAGGTAACAAAGTACAAATAAATGAATTGACTCTAGATTTACTTTCTACCTTGAAGCCAGATGAAAGAAAAATGCTGGAGTCGCTAGCTTTACTTGATGAATTTTCAATCGAACAAGCAGAAATCATTTTAGAGGAGAATTTTTCACTGAGTAAATTGAATAGATTCACAGTAGATTCTCTCTTTCTAAAGTACAGCCCTGCACCAATTAATATGTACTCATTTAACTCCGTCGTAAGAGCAGGTTTGATTGTAAATTCCCCACTTGACGACGATCACCTGCGAGAAGTTCATCGCCGACTCTGTGAGCACTTTGTTGGACTGGGTATGTATCTAAAAGCTTTAGAACATGCAAAATTTTCAGGTGATCAAGAAAGTTATAGAAAACTTTTCAGGCAGAGTATGCGCCAGCTAATTGCGGTTGGTCGTGGAAGAGACTTATTGATTATGTCTGAGTTAGTAGGCGATGCAACGATGACGGGAAGGTTGAAGCGACAAACCGTTGAGTTGATGGGACTAACTGCGGATTTCCAATACTTGAGTGCACGGAGTCTTATGTCAGAAATGCTCTTTACTTCGCAAGGAACCGAGATGGAGAACTTTATAAAGAAGTTCACCGCAGGCGTGAGTGTGTACATTGATTTTGCCACCGGGTTAACAGAATATATAGACGAGAATATTAAGACGGTACTTAGTGCGACTACACAAGAATTAGATCTGGGACCAATAGATAAGTTATCAATTTTGCGGGTTTCTGCAGCCAAAGAGATTATCTATGATAGTTCTGGCAAATTACTGGAAATACAAAAACAAGCTCACGAATTGGCAAAGAGTGATTCCAGCACTATGGCTCTCTATTTCAACAGCGCAATTGATGCCTGCGTTCTCCTAAATAGTGGTGAGTATAAAGAGGCTTATGCAGTTGCAAATAATGTTATTTCACAAGCCGAGCGTGAAGGCTTTATTGGAGTATTCGGCCCACTCGATATGTTGTATGTAAAAGGTCGGTGCCTTCTTGAATTCTCGCAAATCGAAGAATCGCAAAAAGTTTTTGCTCAGATTAAGAACTTGGCAGAGACTTGGAGTCAATACACGTGGGTATATATAGCTGAAAGTTTCTTAGCCCGCGATTTAGCGCTGGGCGGCAATTCCACTGCGGCCTTGGACATAGTGCGCAGTGAAAGAGAGCGAGCTGCTGAGCTTGCCTTCAAAAACGGCTTGGACACCTATTGTGATTTAACCGAACTTTTCATCAGATATACGATGAAGGATTGGGTCAGGGTTGGAGTTTTACTTGGCCGACTACCCAAATTTCTCGTGGTGCAGAGGATTAGGGCTATTCACGAATTTGAAACCGGAAAGAAGTCCGCTGCTCTCGTTGCATCAGATCTTCCCGAGCGAACGCCGACAGAGCAGATATATAAGTTGATGGCCCAGACACAAGAGAAAATAGATCAGGAGAAAGTGGCTTTGCAGTTAATGAGTAAAGCCCTTGAAATTGGAGCACGAGTTGGGGCTAAAGAAACTTTTCTTCGTCAAGATGCTTCAATTTTGAATTTAGCTATTCGAATCGCTGGAGAAAAACCCACGGTATATCTGGAAGATCTGGCATCACAAATAACAACCAGGTTAAAGTCTAGAAGTGAGAATAGATTGGGACTATCAGCAGCACTGACTAAACGCGAGCTTGAGATTTTGCGACATCTAGCAACTGGTAAACCAATCAGCGCAATTGGCACAACGCTTCATATTTCACAGAACACGATGAAAACACATTTGAAGAATATCTATCGCAAGATTGGTGCTGGCGGTCGAGATGAAGCTGTGGCCAAGGCAAAAGACCTGTATCTCCTCTAAGAATTTCTTCTGGCTTATACTCAAGCCATGGATTTAGAGCTGCTAGTAACCCTGCTGGACCTTGCTGGCACATTCGCATTTGCTTTAGTAGGCGCAAGAATTGCAGCAAATAAAGGTTTGGATTACGGCGGAATCGCATTTATCGCCGCAATTGCATCGCTGGCTGGCGGCACCTTGCGCAATCTTTTATTAGGCGAACGGCCTCCTTGGGTGTTGCACGGATGGTTATTTCTCGGAGTTTTATTGGCAGTTGTTATTACCTTGAGCATGAAGCGCACAACACCAGTTGGTCGCTTTGTTCTCACTCTGGACACAATTGGTTTGGCGGTCTGTACGGTCTCCGGTGCGCAATTTGCACTTACACAAGGGGCACCATTTGCATCGGCGATGATCCTTGGGCTTATTGGCGCAGTCACCGGTGGTTTATTGAGAGATGTTCTTTGCCAAGTTGAACCAGTTTTGCTGCATCGCGAAACAATTGGAACCTCTTGCCTAACCGGATCTTTGGTTTATGTGAGTTGTGATTATTTCGAAATAAATCAAATCTTCTCGGTAGCCTTGGCAAGTGCTGTTGTAATTCTAGTTCGCGAACTTTCGATTAAATATGATTGGCACTTACCTAAAGTGGGCGGCAGATAGTAGCGGCTAATCTCGAGATTGCCCAGAGCGATGCGTGTAGCGTCCTAAGAATTCTTCCCTCATCTCTTTAAAGTCTCCATCTAGCAAGGCTTGGCGCATTCGATCAACTAAGCCGACGATGTATCTCTCATTGTGAATCGTTGCCAGAGTTGCAGCCAACATCTCTTTTCCGCGGAATAAGTGGCATAGGTATGCCCGTGTGAAATTCTTGCAGGTGTAACAATCGCAGTTCTCATCAATCGGGCCAAAGTCGCGAATGTAAGGAGCATTGGCGATATTCATTCGCCCCGTAGATGTGTAGACCGCACCGCTTCGCGCAATCCGAGATGCCAGAACGCAGTCGAAGGTATCAACGCCGTTTTCGACACCGACGAACAGATCTTCCGGGGCGCCGATGCCCAGCAGGTGCTTTGGCTTATCTTGCGGCAAGGTGCTGTTGACCCATCCAACGATCGTGCCAAGTGAATCTTTATCGAGTGCGCCGCCGATGCCAAAGCCATCAAATTCAATTCCTGAAGATGACATTGTTCCTAAATCTGCAGCGGCTTTCTTACGTAGATCTTCATATTGCGCACCTTGAATAACCCCAAATAAAGCCTGGTATGGCTTACCGCTGCGCTGTTCAGTTAAACGCTTATGTTCATCCAGACATCGGATGGCCCAGTCGTAGGTGCGCTCTATCGCTAACTCTTGATAGGGGCGGGTGTTGTGCAACGTAGTGCATTCATCAAATGCAAAAATAATGTCTGCGCCAATTTTA
>CAMBGS010000034.1 GCA_945866305.1 Bifidobacterium breve
AATCCGAATTTACTTGCAGCTTCATCATCACTTAATCCGATTACGTTAAAGACATCTTTTTGAATCTGACGATCGTGGATACGTATCGAGCCACCGCCGAGTTCGGTTCCATTAAGAACTATGTCGTACGCATACGCCAAAGCGCTAGCCGGATCCGTTGAAAAACTCTTTGCAAACTCTGGCTTAGGACCAGTAAATGGATGGTGAACCGCGGTCCAGCCGCCGTTATCTGTTGGTTCAAACATAGGAGCATCAACCACCCAGAGAAATTCCCAACTTCCTTCGTTTATCAAATTACAACGCTTACCGATCTCTAAACGAACTGCACCCAATAAAGAGAGTGAGGCGCTGCGCTCTCCCGCTGCGAAGAAAATGGCGTCTCCCGGCTTAGCACCCGCGGCTGAAACGATTCCATTTTGCTCTTCTTGCGAAATATTCTTAGAGACAGGTCCCCCGAGTGTTCCATCCTCATTAACCAGAATGTAAGCAAGTCCTTTTGCACCGCGGGCTTTAGCCCAATCTTGCCAAGCATCTAGCTCGCGACGAGGTGAGGATGCTCCTCCGGGCATAACAACGCTACCTACATAAGGTGCTTGGAAAACTCTAAATTCCGTTTTCGCGAAAAACTTGGTTTGCTCAACCAATTGCAAATCAAAACGAAGATCTGGTTTATCTGATCCATAATTCTGCATGGCATCGGCATATGTCATATGGCGAATAGGGGTCTTGATCTCGTACCCAACCGCCTCTTTCCAGATTTTTACCAATAATTTTTCGGCAACTGCCAAGATATCTGCCTGATCAATAAATGACATTTCGATATCTAATTGGGTAAATTCTGGCTGGCGATCTGCACGGAAATCTTCATCGCGGAAACAACGTGCAATCTGGTAGTACCGCTCCATACCTGCCACCATCAACAACTGCTTAAATAACTGCGGGGATTGCGGCAGCGCATACCAGCTGCCGGGTTGTAGACGAACCGGAACCAGAAAGTCGCGCGCACCTTCTGGTGTGCTGCGCGTTAAGTACGGTGTTTCGATCTCGAGAAAGTCTAGATCTTCCATAACTCGACGAATCGTTGAGGTGACCTTGGACCGTAATCGTAAATTAGCGGCTGGCTTCTCGCGTCGCAGATCTAAATAGCGATACTTCAAACGCACTTCTTCAGAGATTTCGGAATCATTCCCGCTATCAACCGGAAATGGCAGCGCCGCAGACTCGCTAAGAACCTTTACATCATCTCCCATTATTTCGATTGCACCAGTTGGAAGAGCAGAATTCGCATTTCCTTCTGGTCTAAGTACAACTTCACCCGTGATCTGCAGGCACCACTCGGCGCGAAGTTGACCAGCTAACGCCTCGTCACGAATTACTACCTGCACAGAACCGGTTGCATCACGTAGATCAATGAATGCGACTCCACCATGATCGCGACGGCGAGCAACCCAACCAGCGAGTGCAACAACTTGACCTGCATGGCTTGCGCGCAGAGAACCAGCGTCGTGAGAACGTAACATCTGTAGTTTGCCCGCCTTTAAGGTTTAAAAAACTAGATAACCCCGAGTAGGGCTTTCTGCAATTCACTAATCTTAACCGAAGTTATCGTGCCATCGCTCATGCGTTTGAGATCGACGCTGCCCGATGCGACCTCGTCATCACCAATAATCACTACATAACGGGAACCGCTCTTATCCGCAGCTTTCATAGCACCCTTTAGCGCGCGATCACCAAAGGCAATCTCAGTACGTATTCCGGCACCACGAAGTTGAGCGGCAAGTGAGAGCGCTACCGATTTTTGATTATCACCTAACGGAATTATAAATAAGTCGGATGTGAATTGATCATCGGAAATTACACCTTCAGCTTGCGCCGCCAGAAGTGCTCGGTCAACACCTAAACCAAAACCTATTCCAGAAAGTGATTGACCGCCGAGGATTTCCATCAATCCGTCGTAGCGCCCTCCCCCACCGATTCCTGATTGCGCACCAAGATCTTCATGAATGAATTCGAAGGTAGTCCCGGTGTAGTAATCAAGACCACGAACCATGCGCGGATTGACTTGGTAAGAAATACCTAGCAAATCCAAATACTTTTTAACTTGAGTGAAATTAGCTAGAGATTCATCTGATAGATAGTCCAGTAGCAGCGGAGCGCCCTGCATCGCAGTTTTCATCTCTGGTCGTTTATCGTCAAATAAGCGCAGCGGATTGATCGCCGCGCGGGCGAGAGTCGCTTCATCGAGATCTAACTTCTCAATAAATTTGAGAAGATCTACCCGATGCGCTGCACGTGAATTGGCATCACCAAGTGAGGTTATTTCTAAGCGGTAATTACGTAACCCAATAGATTTAAAACCCTGATCAGCAATAGCAATAACTTCGGCATCAATTGCGGGATCATCTAATCCAATTGCCTCAATACCGACTTGATAAAACTGACGATAACGTCCAGCTTGTGGGCGTTCGGCGCGAAAGAATTGACCCGAATACCAAACCTTGACCGGAAGTTGTCCGCGATCTAAACCATTTTCAATTACTGCACGCATCACACCTGCGGTGCCTTCGGGGCGGAGTGTGATTGATCTACCACCGCGATCTTCAAAGGTGTACATCTCCTTGGAAACAACATCCGTTGATTCTCCAACACCTCGCGAAAAGAGCGCGGTATCTTCAAATACAGGAAGTTCGATCAATTGATATCCAGCAAGTTTTGCTGGAGCAATTAAAGATTCACGAACCCATTCAAAGGCAGCCGAAAGCGGAGGCGCATATTCGCTAACCCCTTTTGGCGCTTGAATCTTCTCGTACTTCATACCCGTAATTCTTTCAGATAAGGGTTATTTTTTCGCTCGAATTTAATTGTTGTCTCTGGTCCATGGCCAGGAAGTACGCGCAGATCATCGTTTAGCGGTAGAACTCGTGTCTTCAGAGTCTTAGTCATCGCCTCGTGCGATCCCGAAGGCAGATCTGTTCTACCTATAGAACCGGCGAATAAAACGTCACCAGACAGTAACAATTGATCATTTATAGAAAACATCGTGCTGCCTTTGGTGTGGCCGGGAGAATGAATTGCGGTGATCTTCATATCCAATATTTCCAACACTTCACCATGTCTCAAATTTCTAGTGTCTGCTGGTTCTTCAAAGTTCATCGCATCAAGTGCGGCCATGAATTCTGCACCGTGTGCCCCTTGCGGCTTCAGTAAATATTCACGATCTTCGGAATGAATATAACTCGCGATTCCGTAGCCGTCGGCCAACGGTTTGACTGAAAAAGTGTGGTCAAGATGTCCGTGTGTGATCAGAGCAGCAACTGGCTTTAAATTATTTTCAGCAACTATTGCCTGTATTTCGTGAGAAATATCCGGCATTCCAGGATCCACGATTATGCACTCTTGACCAGTCTTGCCAGCAATGATCCAGCAATTGGTGGCGTACATGGGGGCCGGAAATGAGGCGATAAACATAAATCACCCCTTCGTAAGCCGATATTTAAGCGCAAATTTTCACTGCGCAGTAAGACAGGGTACCTTTTATCTCTGCAATATCCGCTCTATACGCACCAACAACGAAGGCTTATTCGAGCCGACGCGCTGAAAGGGAAAACCATGACCGAGAACGCAAATCCAGGATCTATCAACATTGCACCAATTGCTCCAGCAATTCCGAGTGCGGCCAGTGCCTTAATCGGTGATCCTTCAAAGTTCGGTCGGGTAGGCGAAGACGGAACTGTCTACGTAATTACACCGCAAGGCGAGAAAGCAGTTGGTTCTTATCCTGGCAAGACAGCGGAAGAAGCGCTGCAATATTTTGTTCGCAAATTCGAAGCTTTGGCATCGGAAGTTGCACTTACTGCAGCAAGAATTACTAGCGGTGCAATGGTGCCATCGGATGCATACGACGCAGTCAAGAAATTACGTCAACAAGTTTCTGAGTTAAATGGCGTCGGTGATTTGGCCGCGCTCGCACTTTCTGTAGAACAGATCGAGCCACTAATTGAAGGCCATCGTGAGGCTTATGAAGCGAAAAAGGCTGCAGAGGCGGCCGTTAAAGCTGAGCGTCGCGCTCAAGTATTGCTCGAGAAGGAAAAAATCGTCGCAGAAGCAGAGTCCCTCGCGCTATCTGAGAATTGGAAAGTTACCGGCGATCGTTTGAAGACTCTCCTGGACGAATGGAAGTCTGCGCCACGCTTAGATAAGAAAGCAGATGCAGATTTATGGAAGCGTTTTTCAGCATCAAGAAACAAATTTGATAAGCGTCGTCGCACTCACTTCGCTGCTCTAGAAGAGACGACTTCAGTAGTTTCAGCGGCGAAGAAAGCCCTTGTTGCCGAAGCTTCAGCCCTGGCAACATCAACCGAGTGGGTACCAACCGCTCGTAAGTTTAAAACCCTTATGGATCAGTGGAAGGCCGCTGGACGTGGCAAGCCAAGTGACGATGCAAAATTGTGGGCGAAGTTCAAAGCAGCACAGGATCAATTCTTTACTGCAAAGAACGCTGATCTAGAAAAGCGCGAAGTTTCGATGTCTGCCAATTTGATAAAGCGTGAAGAGTTAATCGTGCGGATCGAAGCGCTTGTTCCTTTCACCGATGTGAAGGCCGCGAAAAACGAATTCCGCGAACTATCACGTTCTTGGGAGAAGATCGGTATTACTCATCGTGATAAGCGTGCGGCAATGGATGCACGAGTAGCCAAAGTTGAAGAAGCGATCAAGAGCGCTGAAGCGGAAATTTGGCGCAAGACCGATCCTGCCGCCAAAGCGCGCGCCGCCGATGTTGTTAAGCAACTAGCGGATTCAATTGCAAATTATGAAAAGATCGCCGCTAAGTCAGAGGCTGCTGGGAATGCAAAGAAGGCGCAAGAAGCGCTTGAATCTGCATCTGCTCGTAAGGTTTGGCTCGCTGATGCAGAGAAGGCGCTAGCCGAATTTAATTAATTTCGGTAGACGTCGTATACGCCTTCTACTGCTCGTACTACCGCTAAGACTGAATCTAAGTGAGTCGCATCTGCCATTTCAAAGGTGAACTTCAATCGTGCAGTTCGATCTTTGGATGTACTAACCGCCGCACTCAGAATATTTACATGTTGTTCAGATAGCGCTCGTGTGACGTCGGCTAATAATCGAGCACGATCTAACGCTTCCACTTGGATATTGACCAAGAAAACGCTACCCGCCCCATCTAGCCATTTAACCTTTGCAATTCTCTCGCCTTGATTACTCTTTAAGTCGGCAGCATTTATGCAGTCCTCGCGGTGGACTGAGATTCCACTGCCTTTGGTAATAAATCCGACAATCGGATCCCCCGGAACCGGAGTACAGCATCGGGCAAGCTTTACTAGAACATCTCCAACACCTTCGACTTCAATTGAATTACTGGAACGACGAACTGAATGAGAACCCATCGGAATCTGTTCCATGGTGGTTTCCGGATGCGAATCCTCAACTCCAAGTGCTTGCACTAACTTCTCAATAATTGAGGCTGCCGAAACATGTCCATCTCCGACAGCGCTATATAACGCTGATATATCGGGATACCGCAGATCATGAGCAAGTTCTAGAAGCGAGTGTCCGGCGAAAATCTTCTGCAGTGGTAAGCCAGCTTTACGCATCTGTCGCGCAATCGATTCGCGCCCAGCATCCACCGCCTCTTCACGTCGCTCCTTGCTGAAATGAGCTTTGATCTTTGAACGCGCGCGTGGTGACTTTACGAAATTTAGCCAGTCTCGTGAAGGTCCAGCGTTCTCGCTCTTATTTGTAACAATCTCTACGACATCACCATTAACTAGCCGTGAATCCAATGGGACTAAACGACCGTTAACTTTTGCACCCGCGCAACGACTGCCGACATCTGTGTGAACGGAATACGCGAAGTCAACCGGGGTTGAGCCACCAGGTAGTGCGATAACACTTCCCTTTGGCGTGAAGACGAATACTTCTGGTGATCCCAGGTCAAAACGTAGCGCCTCCAGAAATTCTGAAGGGTCTTCAGTCTCCTTCTGCCATTCGTGCAGTTGGCGCAGCCACAACATTTCAGGTGATGAGGAATTAGATTCACTCCCCTGCTTATATTTCCAGTGTGCTGCGATACCAAATTCAGCACGTGAGTGCATATCAACAGTTCTAATCTGGATCTCAATCGCCTTACCGTTTGGTCCAATTACGGTTGTATGAAGCGACTGATAGAGATTGAACTTAGGCATCGCAATGTAATCTTTAAATCTTCCCGGAACCGGGGACCATCTTGCGTGGATTGAACCTAATACCGCATAGCAATCACGCACATCATTAACTAGAACACGGATACCGACAAGATCATAGATATCGTTGAAGTCGCGACCGCGCACTACCATTTTTTGATAGACGCTAAAGAAGTGTTTTTTTCTACCCGTCACAGTTGCCGAAATGGAATCACGCAGTAAATCCTCTTGTACGGCATCGATGACTTCCTTTGTTAAGGCATCACGTGATGGGGAGCGTTCTGCAACCAAGCGTGAGATCTCATCAAATTTCTTTGGTTCGAGTACTTCAAAAGATAAATCTTCTAATTCCCACTTGATTGCATTCATACCCAGACG
The DNA here is from genome assembly GCA_945866305.1 of Bifidobacterium breve. Taxonomy (GTDB): domain Bacteria; phylum Actinomycetota; class Actinomycetes; order Nanopelagicales; family Nanopelagicaceae; genus Planktophila. The sequence goes on from CAMBGS010000034.1 coordinate 6,579, forward strand.
GTGAGCAAGTGGGGCGTAAATATCTAAAGTTTCGCGCGCCTTTCGTTCTGCACTCTCACTTGAAACGTATTTCCACGTCCGAGCGTTATGCAGGCGATCAGCTAACTTGATGACCAAAACACGAATATCGCGCGACATTGCAACAACCATTTTGCGCACGGTTTCCGCTTCAGCGGTCGGTCCGTAAGTTAACTTGTCTAGCTTGGTTACACCATCGACCAGGTTGGCAATCTCGTCTCCGAAATCGGTACGTAATTGCTGCAGCGAATAAGGAGTGTCTTCGATTGTGTCGTGTAAGAGCGATGCAATTATCGTTGTGTCATTCAACCCAAGTTCAGCAAGAATCTGGGACACCGCAACCGGATGAGTTATGTACTCCTCGCCGGACTTCCGCATCTGACCTTGATGTGCGGTCTTAGCGATTTCAAATGCGCGTTCTACATCAGCCAGTCGACTAGAAGGATGGTTCTCCTTCAGTGTTTCTAGAAGTGGTGCTACTAGAACATTCATTTTGGCAGCCTTACTTCTGAAAAACTTTTACTTGCGACCCTTGCGTTTAGGTTGATTGCGAGGCCCACGATTAACGCTCGGTTGAATTGTTGTACGCGCACCCTGCGAAGCGACTGCTTCAATTGGTGCGTTGCCACGTGATGCCACTCGCTTAGCAAGTGCTTGCATCGCTGGCTCTTTCTCACGTAGTGAAGCTAGGAACGGTGGAGCGATAAAGATGGATGAATATGTTCCTACTGCAAGTCCAATGAAGAGTGCGAGTGATAGATCCTTAAGGGTTCCAGCTCCAAGAAGGCCAGCTCCAACAAAGAGAATTGAACCAACTGGGAGAAGTGCGATCAATGAAGTATTTGCTGAACGAACGATCGTCTGATTCACCGCTAGGTTTGCTGCGTGTGAATATGTAACTTTTCCAACTGCAGCAACCGATTTAGTATTTTCGCGCACCTTATCGAATACGACCACCGTGTCATAAAGTGAGTAACCAAGAATTGTTAGGAAACCAATTACGGTAGCTGGAGTGACATCAAAACCAACTAAAGCATAAATTCCAACTGTAATAAAGACGTCGTGCACAACCGCAACAATTGCAGCGATTGCCATTTTAGGTTCGAACGCCATCGCTAAGAAGAGCATGATCACGATCAAGAATGCGAAGAGTCCATAAAGTGCCTTCTTCGTGATCTCTTTACCCCAAGATGGTCCAACAATTTGAGTATCAATAGATTCAATGTCAACGTTAAATGCCTGAGTTAGCGCTAGTTCAACTGACTTTGATTGCTCAGAAGTTAGGGCACCGGTCTGGATTCTGACCTTGCTGTCACCTATCTTTTGAACGATTATCTCGCCCTCTATACCAACGTTTGCTACAGACGCTCGCGCCTGCTCCACACTTATCCCTGATTTATTGACGGTGTATGAGGAACCGCCTTTAAATTCAATTCCCAAATGTAAGCCTTGAATTGCTAGCGCAGCTATCGACGCCAGGATGAAAACTGCAGAGATTGAATACCAGCGGCGGCGGTTGCCGATGAAATTAAATGAAGTTTCTCCGGAGTAGAGACGACCACCAAGACCTGAAAGTTTTGACATCGTTTATGCCTCCAATGATGTAGCTGAGTTAGTAGATTTCATACCGATGCTCTTAGGTGAAAGCCCTGAGAATCGATGGCCGGATGAGAAGAACTTGACGCCGGCGAGGATGGTGACGATCGGCTTTGTAAATAAGAAAACAACAACTAGATCGACCAAAGTTGTTAAGCCAAGCGTGAAGGCAAAGCCTCGAACTCCACCAACTGCAAAGAAGTAAAGCAACACAGCCGCAATCAAGGAGACTGCGTCGGCAACCAAAATTGTGTGGCGCGCCTTCAACCAACCGCTTTCAACTGCCGAACGCAGTGAACGTCCTTCGCGCGCTTCATCTCTAATGCGCTCGAAGAAGACAATAAATGAGTCTGCGGTAACACCAATCGCAACGATTGCACCGGCAATTCCAGCCAAGGTAAGCGTGAAGCCAATTGTTTCACCGAGCACTAAGAAGAGGAGATAAACCAAACCTCCCGCAATTGCTAAAGAACCCACGGTGACTAAACCAAGACCGCGGTAATAAAGAAGTGAGTAGATCACAACTAAGCCAAGGCCCAAGAATCCAGCGAGGAGGCCCGCATTTAATTGATCTGCTCCAAGAGTTGGTGAAACCTGTTGAACTTCACCGCGATCAAAAGCTAATGGCAAGGCTCCATATTTAAGAACGTTTGCAAGATCTTGTGCTTCCACTTGCGAGAAAGATCCGGTGATCTGTGCGTTGCCTGATGGAATCGGTTCGTTAATGCGTGGCGCAGATACAACTAAACCATCGAGAACAATCGCTACTTGGTTTAGCGGCGATGGAAGAGTTGTTACACGAGTAGTTATCGCACCAAAAGCTTTCGTTCCGTCTCCGTTAAATGCAAGAGATACATACCAGGCCAAACCTTGAGCTGGATCGTACCCAGCCTCGGCTGATGAAACCTGTTGACCAAGAACTTCTGCTGGTCCAAGAATATATTTCGCTCCACCATCCCGCGAACAAGCGACGATTGTGTCAGCCGGTGAATCTGCACCTGTGCCCTCTAGGTTTGCAGCGATGCTGCAATCAAGTGCTGCAAAACGATTGTTAAGTTCAGCAGATACACCAGCTGCTGGAGTCGCTACTGTTGAAGTATCTGCTGGATTTGCTATTCCTGCTGTTTCAGCCAGAACTTGGCGGAAGCGAAGTTCTGCAGTTTGACCGACTAGATCAACAACTCTGCGACCACTGTCACCAGGAACCGAGATAACAATCTGACGATTTGTTCCACTGCCCTGGGCGGTAACTTCACTTTCGGCCACACCGAGAGAGTTAACGCGTTGGCGGATAATTGAAACCGCTTGATCAATCGATTCAGATGTAATTTTATTTGAGTCATTAGATGCGCGTGGTTGTAGCGTGACGCTGGTTCCACCTCGCAGGTCAAGACCAAGGCGAACAGATGACGCGCCCTGAATAAAGGTGGTCACGATTAAGCCAAGCAGGATCACGGCCAGGATCACAAGAGAGCGGCCAGAACGGGCAGGGCTCTTCACAGTTTTATTAGGTGTGGACATAGGAGCAGAGTCTAGGCGTCAACGGCGGGCGTGTCGAAAAGCGTCGCAGCTCCCGCAGGTGGCGTACGTCCCACATGTGACCAACCTTGCGCCGTTGCGATACGTCCTCGAGGAGTGCGAGCCATAAAGCCATTTCGAACTAGGAAAGGCTCTGCCACCGATTCCACCGTTTCTGTCTCTTCGCCAACTGCGATCGCGAGTGTTGATAGTCCGACCGGTCCCCCATTAAATCTTTCGATGAGCGCTAGTAGAACTGAGCGATCCAATCGATCGAGCCCTTTCTCATCTACCTCATACATTTCTAACGCTGCCATTGCATCGCTATGCGTTAGATGGCTAGAACCTTTAGCTCCTGAGCGAACTTGTGCGTAATCTCGAACACGTCGAAGTAATCGATTAGCAATTCGCGGTGTTCCTCTTGATCTGCTCGCAACTTCCGAAACCGCTTTGGCATCAATTTCCAATTGCAGTAAAGCGGCGCTACGGCGCAGAACTTCTTCAAGTTCGTTTTCTTCATAGAAATCTAAGTGAGCGGTAAATCCAAAGCGGTCGCGCAGTGGGCTTGGCAATAGACCCGCGCGGGTTGTTGCGCCGACCAGTGTGAAGCGCGGTAATTGCAACGGAATCGCTGTCGCCCCTGGCCCTTTTCCAACAATCACATCAACACGAAAATCTTCCATCGCTAAATAAAGCAATTCTTCGGCGGGACGAGGCAGTCGATGAATCTCATCTAAGAAAAGAATTTCGCCTTCAACTAGTGAAGATAAAATCGCGGCCAAATCGCCAGCGTGCGTAATTGCAGGACCGCTTGTGATGCGAATCGGCGTTTGCATCTCACTAGCTAAAATCAAAGCCAGCGTTGTTTTCCCAAGCCCTGGCGGACCAGAGAGAAGAATGTGGTCTGCTGCGGAATTTCGTTGTCTCGCCGCTGTCAACAAAACATCAATCTGATCACATACTCGCTGTTGTCCAATGAACTCTTTAAGCGTTTTTGGGCGCAGCGCGTGTTCGGCGGCTGAATCATCGCTTGCAAATTCTGGCGAAATTAAGCGCTCATCGCTCATTTTATCTTCCCCCCTTTTGCAGCGCCCGCTTTAACAAGTCAGAGAGTTCAGCAGAATTGGCATCGCCGCCTTCTTCAGAAATCTGATTAACGACATTTGTAATTGCGCTATCAGACTCTTTCGCAGAAAAACCGAGTGAGATTAAAGCGCTTGCTAGCTGTTCACGCCAAACAGGTTGATGATGAGCGCTCTTATGTCCTGATCCAAAGTCTGAGAGCTTTCCTTTCAACTCTAGAATTAAACGTTGCGCACCTTTACGTCCAATCCCCGGAACTTTCTCAATCGCCGAAATATCCTCTTGCGCAACTGCCATGCCAAGTTGGCTCGGCGAAAGTGCAGCGACTATCGACATCGCAACCTTTGGGCCAATACCGCTGACGGTTTGAACCAGTTCGAAGAGTGCACGCACTTCATCGTCTAAAAATCCAAAAAGAGTTAGTGAATCTTCACGAACAACAAGTGAGGTATAAAACTGTGCTGGCGCTCCAATATTTAAAAGAGCGCTAGTAGCCGGCGTGATAGTGATTGCTAGCCCTACTCCCCCAACTTCAACTACTGCGCGATCGGCGCCAAGAGAGCGGACTATTCCATTTATAAGCGAGATCATTTACGTACCAACTTGGCCAAGCGAGATTTTTCCGCGACTAGAGCAGCCGCTAGCTTTGAATCCCCTGAACCCCGCCAGATATGGCAAATCGCAAGTGCCAGTGCATCAGTGCTATCCACCGGTTTAGGGATCTCTTTTAAAGAAAGTAGTCGTTTTACCATTTCGGCTACCTGAACTTTATTGGCACGACCCGATCCAGTGACCGCCGCTTTGACTTCACTAGGTGTGTGCATCACAACTGGAATTCCCGCACGCGCTGCAACAAGTAGTGCGATTCCAGCCGCTTGACCGGTTCCCATTACGGTGCGCACGTTGTGTTGTGAGAAAACTCTTTCGACAGCAACTACGTCGGGGCGATTTTCCTCAACCCACTGCGTAAGTTCTTGTTCTAATTGAAGTAAACGCAGTTCTAGCGCTGCCGTACTTGGCGTCAAAATAACTCCCACATTTATTAGGCGCAGCGGGTGACCGGGTGCACCTTCTATTACTCCTACGCCACAACGAGTAAGGCCTGGGTCAACTCCCAAGACGCGCATCACTCGTTGGCTCATAACTTGATAGCCTACGACGGCAGGAGCATGGGGTTAGGAAAGGCTCGCCATAACTTCGTCAGAGACATCGAAGTTACTAAAAACGTTCTGCACATCGTCTAATTCTTCAATGGCATCGATTAGTTCAAACACCTTAGTCGCGCCTTCGGCATCAAGAGGGATTGTCATAGAAGGAAGGAAAGATGAATCTGCAGATTCATAATCTATTCCAGCTGTCTGTAGCGCAGTTCGAGCAGTCACGAGATCGCTAGCCTCGCAAACAACCTCGAAAGATTCCCCAAGATCATTAACTTCTTCTGCACCCGCTTCAAGTACCGCTTCTAGAATCTTCTCTTCCGTAACGCCATCTACCTTGTTAACAATGATGACACCTTTACGATTGAAAAGATAAGCCACCGAGCCAGGATCCGCCATCGAACCTCCATTGCGTGTCACAGCAACACGTACTTCCGAGGCGGCACGATTTCGATTATCAGATAAACATTCAATCATGATGGCCACACCATTAGGTCCGTAACCTTCGTACATAATTGTTTGCCAATCAGCGCCACCAGATTCCAGACCAGCGCCACGTTTAACCGCGCGATCGATATTGTCAGCCGGCATAGAATTCTTTTTCGCCTTAGCGATCGCATCAAAGAGGGTTGGATTACCATCTACATCAGGACCGCCATTTCTAGATGCAACTTCAATCGCCTTAATCAACTTAGCGAAATTCTTGGCACGACGACTATCGATGACAGCCTTCTTATGTTTGGTCGTTGCCCACTTGGAATGGCCGGACATTTAAAACACCTCAATCAAATTTTGATGGATAACAATTTATTCAATAACTGGCTTACTTTATCGCGCCGGCACAGACTTGATCAAAGAAGTAGCGATGCACGCGTAAATCCCCGGTCAATTCTGGATGAAAAGATGTGGCAAAGAGGGCGCTTTGACGCACTGCCACAGGATGGCGGGCACCATCACTTCCCTGAACTTCGGCTAAGACCTGTACATCTTTACCTAATTGTTCCACCCAAGGTGCGCGAATAAATACCGCCCGCAAAGGTGCTCCATCAAATGTGAGATCACTTTCGAAGGAATCTACTTGCCGTCCAAATGCATTTCGACGAACAGTCATGTCTATTCCACCAAATGTTGCTTGATCTTGAGCTCCATCAAGAATTCGATCCGCCAACAAGATCATTCCGGCACAAGAGCCGTAAACCGGCATACCCGCAGCGATTCGCTCTCTTATTGGTTTAAGGAGATTAAAAGTTTGCGCAAGAAGTGCAATAGTTGTTGACTCACCGCCAGGCAGAATCAGCGCGTCAATCTCTGCCAATTCTTCCGGGCGTCGCACGGTCAAACCAGCATGGCCTGAAATCTTTACCGCCTGAATATGTTCCCGAAAATCGCCTTGCAGCGCGAGAACACCAATCTTCATTTTGAGTTAAAGAGTTACCAGCCGCGGTCGGCTAAGCGATGAGGTGCAGGAAGATCTGCGACGTTGATTCCAACCATCGCATCTCCTAACCCACGAGAAACATCCGCTAGGACCTTGGCATCTTCAAAGAAAGTTGTCGCCTTAACGCAAGCAGCTGCACGAGTAGCAGGATCTCCAGATTTGAAGATTCCGGAACCGATAAACACTCCATCAGCGCCCATCTGCATCATTAGAGCAGCATCTGCTGGTGTCGCAATTCCACCGGCGGTAAATAGAACGACGGGACGTTTGCCGGTTTCAGCAACTTCTTTTACCAAGGCAAATGGAGCTTGCAGCTCTTTTGCCGCAACATAAAGTTCATCTTCGCGCATTGAAGAGAGGCGACGAATTTCGCCACCAATTTTGCGCATATGCATCATTGCATTCGATACATCGCCCGTACCTGCTTCGCCCTTTGAGCGGATCATCGCG
>CAMBGS010000035.1 GCA_945866305.1 Bifidobacterium breve
TCTGCACTTTCTAGATTGCGAAAAGATTTGGATTTACCTCGGCTGAAGAAAATCGTAAATGCCAGCATAGCGCCTGCAAAAACTGCTGAGACCCAGAGCGGTGCAAAAGCAGAGACGCTTACTGGGAATGCAATCGTTGCGGTCCATAAATACATAATTCCCGCAGTACGTACCTGGGTGTTACCTGCACGCATGATGCGATGATGCAGATGTTCTTTATCTGAAGTAAATGGAGATTTACCCGCGCGGATGCGGCGAAAGATTGCAAGCGTTAAATCAGCTAATGGAATAGCAAGAACCGCAAATGGTAGGAGCAGAGGCAAGAGTGCAGGCCCAAGCTTTTCTTCGCTGATTGCATTTGGATCGACTTGTCCGGTCAAGGTAATTGCAGAAGCGGCGAGCATTAACCCTAAGAACATTGATCCCGAATCTCCCATAAAAATTCGCGCAGGATAAAAATTATGTGGCAAGAAACCTAAACACACACCGACTGCGATCGCGGTTATAAGCGATGGAGCGCCAGCGCGATTAAAGCCATAAACCACTGTCAGTAAGTAAGCAAAGGCGAAGAAGGCAGAACCTGAAATCGCCACAATTCCAGCGGCTAATCCATCTAAGCCATCAATAAAATTGACCGCGTTAATGGTGATGAGCACTATCAATACGGTAAGCAATTGACCAACACTTGGCGGCAACATAGTTACGCCATTAATTGGCAACCACAGAATTTGAATTCCATAAAGCAACAAAATGCCCGCCGCTAAAGCTTGCCCAGCCAACTTGGTAATCGCATCTAACTCATATTTATCATCGAGCATTCCCAGCAAAACCAGGAATGTGCCAGCTAAGAAAATTCCTTGAGCATCACGCCCAAAAGATTTTCCGACAAGCTCCAAATTACCAACGATTAAAAAGGTGGCAGACATTGATAGCCACATCGCCAATCCACCCCAACGTGGCGTTGGTACAACGTGGATATCGCGCTTTCGAATTTGTGCGACAGCACCGAAATGCAGCGCCCATTTACGGACCAGTGGTGTGATGATGTAACAAAGCGCGGCTGCTAGTAGCAGAGTTACCAGGTATTCGCGCACGCGATTATTACCTTACGCTGTGTAAATTGGGAAGCGCGCAGTTAGTGCGTGTACTTCAGATTTAATTGTGGCCAAGGTGTTGGCGTCATCTGTCTTAATCGCACGCGCAATAAATGATGCAATGGTCTTCATCTCCGCAACGCCCATACCTTGTGTCGTTGTTGCTGGAGTTCCAACGCGGATTCCGCTGGTAATTCCTGGCTTCTCTGGATCATAAGGAATGGAATTCTTATTCATAACAATTCCGGCTAGGCCACATCGCTCATCTGCAACTTTTCCAGTAACGCCGGTGGCGCGAATATCCATCAGCGCTAAGTGAGTTTGTGTTCCACCCGATACTGCGCGCATACCTTCTGCTTCAAGGGCTGCCGCTAAGGCTTTGGCGTTAACAATTACATCCTTGGCATACTTTTGATAAGCCGGGGTTGCACACTCAGCAAGTGCGATTGCCTTGCCAGCAACGGCAGACATGATTGGGCCGCCCTGCATACCTGGGAAAACAGCCTTATCAATGGCGGCGGCGTGTTCAGCCTTTGCCAAGATCATGCCGCCACGAGGTCCACGTAAAACTTTATGCGTTGTAAATGAAACAACATCTGCAAATGGAACTGGCGATGGAATCGCTTTACCGGCCACCAATCCAATGAAGTGCGCGGCATCCACCCACATAATTGCGCCAACTTCATCGCAGATTGCGCGAACCTTTTCAAAGTCAATTAGTGATGGGTAAGCAGTTGCGCCAGAGCAGATCATCTTTGGCTTGGTACGAATAGCGATATCGCGAAGTTCGTCATAATCAATGAGTTCGTTATCTTGGCGAACTCCATATGACTCAACGTTAAACCACTTTCCAGAAAAGTTAACTGGTGAACCGTGCGTTAGATGGCCACCATGTGGCAGTGACATTGCAAGAACTGTGTCACCAGGTTTGGTAAATGCTTGATAAACCGCGACGTTAGCGCTGGCTCCAGAGTGTGGCTGTACGTTGGCATGTTCGGCACCGAATAAGGATTTTGCGCGATCAATAGCAATAACTTCTGCCTTATCTACTTCTTCACAACCACCGTAGTAACGTTTTCCGGGATAACCCTCGGCGTATTTGTTGGAGAGAGTTGAGCCAAGTGCGGCTAGAACAGCACGAGAGGTGAAATTTTCAGATGCAATTAATTGCAAATTGGTTTGCTGGCGTTTTAATTCAGAGAGTAAGACCGCAGCAACGTCAGGGTCTTGTTGGCTAAGCAGCGCAAAATCAGGGCCGTAGAAAGTCTCTGAACTCATGCGCGCAAGCCTAAGCCTTACTCGTGAGAAATGTCGGGTAAGAGGGCGGTAATTTCGCTACGTGAGATAGCGCCTTCCCGCACGATCCGCGTTCTGATCCCTGTGAGATCTATAACGGTACTTACTCCTCCTTTGGGAAGCACCCCGGTCGTGAAAATCGCTGCAACATCTGCATCCAAATATGTAACATCCGCTGCATCGTTAATTGCAGCGCTGCCAGATAGAGCCGCGCTAGCTATCGCTACTGGGCCTGATTTTTTTACAACTTCCAAAATAAATTGTGAATTTGGAATTCGCACACTGATTTGATCAAGGGTATTTCCATCACCTAAATCCCAATTGAGCCCAGCTTGAGGTTTTAGATTTAATGAAAGTAAACCTGGCCAAAAATTCTGCATCAGCAGTCGAGCGTCGGCGGAAACTTCGCGAGCGATTCCATCTATTAAATCCCGATTAGAAATTGCAACTTGTGCAGCAACTCCCGGCGCATCTCCACGTAAAACGTGCATCGCGCGCACGGCATCATGCATAAAAGCATCAGTGATCAGCGCGTAACTATGTTCTAACGGTGCCACAATCACATAGCCATCTTTTAGCGCGGCAACCGCAGTTGCAACGTGCTCAGATAAGTCGCCTTTTAAAAGATCGTGGCGCGCCATTTATTTCCTAACCGCAGAAGTCCAACGTGGACGACCAGTTAAATCTTGATGAAGTGCAATGTCAACAAAATCGCGAGATAGCAGCGCATCTATCGCCACACCTTGCTCTTCGGTATGTTCAATTGCCAAGACTCCCCCGCGCTTTAATAAGCGGGCTGCCGCATCTATAAATATCTTTGGCATTTCTAAGCCTGTCGCTCCGCCGAAGAGGGCAATATGCGGCTCATGTTCTGCGACATCGCGCGGCAATGTCTGGTTATTCGGAACATAAGGAGGATTGGCAATAACAATGTCGCACTTAACGCCAGGTAAAACATCTGTGACATCACCTTCAACTACGCGCACATTTTCGGAAATCTTTGCCACGTTCTTCTTTAACCAACTAATCGCATCGACACTTTTTTCAACTGCAATTACTCGTGAACGTGGCGCTTCCGTTGCAATAGCCAAGGCTAGCGCGCCAGATCCTGCACCTAGATCAATTACCGAAATCTCACCAGCAATTGTCTTCTCTAAATTTGCAATGTGATTTAGCACCGCATCAACAAGTAATTCACTTTCTGGACGCGGTACTAAAACACCTGGGCCAACTTCAATCTCTAGATGTCGGAAATACGCTATACCGGTTAGGTACTGCAAAGGTTCGTGCGCTGCTCGCCGGGAGATCAACTTTGCGAAGGTATCTTCAATAACCCCAAAATCACCGAGCGCTTTTAGCGTTGCTTCCACCTTTACAGAGTTATGAAGATCCATCCGCGAAATACCCAAAACGTAAGCAAAGAGATGTTCGGCATCAACTTCTTGGATATCAGATGCGGCTAACCGTTCTTTCGCCGAACGCAACAAGGGCTTGATATCGCTCATTTTCGTAATTAATTCGTAGAAGAAAGTTTCGCAGCTTTATCAGCATCAAGAAGTGCCTGAACAACATCATCTAACTCACCATTTAAAACTGAATCCAAATTATTTGATTTGTAATTTACGCGGTGATCGCTCAAGCGGTTTTCGGGATAGTTATAGGTGCGGATACGTTCTGATCGATCTACGGTGCGAACCTGGCTCTTGCGTTCGGCCATTGCTGCAGCTTCTGCCTTCTCTTGTGCATCAGCGAGCAAACGCGCGCGCAGAATACGAAGCGCTGACTCTTTATTTTGCAGCTGTGACTTTTCATTCTGACAAGAGACCACGATTCCCGTTGGAACGTGGGTCAACCGGACCGCCGAGTCCGTGGTGTTAACCGACTGTCCGCCCGGGCCAGATGAACGGTAAACATCTACGCGAACATCGTTCATATTTAACTCAACATCAACTTCTTCTGCTTCAGGCAGAACAAGCACACCAGCAGCAGATGTATGAATTCGACCTTGGCTTTCGGTTTCTGGAACGCGTTGCACGCGGTGTACTCCGCCTTCAAATTTCAATCGTGCATAAGGAGTTGTTCCGGGTTCAGGAGTTCCCTTTGATTTAATCGCCATAGAAATATCCTTATAGCCACCGAGATCAGATTCAGTCATATCAATGATCTCAACTTTCCAATTACGCTTTTCGGCATAACGTTGATACATACGGACTAAATCACCGGCGAAGAGCGCTGATTCATCGCCACCTGCACCGGCTTTAACTTCAATAATCACATCGCGATCATCATTAGGATCACGTGGCAATAAGAGTTCTTCCAATTTATCTGCGGCGGCTTCAACGCTTTCTTCCATCGCAGGAATCTCGGAGGCAAACGAAGGATCTTCCGCCGCCATCTCTTTCGCTGCTTCTAAATCATCTGCCGCAGATTTCCAAGCGTTAAAGCCAGCGACTACGGGACCAAGCTGGGCATAGCGACGACCGAGTTGGCGGGCCTTGCCTTGATCTTCGTGGATTGAAGGATCAGCCATCTGTTTTTCAAGTTCTTGATATTCGCGCACCATTTCATGGGCGGATGCAAAGCGATCGTTACTCATCTGGCTTCTCCTTTCTGTAGTTGAGCTAATTAATACAAGATAAAAATCAAGATAAAAATAAAGAGACCGCGCCGCAACCTTTATGGCTGCGAAGCGGTCTCTTTCGAAAGCTACTTAGCTGCTGCTTTTCCGAAACGCTCTTCGAACTTAGCGACGCGTCCACCAGTATCGAGGATGCGCTGCTTACCTGTGTAGAACGGGTGGCAGACTGAACAAACTTCAACGTAGATAGATCCGCTAGCAACAGTTGAGCGGGTTACAAACTTTTCACCGCAACCACAAGTTACTTGGGTCTCTTTATATTCTGGGTGGATCTCTGGCTTCATTCGTTTTCCTTTTCTATGTCTGGGTCCGCATTTCAGCGGTGAACCAGGGCATCACCATGGGATATGGCTAGGTGCCTATCCTCTCGCGAAAAGAGAAAACCGCAAAATCCGTGCGGGGGACGCACAGATCTTGCGGCTTACTTGTCCCTAACTCGAGAAAGATTTAAGCCTTTGGTGCTTTTGGTGCTTTAGCTGGCTTTGTTGGTTTTACCAAAGCAGCTGTTGCCGCTTTTGCTGTTGCCGCTGCAGCTGTTACTGCCGCTTTGCGTGCATCTTTGGCAGCTTTTAACTCTGCATCAGTTGTTACTGTTGCAAGTGCTGCTTGAAAATCTGATAACGCCTTTGCATTTGCTGCGCGGAGTGCATCAACAATTGCGCGGTGTGCGTTTAGATGAGCGCTCATTTGTGACTGAAACGCTGCTTGTGCTTGAGCGCGAGCGATAGCTGCATCTTTAGTATCTGCAGCAGATGCGGATGAGACTCCGCCAAATAGTGATGTTGCGATAATTGCTGTTGCTAGAAACTTCTTAGTTGCTGACATTTTCATCTCCCTCATCGCTCACCGGGTGGCTTGCTGATAAGGAGATATTGCGCCTAGACCTTGTGAAGTCTTTGTGAAAGTCTTGCGGTCAGACGGTGGGATTAGCGAACTTTGGGCTTAACCCTCGTTTGGACCAGAAGTTGTCTTCTGGATCTGCATCAAGAACTCAACGTTGGACTTAGTGCCCTTCATCTTCTCGAGCAATAGTTCCAGCGCAGCTTGAGGTTCAAGGGCGTGAAGTACGCGACGCAACTTCCAGACAATGTTAAGTTCTTCAGTTCCCATAAGGATTTCTTCCTTGCGTGTTCCTGATGCAACAACGTTTACCGCTGGGAAGATGCGCTTATCTGCCATGCGGCGATCAAGAATGAGCTCCATATTTCCGGTGCCCTTGAACTCTTCGAAGATAACTTCATCCATACGAGAGCCAGTATCAACGAGCGCGGTTGCAAGAATGGTTAGCGATCCGCCATCTTCAATATTACGTGCGGCACCGAAGAACTTCTTTGGTGGATATAACGCAGCTGAATCAACACCACCAGAAAGTATGCGACCTGAGGCAGGTGCTGCAATGTTATAGGCGCGACCCAAACGAGTAATTGAATCGAGCAGAACAACAACATCGTGACCGAGTTCAACCAAGCGCTTCGCGCGTTCGATCGCAAGTTCTGCAATCGTGGTGTGATCATCGGCTGGTCGATCAAATGTTGAGGCGATAACTTCACCCTTAACAGAGCGCTGCATATCGGTAACTTCTTCTGGGCGCTCATCAACTAGCACAACCATCAAGTGACACTCTGGATTATTTGTTGTGATCGCATTTGCAATCGCCTGCAAGACCATTGTCTTACCGGCTTTTGGTGGCGAAACAATAAGTCCGCGCTGGCCTTTACCAATTGGCGCAATCAAATCGATTACGCGAGTGGTCAAAATATTTGGTTCAGTTTCAAGACGCAGACGCTCTTGTGGGTAAAGCGGCACCAATTTGCCGAATTCGACGCGACCGCGCGCTTCATCAGGAGTTACGCCATTTATTGTTTCGAGAGTAATAAGTGGGTTGTACTTCTGACGCTGTTCACCTTCGCGCGCTTGACGCACTTGACCGGTTACAACATCGCCTTTACGTAGTCCGTACTTGCGTACTTGTTGCTGTGAGACATAAACATCGTTTGGACCTGGAAGATATCCGCCTGTGCGAATAAATGAATAGTTATCCATAATGTCAACGAGGCCGCCGACCGGAACTAATACGTCATCCTCACCAATTACAGGTTCGCGTTCTTCGCGTGGTGCACGGTCGCGGTTGCGATCACGGCCACGGTTGCGATCACGGCCACGACCACGATCGCGACCAGCAAAGTTGCGGTCGTTATCGCGTGGGCCATTATCGTTACTCTCGTTTGGCCCTTCATCATCGCCGTCATCATCACTTGAATTACTCTGTGAGTTTTCGCGGCTGGAATTCTTCTTCGCATTGCGTGCTTCGCGGCGTGCTTCGCGTTCGGCCTTAGCGGCTTCGCGGTTTGCGGCCTGTAAATCTGCAATCGCAGTTACAAGTGCATCTTTCTTAAGTTTTGTTGCGCCATCGATGCCTAGTTGCGCGGCAACTTCCTTTAACTTAGGAAGGCTCATTGCGGCTAGTTCAGGACTATTTGAACGAATTGGTTCTACGTCCTTGACTTGATCTTGATCTGTCATCTCTATCTTTTCAGTTGGGGCTTCGTCTACGACCTTGAGATCGTAAAAGCGCTAAGCCTGGTGATTTGGAATTGATTACCTGCCGACTTTCACCGTAACTTCCGGCTGAGCAAGTGGGGTAACCATAGCACCCCGCTGAGGCGGGCTGCAAAACTAGAGAATTGGCTAAAGAATCGTCGCTCCAGTGCGAGAAATCTCTAAGGATTTAGCTTCAAATTTGCTGCCTGCAGCACGAATCAATTCGGCTACATCAGATTCACTACCTGTATGTAAGGCAAGGACAGTTGGGCCAGCTCCTGAGATAAATGCAGCAACCCCTGCTCCGCGCAACTTATTTAGAAGTGCAAACGACGCTGGCATTGCTTCACTGCGATAAGACTGATGCAAGAAATCTTCGGTTGCTCTGAAGAGCAGATCCGGGCGCAATGTGAGTGCGTGAACTAATAGTGCAGAGTTAGCAGAATTTTTTGCCGCATCGCGATGTGGGATTGTCTCAGGCAACATCTTGCGCGCCTTCGCTGTGGCGACGGCGGTAGATGGAATAAATGCGATCGCGCGAATTCGAGTATCAACGCTCAATGAAATGGCTTGGGCAACGCTCTTGCCGTGCTGATCTTCTTGCCACGCAACAACCGCGTTTCCGTAAAGTGCGGCAGCTACGTTGTCGGGATGGCCTTCCATCTCAGTTGCTAGTTGCAATAATTTTTCATCGTTCATTTTATCGAGCCCAGTTAGAACCAAAGCGCGCGCTAGTGATAATCCTCCAACGATCGCACTTGCCGAAGAACCGAGGCCGCGACCGTGTGGAATTACATTTAAGGCGCGAACTGCAATACCTTTAGGTTTGCCACCAAGGAAATCAAAGCCTTTATACATTGCCTTAACGAGCAAATTCTTATCGGTGCGTGGAACTTCATCAGCACCTTCACCGGTTACATCTATATCTAAACCAGCGTCGTCTAAAATCTGCGCAACATATCGATCGTGCATGCCAAGAGCTAAACCAAATGAATCAAAGCCAGGACCTAAATTGGCGCTAGTTGCCGGGACCTGAACTTGAATTGGATTGGCTTTAAATGTTGGTTTAGCCATAACGCTTACTTTAGACCCAACGCCTTTGCGGCAGCGGCGGCGTTAACTTTAACAATCTTTGGCTTAGCAAATTTTTCTAGAGCCCATGAAATATCTTTTAACCCGTGGCCAGTGACTGTGATAACAATTTTCTTACCTTTCGGCAGTTTGCCGGCCTTCTTATACTTAATTAAGCCAGCGATACCAGCAGCAGATGAAGGCTCGACAAAGACACCTTCTTTGCCAGCAACTAGTGCATAAGCCGCCAATATTTCTTTATCAGTAACAGAGTCAATTACTCCGCCTGATTTATCGCGCGCTTCAATCGCTTGATCCCAAGATGCTGGATTTCCAATGCGGATCGCTGTTGCAATAGTTTCAGGTTTTAACACTGGCTTTCCCTTAACTAGGGGTGCGGCACCTGCAGCTTGGAACCCAAACATTTGTGGAAGAGAGTTAGAAATACCATCCTTACGGTATTCGTTATAGCCCTTCCAGTATGCAGTGATATTTCCAGCGTTGCCAACTGGCAGAGCATGAATATCTGGTGCAAATCCCAACATATCGATTACTTCAAAAGCAGCAGTCTTTTGACCTTCAATTCGATATGGATTCACCGAGTTAACAAGTGCGACTGGGTAATTTTCCGATA
The DNA here is from genome assembly GCA_945866305.1 of Bifidobacterium breve. Classification (GTDB taxonomy): domain Bacteria; phylum Actinomycetota; class Actinomycetes; order Nanopelagicales; family Nanopelagicaceae; genus Planktophila. The sequence goes on from CAMBGS010000035.1 coordinate 9,275, forward strand.
GTTCGCGCGCCAGAGTTAAGCAATCATCAAAGTTTCCTGCCACCTGCAAAATTTGTGCGCCGTGAATAACTGCTTGCGCAAGTTTTCCAGTTGCAATCTTTCCTGCCGGAATCAACACTGCGGAAATCATTCCCGCTTTAGTTGCATACGCCGCAGCACTTGCTGAAGTATTTCCGGTAGATGCACAAATAACCGCCTTGGCACCGTCTTCGGCTGCTTTAGAGATCGCCATGGTCATTCCGCGATCTTTAAATGAACCCGTTGGATTAGTGCCTTCGTACTTTAGCCAAATATCGTTTCCGAGAAGTTCAGAGAGGTAGCACGCATAAATAAGTGGAGTGCCACCTTCGCGTAAAGAGACTATTGGAGTCTTGGCACTTACTGGCAAGCGATCACGATATTCCTCAATTACTCCACGCCATTGATGCGCACCAGATTTCTTGGCTTTAAATAAACTCATGCTGGCATCGCTCCTTCAACGCGGATCACACTTGAAATCTTGTTAACCATATCCATTGCTTTAAGCGATGCAACAGTTGCTTTGAGTTCACCTTCAGTTGCGCGGTGAGTGACGATTGTTACTTCTGCATCGTTATTTCGCCCAGCTTGGTTAACTGTCTGAATTGATACGCCGTGATTGGCAAATACAGTAGCGATTGCCGCTAAAACACCCGCTTTATCGGCTACTTCAAGGCGAATTAAGAACTTAGTTTTTGTGCTTTCAATCGATGCGATATCACGATCGGCATAGTCTGTCTCTCGTTGGCCAACTGAGTTAAGTGCAATGTGGCGCGCAACTGCAACGACATCGCCCAAAATTGCAGACGCTGTTGGGGCACCACCGGCTCCGCGACCATAGAACATCAGCGATCCAGCTGATTCTGCTTCAACAAATACTGCGTTGTATGCATCGCGAACTGAAGCAAGTGGGTGGCTCTTATGCAACATAACCGGGTGTACGCGAACTGAAATTTCATCGGCAGGAGTTAACTCTGCAATTGCCAGAAGTTTAATGACGTGATCCATTGACTTAGCAATGTTCACATCTTCAAGAGTGATCTTGGATATTCCTTCACGATAAACATCTTCGACGGTTACGCGTGTGTGAAAGGCAAGCCCGGAGAGAATTGCAGCTTTAGCTGCAGCATCAAAGCCTTCGATATCTGCAGTTGGATCCGCTTCTGCATAACCTAGCGCTTGTGCTTCCTTTAAGACATCGGCAAATTCACGGTTATCTTCATGCATTTTAGTCAAGATGTAATTTGTTGTGCCATTTACGATGCCCATCAAACGAGTCACGAAATCACCAGCAAGTGAATCACGCATTGGGCGAATAATTGGGATAGCTCCGGCAACTGATGCTTCGTAGTAAATATCTTCACCCTTGGCATAAGCCGCAGTAAACATTTCAGCTCCGTGGCTCGCCAAGAGGGCTTTATTTGCAGTCACTACTGATTTACGGTTTTCGATCGCAGTCATAATCAATTCACGCGCTGGTTCAATGCCACCAATTACTTCAATAATTAAATCGATTTCTGGATCATTCACAACTGAGAAAGGATCAGTAGTAAAGAGCGCCGGGTTGATTCCTTCGTAAGGCTTAATTGTGCGCACTGCAATGCGCGCTAATTCAATTTTTACGCCCGCACGAGTTGAAAGCTCTGCTGTATCTGCCAGTAAAAGGCGCGCGACTGAACTTCCGACGACGCCGCAACCGAGCATGCCGATACGTACAGGCTTATCTGCTGGGCTCATCTGCCTATTCTTTCACATCAAGTGCGAGCAGATCTGCCTCATTTTCGCGACGGATGATTACGCGGGCTTTTCCATTATTTACAGCAACAACTGGAGGGCGGGGCACGTGGTTGTAATTACTTGCCATGCTTCGCCCGTATGCGCCAGTTGCAGGAATTGCAATCAAATCACCAGGGGCAATATCTGCTGGGAGTGAAATATCACGAATAACAATGTCGCCTGTTTCGCAATGCTTGCCAACCACACGAGAAGAAATTGATTTTGCAGTTGAGGAGCGTTGGGCAATGACTGCGTGATATTGCGCGTCATATAAAGATGGGCGGATATTGTCACTCATTCCACCATCTACTGAGATATAACGACGAATCGCTCCATTTTCAAGTACAACGTCTTTAGTGGTTCCAACTTCATACAATGTAAATGTTGTAGGTCCAACGATCGCGCGACCGGGTTCGATAGAAATGATTGGAATGCTCAATTTATGTTTTTCGCAGGCATTGGTAACAGCGCTACGTAGCGCAGGCATGACCTCGCCTGGTTCTAGAGTTTCATCTTCAGGCAGATAGGCAATTCCATAACCGCCACCTAGATCTAGTTCTGGAAGTTCTTTTCCATAGACATCACGATACTTAGCAAGCAGTGAGATTAGGCGATCTGCGGCAAGTTGAAATGATTCGGTTCCAAATATTTGCGAACCGATATGTGAATGAAATCCACGTAGTTCAAGTTCTGGATGAGCAAGTACTGCTTCAACTGCTGCCCAAGCGGCGCCACTTGCAATTGAAAATCCAAATTTCACATCTTCATGCGCTGTTGAAATAGATTCGTGAGTGTGTGCTTGAATTCCGGGAGTTAGACGCAACATAACTCCCTGAACCTTATTGTGCTTACGCGCCAGCGCCCCCACACGATCTATTTCGTGTAGTGAGTCCATAACAATAGTTTTAACGCCAACCGAAACTGCGCGGTCTATCTCAGATAATGATTTGTTATTTCCGTGTACTTCAATCTTCGCTGGGTCGATACCACCTGCTAGTGCTACAGCAAGCTCTCCACCTGTACAGACATCGATTCCGATTCCACAATCTTTAATCCACTGCGCCACTGCAACGGAGATAAATGCCTTTGCCGCGTAGTAAACAGTTCCGGCGTGTGACCCAAACTCATCACGTAGCGCGTTATTCCAACCGATTGCACGTTCCCGGAAATCTGCTTCATCGATAAAGAAAGTTGGTGTTCCATATTCTTTAGCTAATTTCGACGCTGATATTCCAGACAGGTGGAGTTCACCATTGGTGAATGAGATATTTCTCGACCACATGGTTTACATCCTTTCTGGCGCGCTGACGCCAAGTAATTCAAGACCATTCTTCAGTACTTGCAGAGTTGCTGCACACAAATTAATTCGAGCGCTGTGCAGAGATGTAATTGGCTCATCTCCCATAGGCAGCACGCGGCAATCGGCATAGAACCCGTGATAAACCCCGGCTAGCTCCTCGAGATAGCGCGCCACTCGATGCGGTTCACGCAGTTCGGCAGCACCGGCAACAATTCTTGGAAATTCGGCAAGTGAACCTAAAAGTTCATTTTCACGGTCATGGATAAGTTGTGTGGGATCAAAGTTTTCTAACCCCGATGGAATCTTTAACTCTGCTGCATTACGCAATACCGCAGCAATTCGCGCGTGCGCATATTGCACGTAATAAACTGGATTCTCATTAGTGTTCCGCTTTAAAACATCTATATCCATAACCATCGGGGTATCAACTGGATAACGAATTAGCGTGTAACGCGCGGCATCGACGCCAACTTTTTCAACTAACTCTTCCAGGGTGATTATCGTGCCGGCGCGCTTAGAGAGTTTTACCTCTTCTCCACCCTCCATAATTTTTACAAGTTGCCCGATCAAAATTTGAATGTTGTATTCCGGATTATCGCCCGCGCAAGCCGAAATAGCCTTTAAACGATGGGTGTAGCCGTGGTGGTCTGCGCCCAGCATGTAGATGCATATATCAAAGCCACGTTCGCGCTTATTGATGTAATAAGCAGTATCAGATGAGAAGTAAGTTAAATCGCCATTGGCTTTAACCAAAACTCGATCTTTATCATCACCAAAATCAGTTGTGCGCAGCCAGGTTGCGCCATCAACTTCAAAGACATGTCCTTGTGTCCGCAACTTAGCTAGGCCATGTTCGACACTTCCGCCATCGTGTAAAGATCTTTCTGAGAACCAGGTATCGAAATGAGTTTTAAACGTGTCTAG